>NZ_CP030048.1:4201590-4501704 GCF_015291665.1 Bradyrhizobium sp. CCBAU 53338
CCTCTGGCCGCCTAGCCTCCTCTTCCCGTCCCCGGAGCCTTCCATGCCCCCGACCATCACCGCCTTCGCAAACGCGCCGGACCGCGGCCGCGGACTGGCCCGCGACATGGGGGTGCGATGGGCGCTCGAGGAGGTTGGACAGCCCTACGATGTCCGTCTGCTCTCGTTCAGCGAGATGAAGCAGGCTTCGCATCGCGCGCTGCATCCCTTCGGACAGATCCCGACCTATGAGGACGGCGGCCTCGTGCTGTTCGAGTCCGGCGCGATCGTGCTCCACATCGCCGAGCGCCATGCCGGATTGTTGCCGGACGAACCCGAAGGCCGGGCGCGCGCGATCGCGTGGATGTTCGCCGCGCTCAGCTCCTTGGAGCCACCGGTCCTCGACCTGACAATCGCAGTGATCGTGGAGCGCAATGAGGCCTGGTACGAGCAGCGACTGCCGCGCGTGAAGGACCGCATCCGGGAGCGCTTGCGGGATTTGTCCGTCCGTCTCGGCAATGCGGATTGGCTCGATGGCGCCTTCAGCGCCGGCGACCTCATGATGATCACGGTGCTGCGGCGGTTGAAGGCATCCGGCCTGCTGGACGAATATCCAAACCTCCCGGCTTATGTAGCCCGCGGCGAAACGCGGCCGGCGTTCCGGCGCGCCTTCGATGCGCAAATGGCGGTGTTCGCCGCGGCGTCGCGCAACTGAACGCGCGCCGATCGCGCGCTCCAGAAACGTCAGTGGCTATTGCTGTTACTGAGCTGTCATTATCCGATGCTAGCGCTGCGCCTCGTTTCAAAAGGAGCCCGCTGATGCGCCTCATGCTTCCCGTCGTCGCCGCTGCCGTGCTGGCGACCTCCGCCCCGGCTTTGGCCGTCGACCAGACCGTGCCTGGTGCCGGCAACGCCGCGGCGGGCGAGCTCGCCGCCCGTTCGCCGCTGGTGAAATCTGCGCTGGCGCGCATCGAGCAGGTCATCGCCAGCATCGACGACGCCCGGCTGAAGGCCGCCACCCACGACGCCCTGTTCAACCCGAACACCTGTGTCGCCCATCGCGCCAACCTCACCGCTTCGGACAAGGCCAAGATCGTCGCCGAGCTCGTCAGCCTCGGCCTGATCAACGAAGCCGACGGCAAGGGTTTTCCGGGCGGCGCGGTGACAGGCGTGTTTCCGCCGCTGCGCGACGACGGCACTGCCTGCCCGCACCTGCCGATGGCCTGGGGTGCCGCGCCCGGCAGCGGATTCACCGGCCACCACTCCTATCCCGGCGGCCTGCCGGTGCATGAATCGTTCAACCTGTCGAGCGCCATCAGCTTCAGCGAGAACTACCGCCTCAACGTCGGTCTGACCGGCGAGGACGGTCTGCCGCGGGTGGCGCCCCTGCCGCCGAACGGTTCGCGCGAGGCGGTCAGCCACTCCGATCTCGTCATCAACAACGACGCAATCATCGCAGCCCCGATGTGGCACGACTGGGCCAAGCCGATCGTGTTCCAGTGGAATGCCGACGGCAGCGAGTTCGCCGAGTTCAACTTCGGCGGCAACGGCGAGACCGATGCTGATGGAGCCAAGGGTGACAGCCGCACCGGCGGCCATCACATTCTCGGCGTCGCCGAATCCATGGCGCGCGACCTGCCCGCGCCGTTCATCGTGATCCAGGCCTCGGCCCACAGCGCGCCGACGCTCGGCCACGAGTACATGGTGGTAAACTGGCTGCGCGCCGCGGCGATCATCGCCCATGTCGCCCCGATCGCGCGCGGCTATCTGGTGAAGGATGCGAGCGGCCACTTCCGCCTGCCGCCGGCGCGCACCACCGACAACATCGACTTCCTCGCTGCCAAGCTCGGCAACCTCTCGGCCGAGACCGTGATCCACAATCTGTCGGATGCTGACTACATCTTCGCCGGCCCGGCGGTGACGGCGGCGGTGGCGATCCTCGCCAAGCTCGCGCCCGACTACGGCTTCGACCCTGCGGATGCGGCGAAGTTCAACAACGGCTTCCGCAACCCGGCGCTGTCATATCTCAGCGCCGAGCGGATTCTGATCCGCTACAACCACGACGGTCTTGCCGGCGTGCGGCACGACCTCGATGCGCTGAAGAAAGCAAAGGCGATCTGAGGCAGGCCATCGCACGAAATGGCGTGGTGCGCGCTTTCCTTGCGGCCAATGCAGGGGCCTGCCGCCGTAATTCGGCGGCGCCATCCACGGGAATTCACGAAGCTGGCACCATTCACCGCTGCTCTGTGGCGATGCGCAAACCCAGAGCAATCAGGACAACTCCCGTCACGCCCTCCACGAGGCGACGCACGGTAGGCCGTTGAAGAGCATTCCGCACCTTGTGGATAGCCGCGGCATAAAATGCGAGCCAGAGGAAGGTCATGCCTGCAAAGACAATTCCAAGAGCGAGCAGTGTCGCAAAGGTCGATCCGCCTGTCGGCACGAACTGAGGAAGCAGGCTCGTGAAGAAAACAGCCATCTTGGGATTGCCGAGATCGCTGATGAGCCCCTGCCTGAAAGCGATCCAAGGGCTTAAGCGACCATGCGCGTAGTTCTCCACCGCGATCCCCGAACCCTGCTCCGGCGACCGAAGGGCTTCGTATAACGCGAGGACGCCCAGATAGATAAGGTAAGCGGCGCCCAGATACTTGATGGCAAGAAACAGCGGCGCCGAGGCCACCAGGAGAGCAGCAAGGCCGACGCTGGTCGCCAGGGCCCAGACTGTCTGACCAACCGCTATGCCAGCCGCCGTGCAGATCCCGCCCGTCCGCCCGGCCAAAAGGGTGCTGCGGATGGTCGTGGCCGTGTCAGGCCCCGGCGTGACAATCACAACAATCGATGTCCCGATGAATGCAAGGAAGAATAACATATTCCGCTGCTCCTCCACGTTCCCGTCGATACACTGCCGAGGTCTTGGCTCGGCCCGGTGCACCCCGATGGAGATCATAAAATACGGTGACAGTGATTGCGGTCATTGTGCACTCCACTCGCTCACGTGTCGCTGGACTTAAGTGCATCGTCACTATGCTTGATTGATGTAGCCATTGGCCTTCATTTCACGCACACGTTTCCCCCGCCCCCTGCCCCTCCCGCCACTTTCCTGCTATCTCTCCCCCGCCGTTCCGGCCCAAACCAAAACCCCACCGTCCAAGGGAGCAACAACCATGCGTTATCTCCACACCATGCTGCGCGTGCGCAATCTCGATGTCGCGCTGAAGTTCTACCAGGATGCGCTCGGGCTCAAGGAGGTGCGGCGGATCGAGAACGACAAGGGGCGCTTCACGCTGGTGTTCCTGTGCTCGGCTGACGATCTCGAAGCGCTGAAGAAGCAGCCGCAGACGCGCGGTGCGCCGCTGGTCGAGCTTACCTACAACTGGGACGAGGAGAAGTACGGCGAGGACCGCTTCTTCGGCCACCTCGCCTACGAGGTCGACGACATCTACGCCACCTGCGAGAAGCTGATGAAGGCCGGCGTCACCATCAACCGTCCCCCGCGCGACGGCAACATGGCCTTCGTCCGCTCGCCCGATTTGCACTCGATCGAGCTGCTGCAGAAGGGCGAGCCGAAGGCGCCGGCCGAGCCGTGGGCGTCGATGCCGAATACCGGCCATTGGTAGGCGCTATCTGCAGGAACCACCGCCGCTCCCCCGCGTTCACTCCAAGACAATGCGATTGGACAATGCGATTGGAGGAGGACGCGATGGGACGCGGAATTTTGCTGTGGCTGCTGGGCGTGCCGATCCCGGTGATCATTCTGTTGTGGCTGTTCTTCGGCCATTGATATCAGCGCAAACGCATCTTGCGTTTGTCGCGACCGGTTGCTCTGCAATGAAAGCTCCGCTCCCAGAGCGGAGCTTTTTGCATGAGTGGCTGGCGGCAATCGGCATCGCTGCTTGCGCGAAATTCCGCTATCACGCGCGGGAAATGAACGCCGCGGGAGACGCTCGATGCCTGACACACAGCTGACGATCTGGGGCCGCGCCAATTCGGTCAACGTGCAGAAGGTGCTGTGGTGCCTCACCGAGCTTGCGCTGCCCTATCAGCGCATCGACGCCGGCATGCAATACGGCAAGACCCGCGAGGCCGATTATCTCGCGATGAACCCGAATGCGCGGATTCCGACGCTGGTCGAGGGCGACTACGTGCTGTGGGAGTCCAATTCGATCATGCGCTATCTCTGCATGGCGCATGGGCGCGGCACGCCGATCTATCCGGAGGCGCCGAAGCGCAGAGCCAGTGTCGACCGCTGGCTCGACTGGACGCTGGCGATGGTGCAGCCGGTCGACCGCCCGGTGTTCTGGGGCATCGTGCGCACGCCACCCGCCGAGCGCGACATGATCAAGGTGCAGCAGGATGCCGATGCCGCCGCCGAAGTCTGGGCGATCGCCGACCGCCTGCTCGCGACGCGGCCGTTCATGGAGGGAGACGCGTTCACGCTCGCCGATATCGCCATCGGCGCCTATGCGCGGCGCTGGCTCGGCGTCGAGGGGATCACCCGGCCGGCGCAGCCGCACCTGACGAGGTGGCTCGCCGAGCTCGGCCGGCGGCCCGGATTTGCCCAGCACGTGGCCCCGCCGATGTCCTGAGCCGCTGAAGCGGCTCAAGGTGTGGTGCGGACGTGATGAATCGCGCTTGCCGCGCAAACGCGCCGCGCGCGCCGGCTACTGTGCATGGGGTTGTTTTCGCGTTTCGTCGTGGCGGGCTGGTGCCGGCGAGGCTCGACCAGCGCGACGACGATCGGCGTCAGCTCAGCGGCCGGTCACGGCGTCGATCCGGACCGAGCCGCCGATCTTCACGCAGGTGCCCTCGACCATCGCAAAACCCCGGCCATAGGAGGCGCAGCCATTGGGCCTGGCGGCGGAGCCCTTCAGCGGCAGCGTCTTGCCGGACTGCGGCTGCTCGGCCGGCGGCAGGCGCAGGGTTTCGGCCCCGGCTGCGGCGGTCAGTGCGAATGAGGCGAGAACGAGAACGGCGGCGCGCATGGGCCGCCTTGTAGCCCGGACCGGCGGCAGGCGCCATCCGGGCCGGCTTGGGCTCAGAGGAACCGGACCCCGGCCGACTTGCCGCGGCGCCAGACCACCTGACAGCTCCGCCCGGTCCGGGCGTCGCGTGCGAAGGCCATGCGGATCACGCCCGGCAGCTGGCTCGCATCCTCGTCCATGGTGATCCTGGCGCCCGAGGCCGAAATATCCTGGACCAGGCAATGCCGTGCCGCGAATCCGCCCTCAAGCGTGATCCAGGCATGCTGCGACAGCAGTTTGCGGGCTGCGCGCTTCTTGGGCTGTGGCATCGGCGAAAAATCTCCCGCCCCAGCGCTAGCCCAGGGAACCCTAAAAAACCGTTGAAATCGCAGCCCTGATGATCCCGGGCCGGGCTATCCACCGGGCCCAAAAGAGCGTTCCGGAACGGCTTGCCCACCGGCGCAAAGGCCACTATACGTTCGCCCGCTGCAAGCCGCCGGGCACGACTCGGACCGGCCAGCGGGCCCGTCGCCACATGCTGTCAGGCCCTGCGTTTGCTCCCTTCGTCTATCGGTTAGGACGCCACCCTTTCACGGTGGAGAGAGCGGTTCGATTCCGCTAGGGAGCGCCACCCCAACCACGTCCCCTCATCGCTCGCCCAGGAAGCTGCCCTGCACCTTCGCGCAGGCGAGGTTGACGGTATAGACGTGGACCCCCGCGATCTCGCAATGGTCCGGATCGAGCGCCAGCAGCCCGATCGCATTCTCGGCGTCGAGCGCCACCGCCGAACGGACGACGATGCAGGGATAGTCCACCGCAAGCTTCGCATAGCTGGTGGGGCGAAAGTCGTTCTTGAGGACGTGCGTATAGGTGTTGTGGTCCAGCAGCGGCACCGTGAAGACGCTGGCATAGGCCCTGGAAAATCTCTCGCGCATGGCCTGGTCGCCCCAGAGCTGCAACGTCATGTCCCAGCCGTGGTTCATGTCGTTCTCCGGCGCGCGCACGAACATGCCAGAGACGTTGGCGCAGGCGGGACCGGCCGCGACCACCGCCTTCGAAAGCCGCGCCCCAACCGCGTTCAGCGCCGACGATTGCAGGGCCGCGGCGCGGGCGTCGATCAACGTCACCGCACCCGTTACGATGCACAGGCTGCCCGCCAGCAGGCTCAGCGCAGCCGACGGGACGGCCGGGACCAGGCGCCTGAGCAGCACCAGAACCAGGACCAGGACGCCCCCGGTCTGGACCCACGGCGCCAGCATGTAGTGAAGCGCAAAATGCTTCGACGTCGCCACCAGATGCGCGGCAAAGACCAGGACGGCGGCGCCGAGCGTCAGGCTGACCGGATCGCGCCAGCTCCGGCTCTTGGCGCACCAGGCCAGCACCGTGCCCGCGGCTGCGACGTAGACGCCGAGCACGAGCGGTGCCGATGCAACGATCCCGCGCATGTTGGACCAGAACGTGCCGAAGTCGATGAACCCCGCCTCGCCCTCGCCGTATTGTCCCTTGTGGGTGGCGATCTGCACGAGCCATCCGAACCCGCGCGTGATCGTTCCGGGATTGAAGATCAGACTGAAGCCGACGAAGCCGATCGCGCCGGTGACCATGGCGGCGACGAACGCTCGCCTGTTTCTGAGCAGGCACACGCCGAACACCGCCTGCGGCAGATAGAGATATTTGGTCGAGAACCCGAGCGCGAAAATCACCCCGGACATGACACCGAGGCTGGTTTCCGGCGGATGGGCGTCGAGCGCAGCCTTGACCACGATCGCCATGCCGAACAGCGCGAACGCGGCCATGAGGCCTTCCGGCGCAAGCACCGTCTGGAAGTGAAACGCGTCGGGATGCACGAACGCGCCGGCCTGAAACAGCATCGCGGCGATGGCACTCTGCGTCGTCCGTCCGACGATGAGCCCGCCCGCCAGCAGCGCGCCCGTCAGCACCACCGCCTCGCCGGTTCGCGCCGCGTATGTGATCGCATCGTAGTGCTTGAGCCCGAACGCGACGATATCCTCGGCGCGGGCGACCAGGGCCCAGCCCCTGACGATCAGTTCGACAAGCAGCGTCGTCGTCGTTCCCGGGTGGTCGAACTTCAGCGAGCCGTAACCAGCCGCCGCCACCAGCCCGTTCATGGTGTAGGCCGATTCCGGATCGACCTGGACGCCCCATACCGCCTGCCAGGCCGAATAGAGCAGCGTTGCCGCCAGATACAGCGACGGCACGATGAGGACCAGCAGCGTCCTGATCCTTCCGCTCACCCGCGCGTCGGGAAAACAGCAATCGCCAGACATCATCGTCGTCGAACCGCGGCTTCCACGGGCTAAATCGCCTTGATCTTAAGGAAGGCGAACGCCACCATCTTCAGCAGCATCCAGCCATGGCGAAACCTCGAGATCTGGGTCTCGCCATAAGTGCGCGCGGCGTAGCGGATCGGAAGATCCACGGATTTCAGATTAAGTTTCGATGCGCCGAAGATCAGGTCGAAATCGCCGAATGGATCGAAATCACCGAAATAGGCCTTGCCGGCCTTCAGGCGCAGATAGTCGCTGCGGCGCAGGACTTTGGTGCCGCACAGCGTATCCGTATAGCGCTGGTTGAGCAGCCAGGAGAACAGATAGGAAAAGATCTTGTTGGCAATCAAGTTGAGGAAACGCATGGCGCCGTCGTCCATGGGATAGACCAGACGCGATCCATTGACGAACTCGCCCTTGCCCGACAGCAGTGCTTCGGAAAATTTCGGAAGCTGCTCCGGCGGCATGGTCAGGTCGGCGTCGAGAATGATCAGCACGTCACCGCGCGCCGCATCGAAGGCGGTGAAGACGGCGTCGGCCTTGCCCTTGCCGGGCTGGCGCATCACCTTGATGTCCTTGGATGGATACGCCTGCTTGACCCGCTCCATCTCCTCGAAGGTGCCGTCCTGGCTGTGGCCTTCGATGAAGATGATCTCGATGTCGCTGCAAAAATCGGGAATGCGCTGGACCGCGGGCTCGATATTGCCGCGCTCGTTGCGCGCCGGCACGACGACGGTGGCGGATGCGAATTCTTCCCTCGCTTTGCGGCTCGAGCGTGCCACCAGATAGTGGCGGAGCGCCAGCTGGCGTATCCCCGGCAGCACGCTGACGAAACGATTGAGAAAACGCCCAAGCCCGAACATTCGCACCGGCGAGAGCACGCGTTGCTCCGACTTCACCGGGTCGAAATCCGCAAGCCTGGCAAGGCCGCGCAAGTCCGACGGCGACAGCACGTTCTGCTCCGGCTGCGGCATCCTCAGGCCGACGAACTCGGCGAATTTCAGCACGGGGTACCAGAGATGCGAGAAGTAACCGATCACCAGCCGCGTATCCCGCGTGCAAAACGGATGCAGCAGGGCGATGAACTTCTGGCAATCCTCGAGCGAACCGATCGTATCGAGGACGAGGATGAAGTCGAACGGACCTTGCAGCCCATCGAGCGTCGCGGGGTCTTCGGCATCACCCTCGACGAAAGTGAGATCGGGGTGACGCTGCCGCGCGATCCCGATTTGCTTGTGACAGAAATCGACCCCGACGCCATATGATGGCGCGAGGCTCGCGAGTGTATCGCCAACGCCGCAGCCGATGTCGAGGACGCGACTTCCGGGCGGAATTAGAAACCGGAGATAGCGTTCATCCTCGTCGTGAAAGAAGCTGTTCTTTTCACGCCAAGCCAGACGATCCGTGGCGATACGGTCGGCATGATCGAGAATACCTGCTTTCCGCGGCGACAGGCAGCCGGACATCACTGTCATGTCCATTGCGAGACACAGGCCCGGTTGGGCCTGCTCGAATTGAAACGAACTGTAAAACCGGACGCGGCTGCGCAAGACGCAGCCTTGAAAATAGCCATCAAAATGGTCCCCCAGACCTCTCGTTACACAAGCGCAACTGGGGGGCGAGATCAACAGGAAGATTGTCGAGGACGCATCCGGCGAAATCAGTTCATGTTCCTGACAAGCGGCGAGCGCATCGAGGAAGCGCGCTCGCAATTGTGCAAGTTCACTAATTCGCTAATCGCCGGCGCGTCAGGACGGCATCGACTACCGGCAGACGCCGCGGCGCGAGCGGCATCACTATCGGCGCGAGGCGATCATCACCCTGCTCGGCAACTGGACTCTCGATGAGATCCGCCAGGTCGACGGCATCATCGACAAATGCCGGAACGGCTGAAGCGGCGACAGCGTTGACCTGCTGCCGCAGATGCCATGACGTGGTTGTGAACGTGCCCACGCGACAACCGGGACGTTTTGCCGCCATCCTCGGCACATCTTCGCCCAGCCCGTTTACCGGAAATTTACCCCTGCTCACGAGCGACGGTATCATTTGCTTAGAAATTGATCGCTACCGTGGAATTACGGAAACAATCAGAAACACCATTTGGCGCCCATGTCCGTCGCAGAGTTCCTCAGGCAGCGAGCAGTGGAAGTGAGCGTGAGCGGCAGCTATTCGCTGCATCGCTGGTACGATTGTGAGGGCAAGCTGCGCAACTTCGCCTGCCGCACCAAACGCGTCTCTCCCTTCCGCATGATCGTCGACGTGCCTGTCGTCGGCAAGATCGGCGAGCGCGTGACCTCCTACTTCCAGGACTTCGGCGAATTCCAATGCACGATCAGCGCGACGCTGAAGTCGGGCTTTCTGATGGAGCTCGACATGACGCGGGCACGTCGCGCCTGGATGTCGGAAAAGTTGACCTGGCTCGAAAAGAAGCAGAAGGACGACAGCATCGAGGAACTGCGACGCGACGCGCGCTTCGTTCCCCAGGCCTCACACACTGTTCTGGCGCTCGCTGACGGCAGCACTCACCCCTGCTTCATCATCGACGTCTCCACCGCCGGCGTTGCGATCTCCTGCGAATACGACCCGCCAGTCGGAACCCCGCTTGCCGTCGGCGCCTGCGTCGGGCGCGTCATCCGCAAGTTCGACAATGGCTTCGCCGTCAAGTTCGCCGAGAGGCAGCAGCGGGACGATCTCGTGCGCCTCCTCGTGCGCCAACCCTTGTTGCAGTCCGCCTGAACCCGGCCGGTCAATCCGTTTCGCTGCCCTATCGCGGCCCCATTGCGGGATCAGCTTTGGAGCGTCTGAGCCTCGTGCCCGGACGTCATTTGCGGACTTGCGATCGGGGGACCGGATGGCAGTCAACAAAATCACCTGGGACAGGGTGGGCCGGGTCACCGAGCCCGGGCGCTACATGTACACGTTCGGCTGGCTCACCATCACGGCCGGCGACCTCGATATCTGGAAGCAATATCCGCAGGCCGCATTCACGCTGCTGACGCAGCACTCCGAGCCAGACGAGACCATCGGCGAAGAATTTCACCTTGGCGCCTTCGACATTGCACCCGAAGCACCGCCGCCCTTCACCACACATTGAGGACCGAAAGCACGGTCCTTGAGCGACCGCGGGAGCCAGCGATTCGAATTGGAGCAGGTGGCGCTTCGCCTGAGACGCCCTGCGTGGCCCGGAAGCCTTTTTGGGGAACGCATGGCACGCGGGTTGCTTATTCAACGGCATGACCCAGATCCCACCCACCGACCAGGCCTTCCTGTTGTTGCTCATCGTCTTCTGCCTTGGCACGTGTCTCATACGCGCCCTTTGGGAGTTGGAGCAGGTGCGAGCCCGCCGGATTGCGTCGCGCCCCCGTGGACGCCCGACGAAACGTGATTAGGCAATCCGGCTGATGGGTGAGGTCCGAACGAGGCTCATTCCGCCTCTGGACTCGCCGCCTTCGCGCGTGCATCGTGAATCGAAGAAACCTGCATATTGCCTTGATCTGACTTATCAATCGCAATCCGGTAACGCGCCAGCCGCCGTTGCCGTCGATGACGAGGCCGTCCTGTCATGCAATTGATTGCGCTCGCATTCTACGCCTTGCAGCCCCGATGAACGCCAGCTGTCGCGCTTGTTAAGCGACGGGACAGGGAGCACATGACAGATGGTCGCATCGGCAGACGTAGATAAGCGGACCAAGGGAACCTAGTTTCGGCGCCGATGTATCTGATTGAAGCGTTACCCACTGTCATCGGAACGGCCGCCATCGCCCCGGCGCTGCTGATGCTGTGGCTTGTCATTGCCGCCGAAGAACGACCTGGCCCCCCGGCCCAGGTTTGGACCGCCTTCCTGTTGGGGGCGGCCAGCATCTCGCTGCTGGGTCTCGCCCGGGCCCCCTTCGCCAAGATGGTTGCGGCGCCCGACAATCCCTGGACGGCGCTCGTCATGCATTCGGTGTTCGGCGTCGCCGTGCCCGAGGAGGCGGTGAAGGTGATCGCAATCGTGCTGGTGTCATCGACCAAGCGGCGGACCTTCTCAAACCCGATGGACACCGTGGTTTATGGCGCAGCCGTCGGCCTCGGCTTCGCGGCTTACGAAAACCTCGCTTATCTGGTCCAGCATGCCGAGATGTGGCGGTCGCTGGCAGCCCTGCGCAGCGTGCTCACCGTGCCGTTTCATGGCGCCCTCGGCATCATCGCAGGCGCCTATCTGACCATCGCGCGGGCCGGCACGGCGCTGGGCGCGAACCGCCATCACCGCGACTGGGCCCGCCTCTCCAGCCGCCTGCTGATCTTCGCCGGACCACTGGCGCTGCATACGGCCTTCGACCTTCCGCTCCTTACGCTCCAGCGTATGCCGGACCTCGATCCGACTTTGCGGATGTGGCTTGGCGCCGCGAGCCTGCTGATCGGCTTCAGCTCGATCGCCTTTGCCATACGCCTGGTCCGCCGCGTCGCGCGCCATCATGCACCCCGAACCGATATCGCGCGGGAACGGCTCAGCCAGTTGCGGCGAATGTGGGCGCTGCTGCTCGCCGGCGGCGGCGTCGGCTTCCTCGGCCTCGCCTTCGTGCTCACCTCGATCCACCATTGGCTCATCAACCCCGAGCGCAATCTGACTCTGGCGTTGATCCCGATCGGCTTCGTCTCGATCCTGCTCGGCCTCGCGCTCCTGATCGTCACGACCGCGATCTACGTCCTCGGCCGCAACCGCATCCGCACCAGCGGCGAAGGTTTTTCGTCAGCGCACGGCGGCGGCTGACCTGCGGGATGGCCAGCCTGGCGTGCGCATACTAGATTGTGGGCTCGTCTTTCGATCTGGAGCTTGCCAATGACATCGCCTGAAGACTTTTCACGGCTGCAATCCGCGATGAGCCGGGCGGTGAAGGCACATTGGAAGGCCTTTCTGTTCGAAGGCATTTTGCTCGCCGTCCTCGGCATCGCGGCGCTGATCCTGCCGCCGCTCGCAAGCCTTGCCATCACGATCTTCCTCGGCTGGATGTTCCTGATCAGCGGCATCGGCGGATTGATCGCAACCTATTGGGCGCGCGCCACACCTGGTTTCTGGTGGTCATTGATCTCGGCAGCCCTCGCCGTGTTCGCTGGCATGCTGCTACTGGCCCGTCCGATGCAGGCCGTGCTGACGCTGACCATCGTGCTCGGCGCCTATTTCCTCGCCGAAGGCGTCACCACCATCATGTACGCGCTGGAGCACCGCCGCGAGCTGAGCGGCCGCTGGTCGTGGCTCCTGATCTCGGGCCTCGTCGATATCGCGATTGCGTTCATGGTGATCACGGGACTGCCGAGCACGGCGGAATGGGCCATCGGCGTGCTCGTCGGCATCAACCTTTTGTTCGGCGGTGCCACCCTGATCGGCATGGCCCTGGCGGCACGCAAAAGCAACAGTTGAGGCGTTTCGAAGCCCCGCGCGCCGATTGGGGGGTGACAAGGCGCCAATGGCGCGCTATATGGCCGTCCATGATCACCGTCGCCACCAGCTATTTTTGGTACTTTAGCTACGACAGCTTGCTGGCGGCAGGAGGATCGCGCTCAATCTAGAATATTGAAGCAAACGTCCGAACAGCCGCCAGACCTGGCGGCTTTTTTATTGGCCGGCAGGTTCTGAAACAAACAGGAGCCCGCCGTGCTGAGCACGACCGACGATCTTCGTATCCGCGAACTGAAAGAGCTGAGCACGCCCGAGGACGTGATGCGGGAGGTCCCGCGCACGCTCACGGCAACCCGTGTGGTGATGGCGGCGCGCAACGCCATCCACGCCATCCTAAACGGCCAGGACGACCGGCTTCTGGTCGTGGTCGGTCCGTGCTCGGTGCATGATCCCAAGGCCGCGATCGAGTATGCCGAACACCTCGCCAAGCTGCGCGAGGACCTCGCCGACCAGCTCGAGATCGTGATGCGGGTCTATTTCGAGAAGCCGCGCACCACGGTCGGCTGGAAAGGCCTGATCAACGATCCTGATCTCGACGGCAGCTTCGACATCAACAAGGGCCTGCGGCTTGCGCGCAACGTGCTCTCGGCGGTGAACAATCTCGGCCTGCCCGCCGGCACCGAATTCCTCGACATGACCACGCCGCAATACATCGCCGACCTCGTCTCCTGGGCTGCGATCGGCGCGCGCACGACCGAGAGCCAGATCCACCGCGAGCTGGCCTCGGGGCTCTCCTGCCCCGTCGGCTTCAAGAACGGCACGGACGGCAATGTGCGGATCGCAGCGGATGCCGTGAAGTCGGCCTCGCATCCGCATCACTTCATGGCGGTGACGAAGCTCGGCCGTTCGGCGATCGCCTCGACTGCGGGAAACGAAGACTGCCACATCATCTTGCGCGGCGGCAGCAAGCCGAACTTCGACTCGGCAAGCATCGCGGCGGCCTGCAACGATCTGGCGAAATCCGGCGTTGCACCGCTGGTGATGGTGGATGCGAGCCACGCCAATTCGAGCAAGAAGCCGGAGAACCAGCCGCTGGTGATGGCCGACATTGCCGGGCAGATCTCGGGCGGCGAGAACCGCATCATGGGTGTGATGATCGAGAGCAATCTCGTCGCCGGACGTCAGGACGTGGTGCCGGGCAAGCCGCTGACTTACGGCCAGAGCATCACCGACGGATGCATTGATTGGGCGACCACTGCCAAGGTGCTCGAGCAGCTCGCTGATGCGGTCGAGATCCGCCGCAACACCGCGCGCGCCGGACTGCACGAGCGTTCTGCGTAAGCAGGGCCCAAGGCGGGCGGGGCGATGGTGTTCGCGCCCTGCCCGTTGTTGTCATCAGCAGCCGCGGCAGATGCTCTTGATCTTCTTGTCGAGCAGAGCGTCTTCCTTGTTCACGGGATTGTTCGGATCGTTCAGGCTCTTCTCGCTCGGCACGTCGCCGGCGCGCGGCTGGCGGTGACCGACGGGCGCCTGCGGCAGCGTGCCTGACGTGGCGCCGCCCGACGTCGCGCCCTTGGTCCCGGTCTGCGCGACCGCCGCACCGCCAAGCAAGACCACGAGCGATGCTGCCACCATGAACTTCTTCATGTCCGATCCTCCGTTCCTCAAACCAGCGTTCTCTCACCGCTCAAGCTTCGGGCGGATAGAGATGAACGTCGCCGCAATAGTCCACGATACGATAGCGCGTTTCCGTCACCGCATCACCCGCGTTGGCTGCGGTATTTTGCGCCGCCAACACATAATTCGGCCCGACCGGCGACTTGCCGGCGCCGCCGGGGATATCGATCACGTATTCCGGCTGACACAGCCCTGACACCCGCCCTCGCAACTGCCGCATCAAGTCCTGGCCTTGCGCCAGCGTCGTGCGCAGATGCGCCGTCCCCGGCGCGAGATCGCCGTGATGAAGATAGTACGGCTTGATCCGGCACTCGACGAAGGCCCGCATCAAATCCGACAGGGCGACGACATTGTCATTGACGCCGCGCAAAAGCACCGACTGGCTCACCATGGGAATGCCGGCGTCGACCAGCCGCGCGCAGGCGGCGCGGGCCATGTTTGTCAGCTCCCGCGCATGGTTTGCATGAAGTGCAACCCAGGTGGTGGCACCCTCGACTTTCAGCGCAGCGACCATCTCGTCGGTGATACGCGCGGGCTCGGCCACGGGCACGCGGGTGTGAAGACGGATGATCTTGACGTGATCGATCGCAGCAAGATCGGCCATGATCTCGCTCATCCGACGCGGCGACAGCATCAAGGGATCGCCGCCGGTCAAGATCACCTCCCAGATCTCGCTATGGGCGCGGATGTAGTCGATCGCGGCGCGGTAGGCGCTGTCCGACAGCGCATTCTCCTTGCCGGGACCCACCATCTCGCGGCGGAAGCAGAAGCGACAATAGACCGCGCAGACGTGAACGAGCTTGAACAGGACACGATCGGGATAGCGGTGCACGATCCCGGGAACCGGCGAATGCGGATTGTCGCCGATCGGATCGGCGCTCTCGCCGGGCTGCGTCTCCAGCTCCGCGGCGGTCGGAACGAACTGCCGCGCGATGGGGTCGTCGGGATCCGAGGTGTCGATCAGTTCAACCAGCGCCGGCGTGATCGCGACGGCATAACGCGCCGCAACGCGTTCCAGCGCAGGCAGCGCCGTGGCCGGCGCCAGGTCCGCGGCCACGAGATCGGCCGGCTCGCGCAATGTTCGCAAAGGACTGGTCTTCGTCATCTCTCATCCGCAGGCGGTGTCCACACCACCTGATCAATCCGTGTTGCACCGCTTGCCAGCATCACCAGCCGATCAAAGCCGAGCGCGACACCGCTCGCCTCCGGCATCGCGGCGACGGCGGCCAGAAAGTCGTCATCGAGCGGATAGGCCTCACCGTAACGGCGCTGCTTCTCAACCATGGCCTCCGTGAAACGCTTGCGCTGTTCCGCGGCGTCGGTGAGCTCGCCAAAGCCGTTGGCGAGTTCGACACCGCAGGCATAGACCTCGAACCGCTCCGCAACCCGTGGGTCGTCCGTCTTCACCCGTGCCAGCGCCGCCTCTGGAGATGGGTATTCGAACAGAATGGTCAAACGCCCCTGCCCCAGATGCGGCTCGACATGCTCGACCAGGACCTTGCTGAAGATGTCCGACCAGGTGTCGTCCTCGGCCACGCGAACCCTGCCGGCGGCCGCCTGGGCGAGCGCGGCACGGTTACCCTCGTTGCCAGAGATTGTCGACAGCAGGTCGATCCCGGCGAACCGCTCAAAGGCGCCGGCAACCGTCAGCAGCTCCGGCTCGGCGAAGGGGTCGGCGGTCCGGCTCCGGAAGGCAAAGGTCCCGATTCCCGTCGCCTGTGCCGCGCTGGCGATGACGACCACCGTGTCGGCCATGATGGCGTCGTAGGGCGCGCCCGCCCGGTACCATTCCAGCATGGTGAATTCGGGCAGGTGCAGGTCGCCGCGTTCGCGGTCGCGGAACACCCGGGCGAACTCGAAAATCCGCTCCTCGCCGGCCGCCAGCAGCTTCTTGCAGGCGAATTCAGGCGAAGTCCGCATGTATCGGCTGGCCCGGCTGCCATCGGGCCGGACGATCTCGGTCCGGGGGGCGTGCAGATGGGTCTCATTGCCCGGGGAGACCTGGAGGATCGAGGTTTCGACCTCGACGAAGCCCTGCTCGGCGAAAAAGTCCCTGAGAGCCCCGGTGATGGCCCCCCTGGCCTGGAGGAATGGCCGCCGGTCGAGATGCCGCGATGGGCTCCAGAACGGCGAAATCGGCTTGTCCCCAGCCATTAACCGACCGCCCTCTGAGCCAGCAAAGTGCTGGCATCCAACGGCAAAATCAGTATGTTGCGGCCCGAAAAGGGCGCCGAGGTCTGATTTGAGGCCCCAAGTCCCCCATCGATTTGACCACGTCCTGGCCTGTGCCGGGCCAAGCAAGCAGGAAATATAGCTTTGAGAGTCATCGCCAGTTCTATTCGCAAGGGCAACGTGATCGAGCAAGACGGCAAGCTCTATGTCGTCGTGAGCGCCGAGAACATCCATCCCGGCAAAGGCACGCCGGTCAGTCAGATCGAAATGCGCCGAATCTCGGACGGGGTAAAGATCTCCGAGCGCTACAAGACCACCGACCAGGTCGAAAAGGCCACGATCGAAGAGCGCAACTACACCTTCCTGTATGAAGATGGCGACGGCTTCCACTTCATGAACCCCGAGACCTACGACCAGGTCCAGGTCCCCAAGGACGTCGTCGGCGATGCCGCCGCCTATCTTCAGCCAGACATGACCGTCAAGCTGTCGACCCACGACGTCAACGTGGTCTCGCTCGCGCTGCCGCAGCGCGTGACGCTGGAAGTGGTCGAGACCGAGCCGGTGACCAAGGGCCAGACGGCTTCCTCGTCCTACAAGCCCGCAGTGCTGTCCAACGGCATCCGCACCACCGTGCCGCCGCACATTTCGGTCGGCACCCGTATCGTGGTGATGACCGAAGACGGGTCCTACTCCGAGCGCGCCAAGGACTAAGCGAGGGATCAGGGACAGGTGCCGCCGGGGGGCGAGACAGTGGTTGGGAAGAGTTTCCGCTTCGTCTCGCTGCTTCTGGCGTCGCTTTCGCTCCTCACCACCACGCCTCTCGCTGCGGATGAAATCCGCAGCCCGTCCCTCACGGCCCTGCGCGTCGATTGGCGCGCGGCGCTCGACCAGCTCCGCTCCGAGATCAACAGCCGCCCGCTGGTCGCGGGCGATTTCATCTTCGTGCCACGCCGTTCGGTGCCGCCGTTCGATCCGCGCGCGATGCCTGCGCTGGTACAGCTCAACGCCGTCTCCTCGCAGTTCTTCACCGGCATCGCCCGCAGCTCAGTTCCCGTGCTGCTGCCGTTCGACGCCGCGGCCTATCTCGAGGCGCAACGCAGCGGTGCACCGGCCACGCTCGCGCCATCGCGCTACCAGGCCGATTTCAATCCCGTCGACATGTTCGACGCTGGCCCCGCCGGCTACAGCGCGAGCTTTTCGCTCGAGCCCGGCGCCGGTGACGGCATGCCGACACGCGTCTTTACGAAGCCCGTCGAGATTCAGATCACGGGATCGGCGCTCGTCTACGACATTGCCGATCCCTCGGGCGGCAAGGGCGAGCCGGTCAAGGCGCTTGCGGCCATCTACCCGGATCTGCGCAAGTTCATCCGCGAAGGCTACGTGCGTTACGCCTTCACGCGCTTCGGCGTCGCCTATGTGGTGTCGATCCAGTGCCTCGACAGCGTCGCAAAACCGCGGCGGCTCGCCTGCAAGGAGGCGTATCCCGTTGCCGAACGCTTCCTGAAGGCGCTGCGCGTCGCAGGCGGCCAGCGCCTGCGGCCGCTGATGGATATTGCATCCTACGTGACCGATCGCCCCGCCGCGCGTTCGGCAGATTTCAGCTACCGGCCGAGCGGCGACATCATCCCGAACACCGGCTATCGCAAACAGGGCGGCCATCCCGATGCGATGGCCTATGCACAGATCCGCTTTCCGCTCGAGAAGGCGCCGGCCTTCGTGCACTCGCAATCCTACGCGAAGCGCGACAAGGATGACGGCCCGACCGCCTATCCCTGGCGCGACAATTTCTGTGAGTCCCGCAGCTTCGAGGTCTGGCAGTGCGGCGGCGGCTACGGCCACCAGGGTGAGGACATCCGCGCTGCGGACTGTCCTTCGCCCGGCGATGCCCGCGAGCCCTGCGATCCCAAGCAGCGTGGTGTCGTTGCCGTGCGCGACGCAATTGTGATCCGGGCCGCCAAGGATCAGGCCGCGACGCTCGAGGTCAACAGCCGCACCGAGCACATCCGCTTTCGCTATATGCACATGAATCCGCAGGCGTTGAACGCCGACGGGATCCTCAATGGCCGCATCGTCACTGAGGGCGAGAAGATCGGCGTGATCTCGAACTACCTTGACCATCCCGCGGGTACGTCGATGCACCTGCATTTCGACGTCCAGGTGTTCACCCGCGACGGCTGGATCTGGGTCAGCCCTTACGCCACGCTGGTCTCGGCCTATGAGCGCCTGATCCGTGCTCGCGGGCACGAGATCGGCACGGAGATCGCAGGCACCCCGCAACCGGTCGCGCATGCGCTGCCCGAAGATGTGGTCAAGCCGGATCTGCGCGAGGGATCGAGCAGCGAAGAGAACTGAAGCGGCATTGCTCAAAGCTGACCCGCTCGCGTATCCCGGATGAGCGAAGCGACATTCGGGATACGATTGGCCAGTCACTCCAGATAGGTCGTGAGCTGCGCGCCCTCATCAGCCACGAACACCGCGATCAATTCGGCCGGCTCGGTGGTGCTGGCATTGGCCGAGACCAGATGCGTGGCGCCCGGCGGCTCGAAGAAGGACTGACCGACACCGAACGTCTCAATCGGACCACCGGCGAGCTGGGAGCGGATCTCGCCCTTGGTGATGTAAGCGGTCACCGAGCCGGCATGCCGATGCGGCCGCGAAAACCCGCCCGGGCCATAGAACACGCGCACGATGGTGACGCGCTTTCCCGGAACGTTGGGCAAAGCGTAGGAACCGACCGGCTCGACCTTGTCGAGCGGCGAACTCTCCGCGGCCGTGGCGCAGAGTGGCGCGAATGCGCCCGATACGGTGTCCATAGTGACCGGCAGCACCGTGCCGATCGCAAACGCGCAAGCCAGCCCGCCGATGACGGCGAGCGCCATCGAACGCGATTGACGTGAAGCAGGCGCCAAACCCATGGCGATCATGGCCTTCCCCTTGTTGCTATCGAGATGCCGACGCATTCGCCGTCACCTGGCGCTTCGGCGGCGTCCAGCGAAAGGCGGCCCCAAAACGGTTCCAGACGTTGATCGAGGCGATCGCCGACGTCAGGTACATCAGCTCGGTCTCGGAGAATTCGCGCTGCACTTCGGCATAAACCTCCTCGCCAAAACCATCGGGCAGCAAGGTCAATGCCTCGGCCCAAGCCAGCGCCGCACGCTCGCGCGATGAGAAAATCGGCGCCTCTCGCCAGACTGCAACCAAATGCAGCTTGTCGGCGGGCACACCGAGCCGCTCCGAGAGAAGCACATGATGCTGAACGCAGAAGGCGCAAGCGTTGATCTGCGAGGCACGCAGCTTGACCAGCTCGAGCAGCTGCTTGTCGAGCCCGGCCTTGGCCGCGACCTGTCCAAGCGCCAGTACCAGATCATACGCATCGGGCGCGATCCGCTTGAAATCCTCGTATTCGCTGCGGGGGTGTGACATTGCCGTTCACCTCGTGCTATTGTAAGGCCACTTACATCTTATAAGAGTCCTTATATTATGCGCAAGCCGACCGGCATCACGAAATCGAAACCGGAGCAGAGGGCGTTCAGGGGGGAGGTTGCGACACGTGTACCCGCCCCCGGCGAAGGCAAGCGCGGCGAGCAAGGCTATCTCGGCTATCTCCTGCGCCAGGCCCACGCCGCCGTCCGGCTGAAGATGGAACGCACGCTCGCCGATCTCGGCGTGACCTCGCCGCAATTCGCCGTGCTGACCATGCTGAACGCCTATCCGGGATTGTCAGGTGCCGACGTCGCCCGCCTCACCTTCCTGACGCCGCAGACCGTCGGCGTGATCATCCGCAACCTCGATCGCGACGGCGCGATCGTGATGACGCCGCATCCCGTTCACGGCCGCATCCAGCAATGGACGCTGACGCCGCGCGGATCGACACTGCTGAAAGCTTGCAGGGAACGCGTGATCGACCTGGAGACGCGTCTGGTGACAAGACTCGACGGCAAGGCCGAAGCTACTGTCCGACGCTGGCTTGCCGGCATCGCAACAGATCTGCAGGACGGGGCCTAGTCGCCTCCTCCATCGCCACCGGCAGAGAGGCCTCAAGTTGAGATTCTTGTTAGCTGCCCTATCCGCCCTTCAACGCTCTTTTAACTTCACCGTCCGGCCAAGTCTCGCCGGCCGCAATGACACGGACGCGGCTGCGGTCCGTGCCATTGACCAGCACATGCGAACTCATCCGGTCGCCGCTCGGCTCCAGATGCAAATCCGTTTCAGGTTTCCAGCTCAGCGTCGATGCGAGATCGCCGGGGAAAATCCGCCAGCACGATCCGTCGTCGAGTTCGACGACATGGCTTTCCGCATGCGCGCGTATCTTCATTCTACCCCGAAATCTTGCTGAAGACAGGCCCCGGCGATCAGCCGGGGCCTGCTCCGTCAATCGTTGTCGTGATGAATCACGGTCTTGCTGCGGTTGCCGAATCCATCTTCCTTCTTGATGACCGTTGTCCGGTCGGCGGGCGCACGCTCCTTGATGACCGTGGTCCGATCGCGATCGCGGTCACGATACTCATGGGACTCGCCGACAGTCACGCCGGCGCCGACCGGACCGACGTGAACACCGACCTCATCCGCGAAAGCGGGGGCCGCAATAGCAGTGACCATGGCAGCCGCAAGCAGATATTTCTTCATATTGTCCTCCTCGATGTTGTGCGGAGAGAATGCGGACATGCGACACTTTGTTCCGGACGGAACGTAGGACTGGGGAGTCGCTCATATTCCAGGAACCGCCCCACATGTGCAGGATTCCGGCTACAATGCCGCGATGAAACAAGCTGATTCCTCGGCCAATCGCGTCACCCGCCGCGCCCTGCTTCGATCCACGATTGGCGCAAGCGCGCTGCTCGCAGCCCCGACGTTCGCCCTCGCATCGCCTCCCGGCTTCGATGAATGGCGCGAAGGCTTTCGTGCGCGCGCAATGGCCAAGGGCATTTCAGCTGCGACCTGGCAACGCGCGATGGCGCGGGTCGAACCCGACATGAGCGTATTCAAGCAAATGCGCAACCAGCCCGAATTCCATGAACAGCTCTGGCAATACGTCAACCGCCGCGTTTCCGACTGGCGCATCATCAACGGCAAGATCGCGCTGAAGAACAACCAAGCGCTGTTTGCGCGTATCGAGCGCGATTTCGGTGTCGAGCGCGGCACGCTGCTAGCGCTGTGGGGCGTGGAATCCGCCTACGGCGATCCCCTGGTGCAGCAGAATCACATGACGCCGGTGTTCCCGTCGCTCGCCGCGCTCGCTTGGAACGAACCGCGACGCAAGGCATATTGGGAGGCCGAACTGCTCAATGCGCTACGCATCGTCGACAAGGGCTGGAGCACGCCCGAGGAGATGCGCGGCTCATGGGCCGGCGCGATGGGGAATTCGCAATGGATGCCGGAGGTGTGGCTCAATGTCGGCATCGACTACGACGGCGACGGCAAGGTCTCGCCGTTCGGCAAGCCCGACGACGCGCTGGGGTCGACGGCAAAATATCTCGTCAATCGCGGCAAATGGCGCCGGGGCGAGCACTGGGGCTACGAGGTGCGCTCTCCCAGTGAAATGAGCGGCAGCCGGACCTATGCGGCCTGGCAGGCCGCTGGCATCACCCGCGCCGACGGCCAGCCGTTCCCGCAGCCCAACGCATCTGCGCGGATGTGGACGCCGGTCGCGGGCGGGCCGACCTTCCTGCTTGGACCGAATTTCTATTCGGTGAAGAGCTACAATCCCTCCATGAACTACGCACTCGCAATCTGCCATCTCGGCGATCGCTGCCTTGGCGCTCCGCCCTTCATCCAGCCCTTCCCCGGCTCCGAGCGCATCCTGACGCTCGCCGAGGTGCAGGAAATGCAGACGCGACTGACCAAAGCCGGCTTTGATACCGGCGGCACTGATGGCCGCGTCGGCAACGACACGATGAAGGCGATCAAGGATTTTCAGCAGCGCGCCGGGATCGCGCCTGCCGATGGATATGGCGGGCTGAAGGTGCTGGCGAAACTACGGCAGGGATCTTAAGCAGCCTCAGTGCCGGTACTGCGGCTCCTCCGCATCGAGCTGCCGTCGGATCGCGGCGAGATGCAGCCGTGCGGATTCGGAATCGCACTCGCGCATCTGCTTGTAGGTCGCGGCCGCGATCGCTGGATCGACCGGCAGAACTTTTCGTCCCGTCGACATCGCCAGCACCTGCACTTCGGCTGCGCGCTCGAGATAGTAGAGATCGTCCCAGGCTTCCGCGATCGTCGGCGCCAGCACCATGACGCCATGATGCTTCATGAAGACGATGTCGGCATCGCCGACGGCCGACGCGATGCGTGCGCCTTCGCTGGTGTCGAGCGCCAGGCCGTTGTAGTTGCGATCCACTGCCGTGCGACCGTAGAATTTCAGCGCGGTCTGCCCGGCCCAGATCAAGGGATCGCCCTCGGTCATCGACAGTGCCGTCGCATAGGGCATGTGGGTGTGGAAGGCGACCTTGGCGCGCGGCAGGCGCTTGTGCATTTCGGCATGGATATAAAACGCGGTCGCTTCGGGCTCGCCCTCGCCGTCGAGCACATGGCCGTGGAAGTCGCAGATCAGCAGCTTTGACGCCGTCAGCTCGCGGAAGGCATAGCCGTAGGGGTTGACCAGGAAGAGATCGTCATGGCCGGGCACGACAGCCGAGAAATGGTTGCAGATGCCTTCCTCAAAGCCGTTGCGCGCAGCCATGCGGAAACAAGCGGCGAGATCTTCGCGTGCGGTGCGGATCGCGTCGGTCGCGAGGTCCGGCCGGTTGGAGCGGACGGGCGCAGGTGAGGAGGCGTGAAGGCTGTGCGCCATGGCGAAGGAGACCTCTTTCGGGCAGGAGACGGCAGCGTTCTACAGGGCCCATGCCCGCGCGTCAGCCCCTGTGGCCGCCACCCTGCCCTGCGCGTCTCACGCCCGCCGCGGCACGCCGCCGGCATTCATGCCGCCGTCGATGACGAGCTCGCTGCCGGTGACGTAGCGCGAGGCGTCCGAAGCCAGATACAGCACGCCGGATGCGATCTCCGCGGCCTGGCCGGCGCGGCCAAGCGGGGTCGCGACCCTGGCGCGCTCCTCCGGATCAATCGGCGCGTTCTGGCCTGCACCGGTCGCGCCCGTCGGGATCTTGCCCCAGATCGGCGTGTCGATGATCCCCGGATGCACCGAATTGACGCGAATACCGTCGCCGGCGGCAGCACACTCCATCGCGATCGATTTGGCGAACAACCGCACACCACCTTTGGTCAGCGAATAGGCCGAGAGACCCGGCGCGCCGCGCAAGCCCGCGAGCGAGGACATCATCACGATCGAGCCGCCGCCGGTCTTGCGCATCAAGGGCAGGCAATGCTTGACCGAGAGGAACACGCCATCGAGGTTGATGGCGTTCTGCTTGCGCCAGTCAGAGAGCGTCATGTCGGTGATCGAGGGCACGGCAATGCCGATGCCGGCATTGGACACCATGATATCGAGCCGGCCGTAGCGTTTCCCGATCTCGGCGACGATCTCGATCCAGC
This sequence comes from Bradyrhizobium sp. CCBAU 53338, assembly GCF_015291665.1. Taxonomy (NCBI): domain Bacteria; kingdom Pseudomonadati; phylum Pseudomonadota; class Alphaproteobacteria; order Hyphomicrobiales; family Nitrobacteraceae; genus Bradyrhizobium; species Bradyrhizobium sp. CCBAU 53338. The sequence goes on from NZ_CP030048.1 coordinate 4,225,536, forward strand.
GCTCCTCGCTGGTGACGTCCTGCTCCAGGAATATCGCCTTGCCGCCGGCCTTTGCCACCCGCTTGGCGAGTTCGGGCCCGCGCAATTCGTCGATGTCCGTGATGACGACAGTCCCGCCTTCGCGCGCAAACAACTCGACGATAGCCTCACCGATGCCGGAGGCACCGCCCGTCACCAGCGCGACCTTGCCTTCAACCTGCCCTGCCATGTTCACTCCCTTTCTTTTTGTTTGTTTCGTTCCGTCATCTAATCACGGATGGCCCCTGGTCCGGTAGTGCGACGTCGATGACGCGAAACTGCACGCGCTCGGCACCCTGATAGCGGTCGACCGACAGGGAGCCTGCGACGTGCAGCTGCTGGCCGCGATTGGCCACAAGTGCGTTGCCGAGCTTCTGGCCGACCGAGCGAAACGCGATGCCGTTGACGATGGCGCCGTCGCCCGACTTGAAGCGCAGACGCAGATGCGCCTGCCCGACTTCGTCGGCAAAGACGAGCTGATGCGCCGGCAGCGCCAGCACCGGCTCCGGATTGCCGCTGCCGAAGGGCCCGGCGCGATTAAGCGTGGTTGCAAGCTCCGTCGTCACCGCGCGCGCCGAGACCGCCCCGTCGATGTAGAGCTCGTTGACGTGGCGCGCTTCGGCGACGGCCTGCGCCAGCGCGTTCTCGAGATAGGCGCGGAATTCAGCGAGCTTCTCTTTCCGCAACGTGACGCCCGCGGCCATTGCGTGGCCACCGCCCTTGAGCAGAATGCCGTCGGCAACCGCCTGCCGGACCACCTTGCCGAGATCGACGCCGGCGATCGAGCGGCCCGAGCCGGTGCCGACGCCGCCGGGCTCCAGCGCGATGGCAAAAGCGGGCCGCGAGAACTTCTCCTTCAGCCGTGAGGCAACGAGACCGACCACGCCGGGATGCCAGCCTTCGGACGCCGTGACGATGACGCCGAGCTTGTCTTCCAGCCCGATCGACGCCAGCGCTTCCGCCTCAGCCTGCGCTTCGGCGGCCTGCTCGATGACGCGGCGCTCGCTGTTGAGGCGGTCGAGCTCGGCGGCGATCCGCGCCGCCTCGACGCTGTCGCCTTCGAGCAGAAGCCGCACGCCGAGATCGGCGCGGCCGATGCGGCCGCCGGCATTGACGCGCGGGCCCAGCATGAAGCCGAGATGCCAGGCCTCCGGCGGGCCATTGAGCCGCGCCACGTCCATCAGCGCGGTGTGGCCGACATGGTCGCGCCGCCGCATCGCGATCAGCCCCTTGGCGACGAAGGCGCGGTTGAGACCGATCAACGGGGCGACGTCGGCGACGGTCCCGAGCGCGACGTGATGCAGCATGCCGAGCAGATCGGGCTCGGGCATCTCCGCGGTCCAGAAGCCGCGCTGGCGCAGTTCTCTGTTGACCGCGACAAGCGTGACCAGCACGAGGCCGACGGCGGCGAGATGGCCAAGGCCCGAGAGATCGTCGAGCCGGTTCGGATTGACCAGTGCGTCCACCTCCGGCAACTCGGTGCCGGCCTGGTGGTGATCGATCACGACGACGGACATGCCGAGGCGCTTGGCCTCGGCCAGCGGCTCGATGCTGGTGGTGCCGCAATCGACCGTGACGAGCAGCGTGGCGCCCTTGGCCGCCAGCCCGCGCACTGCTTCGACGTTCGGGCCATAGCCCTCAAAGATGCGGTCGGGAATGTGGATCAGCGGATCGAGGCCGCAATGGCGCAGATGCCAGGCGAGCAGCGCCGCCGAGGTCGCCCCGTCGACGTCGTAGTCGCCGAAGATCGCGACGGTCTCGCTGCTGGCGGCGGCGTCCGCAATGCGCTTTGCGGCGGCCTCCATCTCCGTCACCGTGAACGGATCGGGCATCAGCTTGCGGATGGTCGGATCGAGGAAGTCGGGCACGGCGTCGATCTCGACCCCGCGGCCAGCCAGCACCCGCGCCAGCAGTTCCGGCAGCTGGTGACGCTGCACGATGGCGAGCGCCGTCGCGGCGCCGCGCGCATCCAGCCGGCTGCGCCAGAGCTTGTCGGTGAGCGAGCGCGCCACGCCCAGGAAGGCCTGGGGCATTTCGACGGGCAAGGCGGTGGCGGGCGGCGACATGATTCGAGGGTTCGAGTGGACCGGCACAAGCAGCGGCGCAACAAGCCGCCTCCGATTGCGGGATTCACCGGGAATCCCTGGCCATTTGCAATGTCAGCGGCCCACAAAACGGTGGATTGCTGAAATGCCGAGCGGGTTGACTACCATTTGAGCAGCGGCGCGGACAGCAAATTAAGCGAGCGTTAGCTGGAATCTTCGAAAACGAGTCTTATTCGATCTGTAAGTCGTTGTTCCGGGTTCATTGCAGATCAGACCTCATTGCCAAGGGAAGCCCCCGATGTCTGCTGCGCTGGGTCTGAAAACCAAGCCTGTCACCACCGAACCCGCCGACGACGATTCCGACATCTCCGCGCTGATCAACCGCCTGACCGCGGAGGTCAACCAGATCGCGGTCGACAAGACCAAGTCGATCCAGCAGATCACCAACCAGATGAAGATGCTGGCGCTGAACGCGCTGATCGAGAGCTCGCGCGCCGGCGCCCAAGGAGCGGGCTTCGCCGTGGTGGCGCAGGAGGTGCGCGGCGTCGGCCAGCAGGTCGAGACCATCGCTCGCGAACTCGAAACGCAGCTGACCAAGCGTACCGGCGATCTCGTCGCCTCGATCGAGCGCATGAGCCAGCGCTCGCGCGGCGAACGCATGATGGACCTGTCGCTCAACGCCGTCGAGTTGATCGACCGCAACCTCTATGAGCGCACCTGCGACGTCCGCTGGTGGGCAACCGACTCCGCCGTGGTCGATTGCGCGGCCTCGCCGGCTCAGGCGGCGGTCACCTATGCCTCGCAGCGGCTCGGCGTCATCCTCGGCGCCTACACCGTCTATCTCGACCTCTGGCTCTGCGACCTCGACGGCAACGTCATTGCCAACGGCCGCGCGGATCGTTTTCGCGTGGTCGGCCAGAACGTCGCCCACACCAGATGGTTTCGCGAAGCGAAGACACTGCGCTCGGGCGACGACTATGTCGCCGGCGACATCGAGAACCAGCCGCTGCTCGGCAACGCCCAGGTCGCGACCTACTGCGCCAGCGTCCGCGCCGGCGGCCAGGCCAACGGGGCGCCGATCGGCGTGCTCGCCATCCATTTCGACTGGGAGCCGCAGGCGCGCGCGATCGTGCAAGGCGTGCGCGTCGGCGACAACGACAAGGCCCGCGTGCTGCTGGTCGACTCGCATTTCCGCGTCATCGCGGCCTCCGACGGCCAAGGCATTCTGAGCGAGCGCATCTCGCTCTCGCTGGGCGGTCAGCGCTCCGGCTTCTACCAGGACCGCTCCGGCACGATGGTCGCCTTCCACGCGACGCCGGGCTACGAGACCTATCGCGGGCTTGGCTGGTACGGCGTGATCGTCTGTTCCCCGTAGGGCTCGATGCCATCCGCGAAAACAACCCCATGCACAGTAGCGGAAGGATTGTTTTCACAAGAGAATTTTCGTTTGCCATGTGACGCGTCGGGCAAAGCCGTTTCTCTGGCTCCTCTCACCCTCTCGACGGGCGTCCCAAGGCCCGCAGCACGGATGCACCTTAGGGAAAATACGTAGTCGCGCTGCTATTTGCGCCGGATCAAATCCACGCCGGCCGTCCCTGCCTAATTTTCCCGAAAATAGCGGGAGGTCCGTCCATGCTGGTGAGGATCAATTCGGCACACCGCCGTCCCGTCGATGGTCATCTGGCCGCCGTTGCAGGTGATCGCGCGTGCTGCAGCGAGTTCAGGTATCGCCGAGGCAGCGAGATCTTCGGCGAGGGCGAGGACGCGGAATTCGTCTACCAGATCACTTCTGGAGCCGTGCGCACCTACAAGCTGCTTCCGGACGGCCGGCGCCAGATCAACTCGTTTCATTTGCCCGGCGACATGTTCGGCTTCGAGAACAACGAAGCGCATCGCTTCACCGCTGAAGCCATCACCGAAACCGACGTTCGCATCATGACGCAAAGCAACCTCCTGGGAGCGATGCCGGGTCAAGCGGCGGGACCAAAAAACCTCATCGGCTTCGTCACTCAGAATCTTCAGCATGCCGAGAACCACATGCTGCTCCTGGGTCGGAAGACGTCGTTGGAGAAGGTGGCCGCATTCCTGCGTGAAATGGACGAGCGGCTGGCGCAGCCTGATGTCCTGAACTTGCCGATGACACGCCGCGACATCGCAGACTATCTCGGACTAACCCTCGAAACTGTCTCGCGTTCGCTGTCGACCTTGCGAGACGAGCACATTTTGCGATTTGACGGACCGACCCAACGTCGGGTGGAGATCCTCGACCGTGATCGACTTTCGCAGCTGGACGCCTGATTTTGCCACGGTCGGCCAAGCTGAATCACTGACTACCGGCGTGAGCCCAATAGATTCTTGCAATGCCAACGGGAGGAATGGTCATGCTCATCAAGACGCTCACATTGCACTCCCTCACCTACCTGGTCGGAATTTCCAGCTCGATCGCGGTCCATCAGAACGTCCTTTGGAGTTCGGCAGAAGCTCCAAACCACACGCATCAGACCGTGTTTCGCGCCGGCAAGAGCGACAGACTGCCCACGAGTCCGACCGGACCTCGCGCGCGGGACTTCAGGCCCGCACAGGCACCTGCAATCATCAAGCCCAATTTCAAGGTCAGGGATGCGTGCAAGGCACCGATAGATGTCCCTGGGCGCTGCTTCGCTTCCGTCACGCTGAACAATCAGGTCGGTTAACACCCTCGCTGAGGAGCCGGTCCATCCAGACGCAATGAGCCGATGATGCCTACTCGATCGACTCCCGGTAGCGGAATTCTCGGGGATCATCCGCAGGACTTTTCACTGGTCCTCGGAGGTCCGCTCTTCCAACTCCTGCGTCGGACGCATTTGTCCGGGAGCACGCTCGAACTTGCGCCGCGGCGCACGCTGGCGATCTCGTTGTTTTGCTGGTTTCCACTTCTTGCGCTTTCCCTTCTGGAGGGATCCGCGCTTCATGGCCGCGTGGCGATTCCGTTCCTGTTCGACGCGGAGGTCTACACACGATTCCTGCTCGCCATTCCGCTGCTGCTGGAAGCAGAGCTCATCGTGCACCAGCGCATGCGGCTGATCGTGAAGCAGTTTCTGGAGCGCAATTTGGTTCCGGAAGACCAGATGTTGCGGTTCAATTCAGCCATCGAATCGGTCGTTCGGCTGCGCAACTCCATGCTTGCTGAAATCCTGCTGTTCGTGTTCGTGTACGTGATCGGGATCCTGGTCGTCTGGCGACACTACATCGCGATCGACACGGTCACCTGGTACGCGAGACCCACGGATGACGGTGCACGGTTCTCACTCGCGGGGATGTGGCTCAGCTATGTGAGCCTGCCGATCTTCCAATTTCTGCTGTGCCGATGGTACTTTCGAATGTTCATCTGGGCGCGCTTTCTCTGGCAGGTATCGCGCCTCGAATTGAGCCTGATGCCGACGCACCCGGATCGCGTCGCCGGCCTTGGATTTCTGTCGGACATTGCATATGCGTTCGTCCCGCTCCTCCTGGCCCATGGCGCATTGCTTGCCGGCGTTCTCGGCAACCGCATCTATCACCTTGGCGCCAAGCTGCCTGACTTCATGCTCGAAATCCTGTTGCTGGTCGTCTTTCTCGAGTGTGTTGCGCTGGGTCCGCTGCTGGTGTTCGCGCCGCAACTCGCCCAAGCCAAGCGGATGGGCCTCCGGGAGTACGGCACGCTGGCCGAACGATACGTGCGCGAGTTCGACGCAAAATGGTTGCGGTGCGGGACGTCCTCGAACGATCAGCTCGTCGGCAGCAGCGACATTCAGTCGCTTGCCGATCTAGGCAACAGCTTTGAGGTGGTCCGGACGATGCGCCTCGCCCCCTTCACCAAGCAAACAATCATCCAGCTGGCGGTCGGAACGGCTTTGCCGATCGCCCCGCTCCTGCTGACCATGATGCCGCTCGAGGACCTCCTCAAGAAGCTGCTTGGAATCGTGTTCTAACCGGCGGGCTTCGGGCAACCGTCCCGCAGCTGCCTCGGCATTCCCCAACCCATCCGCTTCGTCGAACCCCTGGGAACGCGGCCCCTCGTGACGCAGCGCGTCTTCATGCCTCGGCTTGCGACGACCGGCCGTCCAAAGCCATTTTCCGACACATGCAGGCATGTTCCGGCAAGAGCTCGCCTCATTACTCTGGTAAGCTGCACCCGGCATCACGCTTAGCGGCGTGACGTGGTGGCTGACGATCTTGATCACGTCACGTTCGGCACATGCTCAGGAGACCTTGTCATGAAGATTGTCGTGATCGGCGGAACCGGATTGATCGGCTCCAAGCTCGTGGCGCAACTCAGGCAGCAAAGCCACGACGCCGTGGCGGCCTCGCCGAGATCGGGGGTGAACGCCGTGACCGGGGAAGGCCTCGCTCCGGCACTTGATGGCGCCGATGTTGTCGTCGATGTCGCCAACGCGCCGTCCTGGGAGCCTGCCGCCGTGCTCGCGTTCTTCGAGCGTTCGAGCAAGAATCTCGTCGCGACCGAGGCCGCCGCGGCCGTCAAGCATCACGTCGCGCTGTCGATCGTGGGGACCGATCGCTCCCCCGACATCGCATATTTCCGTGCCAAGCTGGCACAGGAGAGCATCGTCAAGGCCGGCTCGGTGCCCTACTCGATCGTTCGCGCCACCCAGTTCCTCGAATTCCTCGGCGCAATCGGCGAAGCTGGCGTCTCCGGAGACGGGATCGTTGTTCCATCGGCGTCGTTTCAGCCAATCGCCTCCGACGACGTGGCTGATTGCCTCGCGGACATCGCGACGGGACCACCGCTGAATGGCACGATCGATCTCGCGGGCCCCGAGAAGGCGCCCTTCAACGAATTCGTCGCGCGCCGTCTGAAGGCAGCCGGTGACAAGCGTACTGTGGTGGGAGACCCGAAGGCGCACTATTACGGCGCCACCATTGACGACACGTCGCTGGTCCCGCTTGGTGAAGCCCGGCTCGGAAAGACGTCGCTCGCGACATGGCTCGCGAGGCTCTGACAAATCCCGCCTTCGTAAGAGTAACCGCTGACCAGGAAGCCGCAGTGCGGATTCCTGGTCCAGACTCCTGATGGCACTTTGTTCGGCCTCGTCGAACGACTTGGCACACGCGCGCTGCAATGGCCGCGGCGGCGCTAGGCTCCGCCGATGCCATCGCCTTCGATCTGCCCTGTCGTGGCCCCGAGCGTCTGTGACGGGCGCTCTCCGAACATCGCCAGGTAATATTGCGCGAAGCGACCGAGCTCGTAAAAACCCTGCTCCATCGCCACCGACGCCACGGTTGTCGAGCCGGGCGCGCTCTGGCGCAGGACGGAATGCACCGTGCAGAGCCGCTTGTGCCGGAGGAAGCTGACCGGGCCGAGACCGAAAACCTCCTGGAAGGCGCGATGCAAGGTCCGCCGCGACACGCCCAGGACGGCGCAGATTTCCGACACATGCACCGGGCGCGTGCCCATCGCATCGAGATAGTCTTCCACCTTGCGGATCAGCCGCCGCGCCGACGGCAGCCAGCCGCTGTCATCGGGGGGAAGCGACGACATGACGTTGATCGCCATGCACTCGGCGATCGCCCGCCTCCAGTATTCGGCGGTCGACGGGGTCAGGCTGCCGTTCCGGGTCCGCAGATGCGACATGATCCGGACCAGGCGGCGGCTCGCGATCGCGCCGGTCTCGAGGTCTGCCTTGAAATGGCCGCGGGTGCGCCATGTGTCGGGATCGCTCAACCGCGCCTCGCCGCCGAACAGCGAGGCAACGTCGTCGATATCGAGGCGCATCGCCGCGTAAGCCGACCCGCCGTGAAAGACCCCGTCATGCTCGAGCAGCGGCGGGATCACCAGCACGTCGTTGAGCTGCATGTCGAACGACCAGTGTGCGACGCGGTCTTCGGCCGCCAGCAACATTCCGATGATCAGCTTGTCATCGCTGGAGACGCGCTGCGTGCGCATGCCGACGTTGAAGGCGCCGATGCTGAGCGAGAAATCGCCGATGCCGATATGCGACAACGTCCCGCGCAATCGCCCACGACCGAGCTGCATCACGTCGACATGCGATCCATGGACGGCCTGATGAAGACCTTCAAAGCCGTCCAGTTTTTTCGAATCAACCAGAAGGAATTGGCCCATGGCCGTACCCTGTTGGTTAAGCGCGACTATTCTGGGGCAATCGGCAGCAGGATACCACCATGATCCGCGTCCGGCGCAACGATCTGCTTTCGCGATTTGCGACGAACGTTATCGAAATCCGGCACCAGATCGCTGCAATACGCCGAACTCAGGGGGCACGGATTATCGCGTCTGTGCCATAGCCTCGCCCGCATTGGCACAAACTGCACATCACATTCGACGAATGTTCGGAAACCCGCGTGCGCAAAAGGAAATCATTTGACGCAATCAAGCACCATCCTTTCTCAGGGAGCCCAAAACAGGAAGCAGACGAAGCGCAGCTCTATCTGGCGGCCGCCGGAGAGACGCCTTCCGTAAACACCACCGGCGTGCCTTTCGCGACGCTGGCTGCGACCCGCTCCGCGTCCCAATTCGTCAGACGCACGCAGCCATGCGATTGCCCCTTCGAGATGTTCTGCGGCGACGGCGTACCGTGGATGCCGTAGCCATCAGCGGACAGGTTGATCCATACGATACCGACTGGATTGTTCGGGCCGGGCCTGATCTTGAAGGGCTTTTGGGAATGCACACCCTTGAAGTGATAGGCTGGGTTATAGCGATAAGTCGGATTTTGGTCGATCTCGGTGACCTTTAGCGTGCCAGAAGGCGACGGCTTCTCATCGCTGCCGACGCTCGCCGGGTAGAAGCCGATCAGCGCATTCGACTTGTCGAATAGTTTTACGGTTTGCCTGACCTTGTCGATCTCGACCCGGTCGGCCTTGGCTGGGGTCGCGCTTCCGCCATCGCTCGTGTCGACGACGGCAACGCTCTCGCCAGCGCGGTCGAAATGACGCCCAGGGTTGAGCGCCGCCAGCAGTTGCTCGCTCATGTGAAATTTCTCGGCCAGTTCCTCGCGCGGGCTGATGTAGCCAAGATGTGGAATGTCCTTCATCTCCTGCATTTTCGACGGAAGCTTGTGCAGAAACGGACCCGCGACGTCCTTGTCGGTGATGGTGTACGTCGTCGTCGGCTGCCGATCGTCCGCCTGCAGCGCCTTCCAGACGTCATCCGTCAGTTGATCCGAGTTCGGCAATTGCCGCGCTTCGGCATAAGCGCGAAGCGCCTTCTTGGCGTTCTCTCCGAATTTGCCGTCGATCTCGCCGGGCGAGAAGTGCGATCTGTCCAGCAGGACCTGGAGACGCACTCCAGCCGCGGTCGGCTTCTCGTTCGAGAGGGCCTTCTTCGACGGCTCGGCGGAAGCGATCGCGGCCACGTCCATTCCGGCGGCAAGCACTGGCGCGGCCGTCAGGGCGAAGAGTCCGACGGCGAGAGCAATTTTCATTGCCGCCATGTTCCAACTCCGACGTGGAGACGTTCGTCGGATCGGCAACTCGGTGACACGGCGAAGGTTTCCGGTTTTTCCCGGCGGGCGCGCCGGCCCAGTCAGCCGGCCCGGCGCGCCGCCATCTCCGCCGCGAGCAGCACCGCGGCGCGGCTGGCGCCCGTCGACGCGACGCCCTGCCCCGCGATGTCGTACGCGGTGCCGTGCGCGGGCGTGCAGATCGGGAACGGAAAGCCGCCGAGCAGCGTGACGCCGCGATCGAAGCCCATCAGCTTCATCGCGATCTGGCCCTGGTCGTGATACATCGTCAGCACCGCGTCGAAAGCGCCGGCCTTGGCGCGCAGGAACACGGTGTCGGCGGGAAACGGCCCCTCCACGGCAATGCCGCCGCGCCGGCCGGCTTCGACCACCGGCGCAATGACATCGATCTCCTCGCGGCCGAAATTGCCGCCGTCGCCGGCGTGCGGATTGAGGCCCGCGACCGCGATGCGCGGACGCGCGAAGCCGGCATTTCGCATGCATGTATCGGTCAGTTTGAGCGCGCGCTGGATGCGTTCGCTGGACAGCTTTGCCGCGACGTCCTTGAGCGGAATATGCGAGGTGACGCGGGCATTCCAGAGTTCGCCCAGCACGTTGAACTCGCTGGCCGGCGTCCTCAGCCCGACCACCTCCGCCGAGAAGGCGATCTCGTCGTCGTAGTCCGAGCGTGCGAGCCGCATTGCCGCCTTGTTAAAGGGCGTGAAACAGACGGCATCGACCCGGCCATCCCTGCCGAATTCGAGCGCCCGCTTGTAGTTGGCCAGCGCGAACTGCCCGCCCGCAAGGCCAGCGACGCCGCGCTCCACCCGCGCGGGATCGAGGTGACCGAGATCGAGGAACAGCGTATCGCCTGGCAGCTCATCGAAATCGGCGTCCTGCGCCGCCGCCGTCAGGTGCGGCGAGACACCTGCGACCTTCGCGCCCTCGTCGAAGATGCGGCGGTCGCCGATGACCACGAGCCGACACCGTGCGCGAATATCGTCCTGCGCCACGAGCTTCGCCGTCAGCTCCGGGCTGATGCCGGCTGGATCCCCCATCGCCAGCGCAATCAGCGGCTTCGCAGTCATATGATCACCTTTTCCTGGCTCGTCGTTTCATGGCTGGCGGACTTGCGGAAGATCCGTGCGAACAGTTGCAGCACGAGCGGAAGCAGAAGCAGCGCGATGCCCGCCACCACCAGGCTCGTCACCAGCTTGTTGGCAAAGAAGATGCCGAGCGATCCCTTGGACATCAGCATCGACTGCCGGAACGCATCCTCGGCCTTGTCCCCGATCACGATCGCGAGCACCAGCGGCGCCAGGGGATAGAACAGTTTCTTGAAGAGATATCCGACCACGCCGAAGCCGAGCATCATCACAACGTCGAGATAGGAGTTCGACACCGAATAGGCGCCGACGACGCAGATGATCACGATCAGCGGCGCGATGACCACGAAGGGGATCCGCATCAGTGCGGCAAAGACGGGCACGGTCAGCAGCACCAGCGCGACCGCGACGATGTTGCCGACATACATCGAGGCAATCAGCCCCCAGACGAAGTCCTTCTGGTCGACGAACAGCATCGGCCCGGGGTTGAGGCCCCAGATCATCAGCCCGCCCATCATCACGGCCGCGGTGGCCGAGCCGGGAATGCCGAGCGAGAGCATCGGCAGCAGCGCGCTGGTGCCGGCGGCATGATCGGCGGTCTCGGGCGAGATGATGCCTTCGACCTCGCCCGTGCCGAAATAGCGGCCGCGGCGCGAGAAGCGGCGGGCGATGCCGTAGCTCATGAAGGAGGCCGCGGTCGGGCCGCCCGGAGTGATCCCCATCCAGCAGCCGATCGTAGCGCTGCGCAGCAGCGCAACGCTGTGGCGCGGCAGGCGGCCGACGGCGCGGAACACCTCGCGCCAGTCTATCTTGGAGGAGACGGCGCGGGCGTGAAATTCCTCCTCGACCGCGACCAGGAGTTCGCCGATGCCGAACAGGCCCATCACCGCGACGACGAAGTTCACGCCCTTGACCAGTTCGTCGATGCCCATGGTGAGGCGGACGCTGCCTGACACGGTGTCGATGCCGATGGCGGCAATCGCAAAGCCGATCGCAAGCGCGACCACGGTCTTGATCGGCGCCGCGCCGCCCATGCCGACGAAGCTTGCGAAAGCGAGGAAGTAGACCGCGAAATATTCCGCCGGCCCAAAGGCGAGCGCGACCTGCGCCACCCAGGAGGCCAGGAAGGTGATGAGGATGACGCCAATCAGCGCGCCGAACGCGGCCGAGCCGAACGCGGTCGCAAGCGCCGTGGTCGGACGACCATCGCGCGCCATCGGATAGCCGTCGAATGTGGTTGCGACCGAAGAGGGCTCGCCGGGGATGTTGAACAGGATCGAGGTGACGGAGCCGCCGAACAGCGCGCCCCAATACATGCTGGAGAGCAGGATGATCGCCGAGACCGGCTGCATGCCGAAGGTCAGCGGCAGCAGCAGCGAAACCCCGTTCGGCGCGCCCAGCCCCGGCAGCACGCCGACGAGAATGCCGAGCAGCACGCCGACCGCCATCAAGGCCAGATGCGGCACGGTGACCGCGATGGTGAAGCCGTGGAGGAGTTCCGAGAGATTGTCCATCGCCCTCTCCCTCAGAATCCGAGCGCGGCGGCGAGCGCGCCGTGCGGCAGGCTCACCTGGAACATGCGCTCGAACACGACGTAGAGCGCGAGCGCCGTTGCCGCCGCCGTGACCGCCGAACGCAGGACGGATTGATGCCGGGGGATCGCGAGCACCGCGAAGACGTATGCCGCCGAGGCGACATACATCCCGAGCAGCGGGATCGCGGCGACGAAGATCGCGGCCGGCACGAACAGGCCCGCCAGCCGCCGCAGCTCAACCGACGTGATCGCGACCGGGACGTTCGCCAGCGTCCCCACCGGAACAACGCCGCGCACCAGATTGTAGAGGCTGCCGGCGATGATGATGATGCCGGTCAGAAACGGAAACGTGCCGGCATCGACACCTTCGCTCGACCAGCCGATGCCGTTGTCCAGACTCTGGACCACCACCGCGACGCCAAAGCTGCCGGTGAGGATGGCGGTCGCAAGTTCGAGCGCGCGGCGTGAGATCATCGAAGGCTCCAGTCGAGCAGCGGACCCGGCATCCAGTGTCGTCCCGGCGAACGCCGGGACGACCGCGGAGTTTGCGGCGAGCACCGCCTCACTTGACCAGCCAGCCCTGCTCGCTCGCGACCTGTTTGACGTGCTCGAGGTCTTGCTTGATGAACTTGTCGAACTCTGCACCGGTCAGGAACGTGTCGACCTGGGACGTCTTCTCGATGTAGTCCTTCCATTCCGGCGTGGCCTGCACCTTCTTCATGAGATCGACATAGTAGGCCGCCTGCTCGGGTGTGACCTTGCCGGGCAGCCACACCGTCCGCGGCTGCTCATATTGCTTGATGTCGAGGCCCTGCTCGGCGCAGGTCGGAACGTCGCTCCAGCCTTCGGTTGCGGTGATCTTGGGACCGGCCGGCAGGCGCTTCGGGCTGAAGACGCAGAGCGGGCGCTGCGTGGCGCCGCGCCACTGTCCCAGGCTTTCGCTGGGATTGTTGACGTGGGAATCGAGATGCCCGCCGGCGAGCTGCACCGCAGCCTCGGCGCCGCTCTTGAAGGGGATGTAGGTCAGCTTCACATGACCGATCTTCTCGATCATGCGCGTCAGGACCTCATCGGTGTCCTTGGACTGCGCGCCGCCCATCTTGAATTCGCCCGATGCGGCCGCCTTCAGATAGTCGCCCGCAGTCTTGTAGGGCGCGTCCTGCTTGACCCACAGCAGGAACTCGTCCTGCGCCATCGCCGCGATCGGGGTCAGGTCCGTGTAGTTGAAGGCGACCTTGGAGACGAGCGGCTGCTGCCAGGCGTTCGAGGTGCCGAAGATCACCTTGTAGGGATCGCCGGCCGAGGCCTTGCCGTAGACATAGCCTTCCGCGCCGCTGCCGCCGCCCTTGTTGACGACGACGATGGGTTGTTCGGTCAGCTTGTACTTGGTGACGATGTTCTGCACCGCGCGGGCGAGGTTGTCGGTGCCGCCGCCGGGCCCGGCGGTCGCCACGAACTCGATCGGTTTTTGCGGCTGCCAGGCCGCCAAGGCAGGCGCACTGCCTGCAAGCACGGCTGTACCGACGGACAACAGGAATAGAGACGTCGCACGCATGATTTCCTCCAACTGACTTTTTCTGTTTTGTTCGATCAGCCGTCTCGACGTCCGCTCAGGCGACGCGTTCCTTGCGCTCCCTGGATGCCGAGACGATTGCGCCTTCCTTCTCGAGCGCTTCGATTTGCGCCGTGTCGAACCCATGCTCGGCCAGCACCTCGCGCGTATGCTCGCCATAAACGGGCGCGCCTGAGGCGACCTTGCCCGGCGTCTCCGAGAATTTGACCGGCAGCCCGATCGTCTTGACCGGGCCGAGGGTGGAATGCTCGACCTCGACGACCATCTCGCGCGCCAGCGTCTGCGGATCGCTCAAGGCTTCCAGCATGTCGTGCACCGGACCGCAGGGCACGCCCTTCTCGTCGAGCGCCGCAAGCCAATGCGCGCGCGTCCGGGTGCGGAAGCGCTCGCTCAGGACGGCTTCGAGCTCCTTCAAATTCGCCATGCGGTCGGCGCCGGTGACGAAGCGCGGATCGGCGGCGAGTTCGCTCGCGCCGAGCGCCTCCAGCATCAGCAGCCAGTGCTTCTTGTTGGCGCCGCCGACGACGAGCCAGCCGTCCGAGGCCTCGAAGGCCTGATACGGCGCATTGAGCGGATGCGCAGAGCCCATCGCGCGCGGCGCCGTGCCGGCGGCGAGCGCGATGGTCGATTGCCAATAGGTCTGCACCAGCGCGGCCTCGAAGAGCGAGGTCTCGACCCACTGCCCCTCGCCGGTCTTGAGGCGATGCGTGTAGGCGGCGAGGATGCCCATGCTCGCGAGCAGGCCCGCGGTGATGTCCGATAGCGGCGGCCCGCATTTCACCGGCGGACCATCCGGGCGCTCGCCCGTGAAGCTCATGATGCCGCTCATGGCCTGCGCAACGAGATCGAAGCCACGGCGATGCCTGTAGGGACCGGTGCGGCCGAAACCCGACAGCGAGCAATAGATCAGCGCCGGGAAGGTCTCGTGCAGCTCTTCATAGCCGAAGCCGAGGCGCTCCATCGCGCCCGGCGCAAAATTCTCCACCAGCACGTCGGCATCCGCAATCAGGCGCCGCAGCACCGCCTTGCCGCCGTCGGTCTTCAGATCCAGCACGATGCCGCGCTTGTTGCGGTTCATCATCAGGAACGAGGCGGCTTCGTCGCCGATCTTCGGCGGCACCGAGTGACGGGTGTCGTCGCCGTTCGGCCATTTCTCGATCTTGATGACGTCGGCGCCCATGTCGGCGAGCATCAGGGTGCAGGTCGGCCCCGCCATGACGTGAGTGAGGTCGATGACCCTGAGGCCGGCGAGCGGGCCTGCGCGGCGGGACGTCGATTGCGACCGATCGCTCTGCATCGGGGCGTCCTATTGACCGCGCCACTGCGGGGCGCGCTTGCTGAGGAAAGCATCGAGCCCTTCGCGAAAATCCTGGCTCGTGTAGCACATCAGGATGAGGTCTTCGCCCTCGTCCCGCGTCAGCCGCCTCTGCAGGCGCGCGACCGCCTGCTTGGTCGCGTTCAGCGTCAGCGGCGCATGGCTGGCCACGAGGCGCGCGACCTCGTCGGCACGCTTGTCGAGCGCTGCGAGATCGTCGACGACCTCGCCGAGCAGCCCGATTCCCGCAGCCTCCGCGGCATCGACGAGCCGCGCGGTGAAGATCAGATCCTTGACGCGCGCTGCCCCGATCAGCGCGGTCAGACGGCTGACATTGGACATCGACAGGCAATTGCCGAGCGTCCGCGCAATGGGAAAGCCGATCCTGGCGCTCCGCGTGCCGATGCGCAGGTCGCAGGCCGCGGCGATGCCCGCCCCGCCGCCGGTGCAGAAGCCGTTGATCGCGGCGATGGTCGGCACCCGGCATTGCTCGAGCGTCGTCAGCACCCTGTCGATCCGGTTCTCGTAATCGATGGAATCCTGCGGCGTCCTGAATTCGCGGAACTGGTTGATGTCGGTTCCGGAGGCAAAAGCCTTGTCGCCGGCCCCGCGCAGCACCAGCACCCGGATGGACCTGTCGTCGTTGGCCTGCGCGCAGATGGCGGCGAGCCGCTCGTACATGGCGAAGGTGCAGGCGTTGCGCGCCTGCGGGCGATTGAAGGTGATCCGCCCGATTCCGTCGCTGCATTCAAAAACGAGGTCGTCCGCCGCCAGGGCCTGGTCCATTTCCTCGATCCCGTCTGTTTTTTGCATTTTTGAATGCAAAATTTGGGAATTTCAAGATATAATTACCTAACTTTCGTCTATTGGACCATT
Organism: Bradyrhizobium sp. CCBAU 53338; assembly: GCF_015291665.1. NCBI lineage: Bacteria > Pseudomonadati > Pseudomonadota > Alphaproteobacteria > Hyphomicrobiales > Nitrobacteraceae > Bradyrhizobium > Bradyrhizobium sp. CCBAU 53338. The sequence continues at coordinate 4,241,442 of NZ_CP030048.1, forward strand.
TTTGCATTCAAAAATAGAGATAGCCCATGCTGCACGAAGAGGTCGTCGGCCGTATCCGCGACATCCTGCTCGACGGCGAGATCCCGCCGGGCGCGCGGATTCCCGAGCGCGAACTGTGCGAGCGGCTCGAGATCTCGCGCACGCCGCTGCGTGAGGCGCTCAAGGTGCTGGCTGCAGAGGGCCTCGTGCAACTCCTGCCCCATCGCGGATCGCGTGCCGCCAAACTGACCGACAAGGACATGCGCGACCTCTTCGAAGTCTGCCAGGGCCTCGAAGCATTGGCCGGCGAGCTCGCCTGCGAGCGCATCACCGATCGCGAGATCGCCGAGATCGCCGCCGCGCACGTCGCGATGGTGCAGCATTATCGCGAAGGCGATCTGCTCCAGTATTATCGCGGCAACCGCGCCATCCACGAGGGGATCGTCAACGCCGCGGGCAATCCCGTACTGTCAGGACTCTATGCGTCGGTGACCGCGCGCATCCGCCGCGCCCGCTACGTCACGCCGATGACGCCGCAGCGCTGGGCGTTCGCCGTCAGCGAGCACGAAGCTATCCTGAACGCACTTCAGCGCCGCGACGGCGTCGGCCTCTCGCACATCCTGCGCGCCCATCTGCGCCACAAGCGCGAGGAGGTCTTGCAGGCGGGTTTCGCGGAGACGGACGGGAGCGAACCCACGCTACGGATTGCGTGAGGCCGCGGCTCGGCTAGCAGCCGAGCTTGTCGGCGATGCCGCCGAAATCCCTGGCGACGATGTCCCAGTTGCCGGTGGCGTCGAAATCGACCTTCTGCAAAGGGCCGTATTCGGTCGGCCGCGCCACGAACGCGGTCTTCAGACCGTATTTCTGTGCCGCGGCGAGATCGCCATTGTGGGCGGCGACCATCATCACCTGCTCGGGCTTGAGGCCGAGCAGCCTTGCAGCGCCGAGATAGGTTTCGGGATCGGGCTTGTAGTGCTCGAAAAGCTCGGCCGACATGATCAGGTCCCACGGCAGGCCGGCATGCTTCGCCATGTTGGTGAGCAGCGCAACGTTGCCGTTCGACAGCGGCGATATCACGAACTTGGTCTTCAGCCGCGTCAGGCCGGCGACGCTGTCGGGCCAGGGGTTGAGGCGGTGCCAGCCCTTGGTGAGGTGGTCGAGATCGGCGTCGGTAAGCGCCTTGATCGCGAACTTCTCGACCAGCTTTTCGAGGGAACGCCGATGCAGATCGTCGAGCATGACATAGCCGCGCTCGGGATGCTCGCGCACGTCCTGCATCGAGGCGACATACATGCCGCGCCAGCCGTCGACGAGCGCTGTCCAGTCGGCGCTGATGCCGCGGCCCTTCCCCCACCACATGAAATCGGTGATCAGGCTGGTGCGCCAGTCGACGACCGTGCCGAACACGTCGAAGATCAGGGCTTTGACGGCGGAGAGATCGGACATGGCGCTTCCCTGATTGTTCTTGTCGTCATTCCGGGACTCGCGAAGCGCGAACCCGGAATCCAGAAGTTGTGGCGCGAGATTCCGGGCTCTCGTTTCGCGAGTCCCGGAATGACGGCAAACGCTAGTCCAGGTGGAACTTCGCGAGCTCGCGGTGCTCGGCCTTGATGTAGCGCACGGTGCCGGTGACGGAGCGCATCACCACGGTCTCGGTCTCGATCACGCCGTCCTTGCGGAATTTGACGCCCGACAGCAGTGAACCGGTCGTGACGCCCGTGGCGGCGAACAGGCAGTCGCCGCGGGCCATGTCCTCGATGCCGTAGATCATCTTGGGATCGTTGACGCCCATCTTGGCCGCGCGCTCGCGCTTCTCGTCGGAATCCAGGATCAGCCGGCACTGCATCTGGCCGCCGATGCAACGTAGCGCGACCGCAGCGAGCACGCCTTCCGGCGCGCCGCCGGTGCCGAGATACATGTCGACGCCGGTGTTGTCGGGGTCGGCGCAGTGGATCACGCCGGCGACGTCGCCGTCGGTGATGAGGCGCACGGCCGCTCCCGTCGAGCGCACGCTCTCGATGATGCTGGCATGGCGCGGACGGTCGAGCACGAGAACCGTAATACCGTCGGGCTTGACGCCCTTGGCCTTGGCGAGGCGGCGGACGTTGTCGGCAGGGCTCGCGTCGAGCTCGACGACGCCCTTGTCGTAGCCCGGACCGATGGCGAGCTTCTGCATGTAGACGTCGGGGGCATGCAGCAGCGTGCCGCCGTCAGCCATCGCCATGGTAGCAATCGAACCCGGCATGTTCTTGGCGCACAGCGTGGTGCCTTCGAGCGGGTCGACCGCGATATCGACCTCGGGGCCCGCCTTCATGCCGACCTGCTCGCCGATATAGAGCATCGGCGCCTCGTCGCGCTCGCCCTCGCCGATCACGATGGTGCCCTGGATCGGCAGCTTGTTGAGCTCGCGGCGCATGGCGTCGACGGCGGCCTGGTCGGCCGCCTTCTCCTGCCCATGCCCGCGCAGCCGCGCCGACGACACCGCCGCCCGTTCCGTCACACGTACGATCTCCAGCGTGAGAATACGCTCGAGCAACGCCTGCGGCGGCACTGAAATATGGGTCGACATCGGCTCACTCCTTCGAAACGTTTGGGACGGAAATCTCCGTCCGCATCAACTCGTAACATCAGCAGTTCGTTCGAACCGCTTCGTGTCTTTCTCGCTCAGTTCTTCTCAATCCTGATGACCTGCGGCCGTCCGCTGATCACCTTGTCCTTTTGCACGGCCGCGAGCGCGCGGCGCACCGCGTCTTCATGGGTCGCGTACGTGATCAGGATGACGGGCACGGGCACCGCCTTGCCGTCGGCCGGCGCAGCGCCGCCGTTGGGGTGACGCTGCACGATCGACTCGATCGAAATCTTCTGCTCCGCGAGCCGGGTCGCGATCGCAGCCGCAGTACCCGGGAAATCGCGTGCCAATAGGCGGATGTAGTAGCCGCCCTCGTGTCGCTCCATCGGCGCCTTCCTGGTGTCGCGCAAATGCGCGATCGGCCGGCCGAACGGATTGGCGCGGATGCCGCGCGCGACATCGGCGATGTCGGCGACGACGGCGGATGCGGTTGCAGCGCCGCCTGCGCCCGGACCGACCAGCGTGATCGGCGGAATGCCCTCACCATCGATCGTAACCGCATTGGTGACACCCATCACCTGCGCGATCGAGGATGTCTTGGGAACCATGGTCGGGTGCACGCGCTGCTCGATGCCCTTGGCGGTGCGAACGGCAACGCCGAGCAGCTTGACGCGGTAGCCGAGATCGGCGGCCGCGCGAAGATCTTCCGGCGCGATGGAGGAGATGCCTTCGACATACACTGCGCCTTGAGCAACTTTCGTGCCGAAGGCAAGGCTGGCGAGAATGGCGAGCTTTTGTGCGGTGTCGTGACCGTCGACGTCGAAGGACGGGTTGGCCTCGGCATAGCCGAGCCGCTGCGCATCCTTGAGACACTCGGCGAACGACAGGCCCTCCTGCTCCATCCGGGTCAGGATGTAATTGCAGGTGCCGTTGAGGATGCCGTAGACGCGATTGATGCCGGTTCCGGCAAGACCTTCGCGCAAGGTCTTGATGACAGGGATCGCGGCGCCGACGGCTGCCTCGAAATTCAGCGCACCGCCATGCTTTTCGGCGGCCTTGGCGAGCTTGATTCCGTGCTTGGCGAGCAGTGCCTTGTTGGCGGTGACGACAGACTTGCCGGCGTTGAGCGCGGCTTCGACGGCGGAGAGCGCGGGGTCGCCGGCGCCGCCCATCAGCTCGACGAAGCAGTCAATGCCGGGATGCGTAGCGAGCGCAAGCGGATCCCTCACCCATTCGACGCCGCGCAGATCGATACCGCGCTTCTTGGCCTTCGAGCGCGCGGTAACGGCAACGACCCGAATACCGCGGCCGCTGCGGCCCGCGAGCACGCGCGCCTGTGTTTCAATCAAACGGACAACTTCGGCGCCCACGGTGCCGAGCCCCGCTATGCCCACTTTCAGGGGTGCAACCATGATGCTTTAGTGAACCTGCAGAAGAGAATTAGCGCCTGTTGGCGAGCGGAACGACGTTGTGCAACGTTTCGATGCCGCTTTCAAGGAAGCGGCGCACGCCGCGCGCGGCCTGCCTGATCCGTTGCTCGTTTTCCACCATGGCGATGCGGACATATCCTTCACCATGCTCGCCGAATCCGACGCCGGGCGAGACCGCGACACCTGATTTCTCCACCATGAGGGTCGCGAACTGCATGCTGCCGACGCTGCGGAACGCTTCCGGCAGCGGCACCCAGGCGAACATCGAGGCTTCCGGCGGCGGAATCTCCCAGCCGGCGCGGCCGAACGATTCCACCAGCGCGTCGCGGCGCTTGCGATAGGTGTCGCGCATCTCCTTGATGCAATCGTCGGGGCCGTTCAGCGCCGCGGTCGCGGCGACCTGCACCGGCGTGAATGCGCCATAGTCGAGGTAGGATTTGACGCGGGCGAGCGCCGCGATTACGCGCTCGTTGCCGACCGCAAAGCCCATGCGCCAGCCGGCCATCGAATAAGTCTTCGACATCGAAGTGAACTCGACGGTGACGTCGATGGCGCCCGGCACCTGGAGCACCGAGGGCGGCGGGTTGTTCTCGTCGAAATAGACCTCGGCATAGGCAAGATCAGACAGGATCAGGATCTCGTGCTTCTTCGCGAAAGCGACGAGGTCCTTGTAGAAGTCGAGGCTCGCGACATAGGCGGTCGGGTTCGACGGATAGCAGACCACAAGCGCGAGGGGCTTGGGGATCGAATGCACGATCGCCCGCTCCACCGCTTCGAAGAATTGCGGCGTCGGCTCCGAGGGCACCGAACGGATCACGCCGCCCGCCATCAAGAAGCCGAAGGCGTGGATCGGGTAGCTCGGGTTCGGACAGAGGATGACGTCACCAGGGGCGGTGATCGCCTGGGCCACGTTTGCAAAGCCTTCCTTCGAGCCCAGCGTCGCCACCACCTGGGTGTCGGGGTTGAGCTTCACGCCGAAGCGGCGGGCGTAATAGGCGGCCTGGGCCCGGCGCAGGCCGGGGATGCCGCGGGACGCCGAGTAGCGGTCGGTGCGCGGCTTGCCCAGGGTCTCCTTGAGCTTCTCCAGCACGTGCGGGGGCGCCGGCAGATCGGGATTGCCCATGCCGAGATCGATGATGTCGGCGCCGGCATTCCGCGCGGCCGCCTTGGCCCGGTTGACCTGCTCGAACACGTAAGGCGGAAGGCGGCGGATGCGGTAAAAATCTTCCATGGCTCTCTGGGCTCCGGGCAACCGGTCAGGACAGAATCGAGGGGAGATGACCGCCCCTTCGAGGAGACAGCGCCCGACGCACGAAAATCGCTCGAAATCAAACACTTGGAGCGATTTACGGCGACAAGGACTGAACTCCTTCGCCCTGACTCTCGGCTGAATTGAAGTCTTTTTAGCACGGAGTGGCGGGGGCGCCAGCGATTACCTTGCGGCTCTCTCCGGCCGTCCTCTTCCCTTTTGCCGCCCCTATTTGGCGTCTTTTGCGGCGACGGCCTGGCGGTCGCGCGCTGCGGCAAGCTCGGCTTCGATCTTGGCACGCTGGTCCGGTGGGATGATGGCCTCATCGCGATCCGGCGGCAGATCGTGTACCGGAAGGTAGCCGCCGGAATCCCTGGAATGGGCCTGCGCGTCGGTGGGGGTGTAGTCAGCCAACTGACTCGAACACCCTCCCAAGGCGAGCGCCGCGATCAGCAGCGCGCCAGCAATCGGCAGCGACTTTTGCAGGTCCCACAACGCCAACACTTGGGAACCCCCCTACCCGTCCCAACGCAAGGCTGCCGGCAACTTAACCAACAACCTGCCCAAGCTCAAACCATTGCTGCCCACAAATGGTACGAGCGAGAAATCATCCAAGGCCCACGGCACAAGACGTGCCCGCCGATTGTGACGAAAGCAAGAAGGCTTGTCGCAGTGCAGCACATCTTCGCGCCTGTTTGGCACGAAACCAGCGAGCTTCGCGGTGACGAATACGGAATCAATCGGTAGTGTTGCCTTCATGAGTACCGCCACGACCGACACGCCCACCTCAAAGCCCGAAACGAAGTTCAATGCGGAAGCCTTCGCGATGAATGTCGCGCGGGCGATGGAGAGCGGCGGCAAGGCGCTCGCCGCGTATCTGAAGCCGCGCGAAAGCGGCGAGGTGCAGGACCGTCCGCCGGCCGAGCTCACCGAGGTGGTGAAGACCTTCACCTCGGTCGCTGAATATTGGCTGTCGGACCAGTCGCGTGCGTCCGACCTCCAGACCAAGCTCGCCAAGGACTATCTCGATCTCTGGGGCTCGGCGGCGCGGCGAATGGCCGGCCAGGAGGCGCAACCCGCGATCGCGCCCTCGCCGCGCGACAAGCGCTTTGCCGATCCGGAATGGAAGTCGAACCAGTTCTTCGATTTCGTGATGCAGCTCTATCTGCTCACGGCTAAATGGGCGCAGGAGCTCGTGAACGACGCCGAGCTCGACCCGGCGACCCGCCGCAAGGCGGAGTTCTATGTGCAGCAGGTCACCAACGCGATCTCGCCGTCGAACTTCGTGCTGACCAATCCCGAGGTGCTGCGCGAGACCGTTGCCAGCAGCGGCGAGAACCTCGCGCGCGGCCTGACCATGCTGGCGGAGGACATCTCCGCCGGCAAGGGCATGCTGAAGATCCGCCAGTCCAACCCGGACAACATGGTCGTCGGCGTCAACATGGCGACGACGCCGGGCAAGGTGATCTACCAGAACGAGATGATGCAGCTGATCCAGTATGCGCCAACCACGGAGAAGGTGCTGCGCACGCCGCTGCTGATCATTCCGCCCTGGATCAACAAATTCTACATCCTCGATCTCAAGCCGGAGAAATCCTACATCAAGTGGTGCGTCGATCAGGGCATCACCGTGTTCGTGATCTCATGGGTCAATCCCGACAAGAAGCTCGGCGGCAAGAGCTGGGAAGACTACATGAAGGAAGGCCCGCTCACGGCGATGGACGTGATCGAGAAGGTCACCGGCGAGATGAAGGTTCACACCGCCGGCTATTGCGTCGGCGGCACCATGCTCGCGACCACGCTGGCCTGGCTCGCCGAGAAGCGGCGCCAGCGCGTGACCTCGGCGACCTTCTTTGCCGCACAGGTCGACTTCACCCATGCCGGCGATCTCCTCGTCTTCGTCGACGAGGAGCAGATCGCAGCGCTCGAGCAGGACATGAAGACATCGGGCGTGCTCGAAGGCTCCAAGATGGCGATGGCCTTCAACATGCTGCGCTCGAACGACCTGATCTGGTCCTACGTGGTCAGCAACTATCTGAAGGGCCAGCAGCCGAGCGCGTTCGACCTGCTGCACTGGAATTCCGATGCGACGCGGATGACGCAGGCGAACCATTCCTACTACTTGCGCAACTGCTACCTGGAGAACCGGCTGTCGACCGGCACGATGGTGCTCGACAACACCCTGCTCGACCTCTCCAAGGTCAAGGTGCCCGTCTACAACCTCGCCACGCGCGAGGATCACATCGCGCCGGCGGAGTCCGTGCTTTACGGTTCGCAATTCTTCGGCGGGCCCGTGAAATACGTGCTGTCAGGCTCGGGCCACATCGCCGGCGTCGTCAATCCGCCGGCGTCGAACAAGTACCAGTACTGGACCAACGACAACATCAAGGACGTCAACGTCGCCCAGTGGATGAAGGGCGCGGTGGAGCACAAGGGCTCGTGGTGGCCGGACTGGCGCGAATGGCTGGGCGGGCTCGATCCGGAGGAAGTGCCGGCGCGTAGCGTCGGCACCGAGGCGCTGCCCCCGATCGAGGATGCCCCCGGCAGCTACGTCAGGGTTCGCGCGTAGCGCTGGTTTTCGTATAAGCTCACGACATCGACTCTAGAGGGGACCGGGTTATGACGCGCGAATTGTTCTGGCTGACCTGTACGGTGATCTTCACTGGCATCCTGTGGGTCCCCTACATTCTCGACCGTTGCCAGGTCCGCGGCCTCTCCGGCGCGATGGCCAACCCCTCGCGCGGCGACAAGCCCCAATCGCCGTGGGCGACGCGCCTGATGTTCGCACACGACAACGCGGTCGAGAACCTCGTGATCTTCGCACCGCTGGTGCTGATCCTGAACGCGATCGACTATTCCTCGAAATGGACCGTGCTCGCCTGCGCGGTCTATTTCTGGTCGCGCGTCGCCCATCTCATCGTCTACGCAATGGGACTACCGGTGTTCCGCACCCTCGCCTTCGTCGTCGGCTTTGCCGCCCAGGCCGTGCTGGCGCTGGCGATCTTCAAGGTGCTCTAAAGCGGGATGGGTTTAATCTGAATCGATTTGGGATTCCCAAATCAGCTTGTTTCTGATTCACCATGCTGGCTGGACGGAGGCCAGCATGGATGGGCAAGCCGTATTCTCTGGATCTTCGCAAGCGCGTGGTGGCGGCAATCGAGGGCGGGATGTCCCGCAATCGAGCCGCCAAGCAGTTTGGGGTGGCGATCAGCACGGCCATCGGCTGGATGAAGCGGGTCGATAAGACCGGCAGCGTCGAGCCTGGCCAGATCGGTGGCTACAAGCCGAAGGCAATTTCGGGCGAGCACGCGATCTGGCTGTCGCAGCGGATCAAGGACGGCGATTTCACCATACGGGGTCTCGTCGCCGAGCTTAGCGGACGCGGCCTGAAGGTCGACTACCACTCGGTGTGGGACTTCGTGCATGCCGAGAAGCTCAGCTTCAAAAAAAAGCGTGGCGGCTGGCGAACGCGATCGACCGGAGGTCGCACGGCGGCGAGCCCAGTGGGCAAAGTATCAAGGTCGCGTCGAAGCTGAGCGGCTCGTCTTCATCGACGAGACCTGGACCAGGACCGATATGGCCCCCCTGCGGGGCTGGGCGCCGCGCGGGCACAGACTTCACGCCAAGGTTCCCCACGGCCGCTGGAAGACCATGACTTTCCTGGCGGCCCTGCGCCATGACCGGATTGATGCGCCATGGTTCATCGAGGGGCCGATCGATGGCGTGAGCTTTCGCACCTATGTCGAGAAGGTTCTTCAGCCCGTTCTGCGACCCGGCGATATCGTCATCCTGGATAACCTCGGCAGCCACCGGAGCAAAGCAGTTCGCCAGCTCATCCGTTCGGTCGGCGCCAAGCTCTTCTTCCTGCCAAAATACTCGCCCGACCTGAACCCGATCGAACAGGTCTTCGCCAAGCTCAAGCACCTCGTCCGCAAAGCTGCCGCGCGAACCGTCGACACCGTCTGCGCCGCAATCGGCCACGCACTCGATGCCTTCACATCCGAGGAATGCGCCAACTACCTGAAAAACTCAGGCTATCGAACTTAATGCCATCATGCTTTAGAACTACCGCTTCGGCGGCCCGGTCGTCGCGAAGTACTGAAGTCTCGTGTGCCGGACGCGCGAAGCGCGAGCCGGGCCCCAGGGAACACCAAATAGAGAAAGCATGGGCCACGGCTCTGCAGCGCACCACTGAAGAAGTGCTGCGCTGCGTCGGGGGCACGAGACTACCCTACTCTTCCGGCAGGCCCAGCATCAGCCGCATGTTCTGCACGGCTGCGCCCGAGGCGCCCTTGCCGAGATTGTCCAGCCGCGCGACCAGCACCGCCTGGTGGTATTTGTCGCTGGCGAAGACGTACAGCTCGAGCATGTTGGTCTCGTTGAGGGCTTCCGGCTCGAGCCGGCCGCCCTTGGTCGCTTCGTTCTGAAGCGGCATCACCGAGACATACTTCGAACCCGCGTAGCGCTTGGCAAGGGCGGCCTGCAGATCGGCACCGCTGGGCTTGCCCGGCAGCGTGTCGAGCTGGAGCGGCACCGAGACCAGCATGCCCTGCCGGTAGTTGCCGACCGAGGGAATGAAGATCGGCCGCCGCGTCAGGTTCGAATAGAGCTGCAGTTCCGGCAGATGCTTGTGCTCGAAGCCGAGGCCGTAGAGTTCGAACGACGGCGCGCTGCCGTCTTCGAAGCTTGCGATCATCGACTTGCCGCCGCCGGAATAGCCGCTGACCGCGTTGATGGTGATGGGATAGTCAGGCGGCAACAGGCCGGCGTCGACGATTGGACGGAGCAGCGCGATGCCGCCGGTCGGATAGCAGCCGGGGTTGGAGACCTTCTTCGCGGCCTTGATCTTGCCGGCCTGGTCCGGCGTCATTTCCGGAAAACCATAGGCCCAGTCGGGCGCGACCCGATACGCGGTCGAGGCGTCCAGCACCTTCGGGCCCGCTGCGCCCATGCTGTCGACCAACGCGACGGTTTCCCTGGCGGCGTCGTCGGGAAGGCAGAGGATGACGAGATCCACCTCCTCCATCAGCGCCTTCTTGGCCGCGGGATCCTTGCGCTTGTCGTCGGCGATGGTCTTCACAACGACATCGTTCTGAAGCTTGAGGCGCTCGTTGATGCCGAGCCCGGTGGTGCCGGAGCCGCCGTCGACGAAGACGCTGGCGGGCTTCTTGGCCGCGCCTGATGTCGGGGCTTTCGTGGTTTCGGTGAGGCTCATGACACGCTCCTTTCGAGCTTGTTCGTATCCGCAAAAACTTGATCTTCGAACGCTTGATCTTCGAACACTTGCGGCCTTGCCTGCCGCATCAATCGTGAAATCTGCCTGGCGTCGGCATCGCGCTCGCCCAGCGCAGTCGCGATCGCCGCATAGTCGGCGTCCGATTTGTGCTGGTTGAGCTTGAAGCTGCCTTCGACCTCGTCAACGGTCATCACCAGACCCACGATCGCCTTCTTCAATGTCTCGAACCGGCCGGCCGTCATCTTCGCCGACGTCCACGGCGTCTTCGGCAACAGCCAGCTCTCGAAGATGTCGCTGAGCGTGTCGATCTGAACCGCCAGCTCATCGTCCGACATCGGCCGCACCGGGCCGCCCAGATGCACCGATTGATAGAGCCAGGTCGGCACCTGATCCGGCGATACGTACCAGTCGGGCGAGACATAGGCATCGGGCCCGTTGATCGCGAGCAGCCAGGACGTCGCGCCGTCCGCAAGCTTTACCAGCGGATTGTGACGGGCAACATGAAAGGCGGCCTGCGGCGTGCCATCGGCCGCATAGGTCAGGTAAAACGGCAGCGGTGAGGCGACCGGCTTGTGGCCGTCGAAGGCGCACATCGTGCCGAAACCGCGCTCCTCGGCGAATTTCAGGCTCGCGGCGCGATCCGGCTTGAAAAAGGGTGGCGTGTACATCGTGGTCTCCTGCTGGGCCTCCTTGGGGGGCCGCCGGATCAGATCGCGCTGACAGGAGAGAGAATGCCGCGGATCGGGTCCAGCGGCAAAGACGATGATCTCAAACGCGATCGACCGCCCAAACCGCTAAAGAGCGGCGGCGGCGACGGGCGAACAGGATGGTCGCGGCGTTGATCATGGCGCGCGGCTATAGAGCGAGATCCGGTTCCCGTCAAGGTTTGCGGCGTCAGATGACGCGCCAGATCCACTCCATGGCCTTCGCGATCACGTCGCCGAACAGCAGCAGCGCCGCCGACCAGACCAGCGCGGAGACGAAATTGGCGACCTGGAAACTCCAGTAAGGCATCTCGAAAATGCCGGCGGCGAGCGGCACGGAGGCACGCAAGGGGCCGAAGAAGCGGCCGATGAAAATGCTGGGCACGCCCCAGTTGCGCACGAACGCCTCGCCCCTGGGCAGGATTTCCGGGTAGCGCGACAGCGGCCAGATCTGCGCGACGTGTTCCTTGTAGCGATAGCCGAACCAGTAGGAGACCCAGTCGCCGAGGGCAGCGCCGAACGCGCCGGCAATCCAGATTGGATAGAAACTGATGCCGCTCGCACCGATCAGCGCGCCGATGGCGACCAGCGCGCCCCAGGCCGGGATCAGCAGCGAGATGAAGGCGAGCGATTCCCCGAATGCCAGCACGAACACGATCGGGGCAGCCCAGGCCTGGTGAAGGCGCACGAAATCGGCCAGTGCGTGCGCGTACTGCTCCATTCCAGAATGCCTTCCCGCCCCGCCGTGAGGTGCTGCTCGATGAAAAACACTGGTAAGCCAGGGACTTGTGTGACATCAAGTCACAAAGCCCGGCTCCGAGCGGACGGCAGCGTCAAATTGCCGGGAATTGGTCAGGTGGCGGCGTAAAATCGCCGGGATTGGCTCCCAACGACGCCGCGGGGCCGGCCCGGCGGTGACCTTTGCCGGCCAGCCGTGGCATAGTCGCAGCAACCGATTCGCCGCCCGCGCGGCCCTCAAGACGCATCAAGATATATGTCCAAGCAATTGAAGATGAAAGCCAAAGACGATTTGTTCGAGGGTAACGAGCCGAAGGGACGCGCGAAAGCCGCTCCGCGCGCGAGCGGTGGCGAGGCCGATTACACGGCCGCCGACATCGAGGTGCTCGAAGGCCTGGAACCGGTGCGGCGCCGGCCCGGCATGTATATCGGCGGCACCGACGAAAAGGCGCTGCATCACCTCTTCGCCGAGGTCATCGACAACTCGATGGACGAGGCGCTTGCGGGACACGCGACCTTCATCGGCGTCGAGCTCAGCGCTGACGGCTTCCTCACCGTCACGGACAACGGCCGCGGCATACCGATCGATCCGCACCCCAAATTTCCGAAGAAGTCGGCGCTCGAAGTCATCATGTGCACGCTGCATTCGGGCGGCAAGTTCGACAGCAAGGTCTACGAGACATCAGGGGGTCTGCACGGCGTCGGCATCTCCGTGGTGAACGCCCTCTCCTCGCACCTCGAGGTCGAGGTCGCGCGCGGCCAGAAGCTGCATCGCATGACGTTCGAGCGCGGCCATCCCAAGGGCAAGCTCGAGGATCTCGGCAAGGTCAACAACCGCCGCGGCACGCGCGTGCGCTTCAAGCCCGACACCGACATCTTCGGCGCCAAGGCCGCGTTCAAGCCGCAGCGTTTGTTCAAAATGACGCGCTCGAAGGCTTATCTTTTCGGCGGCGTCGAGATCCGCTGGAATTGCGCGCCCGAGCTGCTCAAGGGCGTCGAGGACGTACCGGCGGAGGCAACCTTCCACTTCCCCGGCGGCCTCAAGGACTATCTGGCGGCGGCGATCCATGCCGACACGCTGGTGCATCCTGACATCTTCTCCGGCAAGTCGGGCCGCAACGGCGCGCATGGCGCCTGCGAATGGGCCGTGGCGTGGACCGCGGACGCCGACGGCTTCCTCTCCTCCTACACCAACACGGTGCCGACGCCCGATGGCGGTACGCACGAATCCGGCCTGCGCAGCGCGCTGCTGCGCGGCCTGAAGGATCACGCCGAGCGCGTCGGCCAGGGCAAGCGCGCCTCGTCCATCACCTCGGAAGACGTGATGGTGGGCGCGGCCGTGATGCTCTCGGTGTTCGTGCGCGAGCCCGAATTCCAGGGCCAGACCAAGGATCGCCTCGCTACCGCCGAAGCGCAGCGCATCGTCGAACAGGCGATGAAGGATCCGTTCGACCATTGGCTGTCGGGCAATCCGAACATGGCCAACCGGCTGCTCGATTTCGTGATCGACCGCGCCGAAGAGCGGTTGCGCCGTCGTCAGGAAAAGGAAACCGCGCGGAAAACCGCCGGCAAGAAGCTGCGGCTGCCCGGCAAGCTCGCCGACTGCACCGACCCCGGCACCGAAGGCTCCGAGCTGTTCATCGTCGAGGGCGACTCGGCCGGCGGCAGCGCCAAGCAGGCACGCGATCGCAAGACTCAAGCCGTGCTGCCGCTACGCGGCAAGATCCTCAACGTCGCCTCCGCCGGCAAGGACAAGCTGACGGCGAACGCGCAGCTTTCGGACCTCGTGCAGGCAATCGGCTGCGGCCAGCTCCTGCACTATCGCGAAGAGGATCTGCGCTATCAGCGCATCATCATCATGACCGACGCCGACGTCGACGGCGCGCACATCGCCTCGCTGCTGATCACCTTCTTCTACCGGCAGATGCCCAAGCTGATCGACGAAGGACATCTCTTCCTCGCGGTGCCGCCGCTCTACAAGCTGACCCACGGACAGAAGTCGGTCTACGCACGCGACGACAAGCACAAGGAAGAGCTGATCAAGAGCGCCTTCAACGCCAACGCCAAGGTCGAGGTGAACCGCTTCAAAGGCCTCGGCGAGATGATGCCGGCGCAGCTCAAGGAAACCACCATGGACCCGAGCAAGCGCACGCTGCTCAAGGTGGTGCTGCTGCCCGACGACCGCGACACCACTGCAGATTCGGTCGAGCGGTTGATGGGCACCAAGGCCGAGGCACGCTTCGCCTTCATCTCCGACAAGGCCGAGTTCGCGAGCGACGAGCTGCTCGACGTCTGAGGCCGCGATCCCCGCTCAAAAGCCCCGGCCCGACGCCGGGGCTTTGTCATTTTGGGGATAGGTTGACCGTGTTCCGGCGCCTGATCCGGGCGATCCGCCTCTCGAAAGCGCGACTCGGCCAACGACTCACAGCGGGCGGTGCGGCCGCCAAGGCTGGGGCAGGATTGCCTCCATTTCAGACAAAGCCGAATTCCTAACGAAAACTTACGCAAAAAGAAGAACCTAGAAAGCTCGCAATACATTGAATTTGCACGGTTTTATCTAAGTTCGGTGACAGTACTCAAAAACCCGCCCGAGGGGCGTTTTCCGGCGACTGTGCCTGCCCTGCAACAGCATTTCGGCGAGAACCGTCTATAGTCCGGGCATCAGAACACACGGACTTCAGTGCGCTCGCGCCTGCTACGAATGAAGGTTGGGGATTTCATCATGAAGAAGATTGCTCTCGCACTGACCGCGATTGCGGCGATGACCGGTTCGGCTTCGGCCGCCGACCTTGCCGCCCGTCCGTACGTGAAGGCTCCGATGGTTGCACCGGTTGCCAACTGGACCGGCTTCTACATCTTCGGTGGCGCTGGCGGCGGTCTTTCGAACTCCGACCAGTCGATCCAGACCAATCCCGGCGCGGTTCCGCTCACCATCACCCAGCGTCAGGGTGGTTCGGGCTGGTTCGGCACCGTCGGCGCCGGCTATGACTGGCAGTTCAACAGCACCTGGGTCGCCGGCGTGTTCGCTGACGGTCAGTTCGGCAGCATCCGCGCCACCCTGCAGGATCCGATCAACGGGTTCACCGGCAACCAGAAGCTGGAAGACTCGTGGGCCGCTGGTGTTCGCCTCGGCTGGCTGGTTGCCCCGAACGTTCTCTCCTACGTCAACGGCGGTTACTCCGGCGCTCACTTCGGTGGCACCACCTTCACGACCTTGGGTGGCGCTGCGACCGGCATCCACACCAACAGCTACAACCGCAACGGCTGGTTCGTCGGCGGCGGCTTCGAGAACAGCCTGAACATTTTCGGCATCTCCTCCCCCGGCTGGTTCATGAAGACCGAGTATCGTTCGGCCTTCTACGACACCAAGACCATCAACGAGCTGACCGCTGCGAACGCTTCCAATGGCTTCGACATTCGTGCGAACCACTGGAACCAGACGATCTCGACCTCGCTGGTCTACCGCTTCAACTGGACCGGCCCGGTCGTCGCCAAGTACTGATACGATCTGAACTCGACCTCAGACGTCAAAGCCCCGGCATCGCCGGGGCTTTTTCGTTGTGAGGCCTGTTGGCGCGTAACGCCGACGCGCCACATCGCGGTCTTGAGCCGCGGTGACCAATCACCCCTTGCGCACGGACATGCGTCCTCCCCGCGGCCTTGCGTCCGCAGCCATTGTATCTGAGCCGAACCTGCGGCTAGTCTTGCGGCAAGTTTTCGCGGCCCGCGGCGATCGTTCTTGCCGTGGGTCACGACAAAGCAGTCCAATGGGGAGGAATGCATGCGCAGATTTCTGCTTGTCGCAGGCCTGTTTGCCCTCGCTGTCGGGCTGCTCTGGATCGGACAGGGCACGGGCACCGTCGCGTGGCCCCGATCGAGCTTCATGATCAACCAGCTGCAATGGGCCGGCTATGGCGCCGCCATGGCCGGCCTCGGCCTGGTCCTGATCTGGCAAAGCAACCAATAGAAGAAACCAGGAAGTGAAAGCATGACATCCAACCGGTTCGATCTCCGCGGCAAGGTCGCGATCGTCACGGGAGGCAACGGCGGCATCGGGCTTGGCCTCGCGCACGGGCTCGCCGACGCCGGCGCCGATATCGCAGTGATCGGACGCAACGAAGCCAAGTCGGCCGCGGCCGTCGCCGATCTCAAAGCGCGCGGCGTGAAGGCGATACCAGTCACCACCGACGTCACCGACAAGGCCGCGGTCGCAGCCATGATCGACCGCGTCGTCAAGGAGCTCGGTCGCATCGACATTCTGATCAACAACGCCGGCATGAGCATCCGCAAGCCGCCGCACGAGCTCGAGCTCGACGAGTGGAACAAGGTGATCGACACCAACCTCACCAGCGCCTTCGTCTGCTCGAAGCTGGCCTACCCGGCGCTCAAGGCATCGGGCAACGGCAAGGTGATCAACATCGGCTCGATGATGTCGATCTTCGGCGCAAGCTTTGCGACCGCCTATGCGGCAAGCAAGGGCGGCATCGTGCAGTACACGCGCGCCTGCGCCAATGCCTGGGCACCGGACAACATCCAGGTCAATGCGATCCTGCCGGGCTGGATCGACACCGACCTCACCCGCGGCGCGCGCAAAGAGGTCTCGGGCCTGCACGAGCGCGTGCTGGCGCGGACGCCCGCGGGGCGCTGGGGCGACATCGACGACTTCGCCGGCATCGCCGTCTTCCTCGCCTCATCAGCCTCGAACTTCGTCACGGGCACCGCGATCCCCGTCGACGGCGGCTTCTCGGTCATGGCCTGAGGCGCCGCCACGGCTGCACGCAAAAAGAAGCCCCGGTGGAAACCGGGGCTTTTGAATTGATCGTGATCTTTTCTTTGATTGGTCGTTTGTTGCTCAGTAGCGCGCGATCACAGGCGCGTCGAACTTGTAGCTGGCGCGAACGACAGCCCACTGGATGTCGCGCGGCTTGGCATCGAACGTGTAGTTGCCCGCGGTGCCGCCGAGCTGATAGGTCTGGCTGCCGAAGGCCGCGTAGTTGTATTCGAGGCCGACGATCCAGTTGCGGGTGATGCCGTATTCCCAGCCGGCGCCGACGGTCCAGCCGTTGGCCCAGTGGGTCTGACCGCCCGTACCCGTTACAACGGGATCCGTGACCGAGAGCCGGTTGTTGACGCCGGCGTAGCCGCCCTTGAAGTAGAACAGGTTGTTCTGGACTGCGAAGCCGGCGCGGCCGACGACGGTAGCAAGAACGTTGGCGCGCCAGGAGAACACGTCGTTCGCTGCGCCGAATGCGGTATTCGTGAACGAGCCCTTGTTGTCGAGGCCGGAGATCGTGCCTTCCATGCCGAACACGTAGTTGTTGGCCTGCCAGTTGTAGCCGATCTGGGCGCCGCCCATGACACCGGAGTTGCGCTGGCGATAACCCTGGCCCGGCGTCAGATCGCCGAACGCCGCGCCGACGCCATTGTTGACGAACTGCTCGTTGGTCCATGCGCCGCCGATATGGCCGCCGACATAGAAACCAGTCCAGTTGAACAGCGGCTCGATATAGGCAGGCGCCTTCGTGTACGGGCGCGCGGCGAGATCGGCGGCGGAAGCAGCGCCGGTCGAAACCAGAGCGGTCGTGCAGGCGAAGGCGGCAATCAACTTGTTACGCATGGTACACCCCGTGTCCTTTGATGGGCGCACGCTCACACGCAGTTCTTACTCAAATTTGAATCAAGAAAGTTAAGGCGCCGGAATGGCCGATGGCTGTCTTTGAATCCGTCCGCGCTGTTGCACGCGCGCAACGCGGAAGCCGCAATTTAACGCGGCATTATCCCTATCAGTTGGCTGCCTCAGGGCGCCGGCGCGGCTTTCGAATGCACGTGCTCGGGTCGCACGCCGATGGCGATGAAGCGCGCGGGAATGCCCTGGAGCCACGGCCATGCGGAGATCAGACGCAGGATCAGCGGCGCCTTGAGCGGCCGATCTGCGCCCTTCAGTGCGCCGCTGATGATGTTGTTCTGCACGATCACCTGCATCGCCTGCGTCATCTTCACCGGGAACGCGCGGCGGCGCCTGACGGCATCGAGTTCGTCCTCGGAAGGACAGCCGCGCCCCAGCCTGTCCGCGAGCAGGTTTGCGGTCGCGACCGCATCCTGCACGGCAAGATTGACGCCGACGCCGCCGACGGGCGACATCGCATGCGCGGCATCGCCGATGCAGAGCAGGCCCGGCCGCGTCCAGCGCGGCAGGCGGTTGATCGCGACGGTAAGGAGCTTGACGTCGTCAATGCTCTTCACGTCGCCGATCCCATGCTTGAGGACCGGCGCCATGCGCACGACATCGTCCAGCAGCGCCTGTAGTCCCCTCGCCTTCACCGCATCGTACTGCCCCTTTGCGATGACGTAGGCGCATTGCCAGTAATCGCCGCGGTCGAAAGTGACCATCATTCTGCCGGGCTCGATGCGGGCAAACAGGTTCTCGGTCTCGTCGGCCTTGCGGCCGACGCGGAACCAGAGCACGTCCATCGGCGCGCCGATCTCCTCGACGGCAAGGCCAGCGCGTTCGCGCACCGTCGAATGCCGGCCGTCGCAGGCGATGGTGAGATCGGCCTCGATGTCGATGACGCCGTCAGACGTCCTGGCGCGCACGCCGGCGATGGCCTCGCCGCGGCGGATCAGGTCGACGGCCTCCGTGCTCATCAGCACGTCGAGCGAGGCGAAGCGTTTGCCCGCCTCGCGCAGGAAATTGAGAAAATCCCATTGCGGCATGAAGGCGATGAACGGGTACTTCGTATCCAGCCGCCTGAGATCGGCGATCCGCACCCTGGCGCCGCCGACCATGCCATCCATCGTCTGCAGGCGCTGATGCGGCAGCTTCAGGAAGCCGTCGATCAGGCCGAGCTCGTCCATCACCTGGAGCGTCGAGGGATGCACCGTGTCGCCGCGAAAGTCGCGGAAGAAATCAGCATGCTTCTCCAACACCACGACATCGATGCCGGCGCGCCCCAGCAGATAGCCGAGCATCATGCCGGCGGGACCGCCGCCAACGACGCAGCACCGGACTTTGCGCACGCGCGACGCGGGTTGATCTGACGTGGCTGGTTCCATGACCCGACTCTCGCTGCGGCATCGATCTATGTCGAGCGACTGTAGCGCCGACGCGCATCGGGAGCATGTTCAATCTTGGGAACCGCTCAATTGTTGCTGCGGTTGGACGTGCGGAAACTCTTCACCTCCGACACGCTGCCGTCACGGTAAGTCAATTCGACGGACATGAACTGCGTCGCAGGGGGAAGCTTCTCGTAGAGCAGCATCCCGGCCGTGATGGCGGAGGGATCGCGGAGATCGCAGGGCGGCAGCTTCAGCACCTTGTCCGGCACCGCCGTATCGATGCCGATCCGTGCTTCGCGGATCGCGCAGCGGTACGACACCAGATGGGAATAATAGACCAGGAGCCCGTTGAACTGACGGAACGACAACCAACTCGTCGCGGTCATGTCGAGGATCTTGCGCTGGTCGCGTATCAGCGCCGCTTCCGGGTCGAACTTGATCGGGAACGGGCCCTGCATGTCACCGGAGGCGTCGACGTAGCGCACCTCGATGGTGCCGGCCTGCGCGTCCGGGGGCAGCTCGATCGACGGGTTCGGCATCCGCTTGCGCGTGCGCGGATCGAGCGTGTCGATGAAGCCGGTTTCGCGGAAATCGCCGCTGCCGGCCATGCGCCAGGAAATGCCGATGGTGGGATCGGCGAAGGAGAACGTCACGCTCCAGCCGCCGTTGTGACGGGAAAAGCTCGCGATCGGCGCATTGGTGGTCTCCTCCTTCGGCACGCGTGGCACGGAGACCGGCGGCAGCGCTGCGACCTTCTGCGACGGCGGATCGGCCGGACGCGCTACGGCCGCCGCCGCGTCCTTCGCGGCGCCGCTGAGGAAGACGTCGTCGACCATCTGGTCGAAATAGACAGGCACCTGCTTGTGTTTGACGGTGTCGGCCATCTCGCTGACCAAGCGGCGCGTGTGCTGGGCGACCTGCACGAGGTTTTCGCCGGGCTGGAGCAGCTCCCTGGCGAAGGTGCGTGTAAACACCGAATTGGGATTGGCGTCGTCGTTGGAGAGACGATCGAGCGCGGTCTGACGCGGTCCTGCCGAGAATACCGAGAACACGCCCTCGGGCAATTGCGTCATCGGCGCAAGGCCGCCGCCGCCGGCGACTGCGCGCGTGCCTGATCGTTCGAACGGATTGTTGCGGCAGGCGTCGAACACCAGGATCGAGGTGCGCGCCTTCTTGTTCTGGAGACGCTCGACGACGCGGTCAGCCAGAATGGAGGCATCGCGCACCAGCTCTTCCTGGCCCTCGGTCGCCGCCGGCACATCGGTCGGCAGCAGGTAGTTCTGGCCCGCGATCTCGAAACCATGGCCGGCATAGAAGAAGAACGCGGTGTCGCCGGGCTCGATCACCCGGTCGAAGGCGAGCAGTGTCTCGGTGAATTGCTGACGGTTCTGGTTTTCGGCGACCATCACCTGGAAGCCGAGCTGCTTCAGCGTGTCGCCCATGGTGCGGGCGTCGTTGACGGCCTTCAGCAGTTTGGGAACGTTCTTGTAGTCGTTGTTGCCGATCACGAGCGCAACGCGCTTTTCGGCGTGTGCAGCGCCTGCGAAGCCGCTGAGGCAGGCTGCGAGGCCAAGCGCCGACAAAATCCTGAAAACCCGACGCGTCATCTTCATATTCCCGCTTCAGAACGGCTCCCCGCGGGCTCCATGCGGAACTCTACGCCGTCGATGTGATAGTCGGTCCAGCCGTAACGGCGGTTCAACCGGTCCGGCTTTCGCATTCCAGCATCTGGCCTATGGCAGATTCCGGTGGAATCTGCTTTTTTCAAGCGGATTTCCGTTCGAGACGAGGGGCTGCCGTGTATCGCTGGTGCACCGACGAGGTCGAGCCGCACGACCGCTTCGACTATTGGCGCGAGGTCCGCGCCAAGGGGCTGTTCGGTGTCACCGCGGAACTCGAGCGCGAACGGCGCGGCGACTTCTACGGCGAATTCTCGCTGAGCCAGGTCGGCAATGGCGGCCTGGTGGAGCTGAAGGCGTCATCCTACGCGGTCGAACGCAGCCAGGCCGACATCGGCTACGCGCCGGGTGACAGCATCTGCGTCTACCAGCAGCTCGGCGGCGGAGGCTGGTTCGGCGGCATGCGCTCGAGCGATTTCGCCATTGCCAATGGCAGATTCGCGACCAGCCACACTGACCTGCCCTACCGTACCAAGCCGCTGGGCGATGCCGGCTTTCACCTGCGGATCCTGAAGATCCCTGTCAGCAGTCTTGCGACCCAGGACAAGCGCATGCGCGAGCTTGCGCCCAGACCCTTCAGCGACCCCGCTCTGGCCCCGCTGCTCGAGGCCTGCTTTGCCGAGCTCGGCGAGGCTGCCGCGGTCGAGGGGGCGCCCGATGCCGTGCCGTTGGTGCAGGCGCTGGGGCAGCTCGCGCTGATCGAGCGCGGCGTCGTCAGGCCGGGCAGCCGGCGCGGACAGGCCGCGCTGCGGACCGCCCGCCTGTCGCTGGCGCGGCGTCTGATCGCGCGCCATTTACAAGACCCGGATCTGGCGCCGGGACGGGTGGCAGACCTGCTCGGCGTCTCCGTGCGACACCTGCACATGCTGTTCGAGGTCGCCGAGCGCAGCTTCTCCCAGACCGTGACGGAGGAGCGGCTGAAGAGAAGCCGCCGCCTGATGCGGGAAGCGCCGGAGCGGCTGATCGCCGACATCGCTACCGCATGCGGTTTCGAGAGCCTGGCGACCTATTACCGGGTCTTCAACGCCGCCTATGGCATGGCGCCCGGCGATTTCCGGGCCCAAGCTGCAGGTGGGCGTTAACCACCCGCCTCGCCGCGGCGGCGAAAAGCCGAGCCGTACCCGCTGTTTGGGTAAAAACCTGAGGGTTTTTAGGGCCTTCCCGCGCCTGCTCCATTGACTTTGGCCGATTCCGCCCTATGTTCCGGGTCGACGCGGTTCAGATCGAAAAGCGATTCCTGAGCCTGGCGCTTTGTTCGCGTGAGTCAGCACCCCCAGCTTCTTTGAGAGCGCGCCGTTTCGGGGTGGAACGCGATAGCCTTTTTACCCTCGATTCCGAACGGCGGTTTCGACCAGAGGCTCAATGTCCTTTTCCAATCTCGGACTGTCCGAAAAAGTCCTCGCCGCAGTGGCGGCCACCGGTTACACCAACCCCACCCCCATTCAGGAACAGGCGATCCCCCACGTCCTCGCACGCAAGGACGTGCTCGGCATCGCCCAGACCGGCACCGGCAAGACCGCAGCCTTCGTGCTGCCGATGCTCACCATCCTCGAAAAGGGTCGTGCCCGGGCGCGCATGCCGCGCACCCTTATCCTGGAGCCGACCCGCGAACTCGCGGCGCAGGTGAAGGAAAACTTCGACCGCTACGGCGCCGGCCAGAAACTCAACGTCGCCCTCCTGATCGGCGGCGTCTCCTTCGGCGACCAGGATGCCAAGCTGACGCGCGGCGTCGACGTGCTGATCGCCACGCCGGGCCGACTGCTCGACCATACCGAGCGCGGCGGCCTGCTGCTCACCGGTGTCGAACTGCTCGTCATCGACGAAGCCGACCGCATGCTGGACATGGGCTTCATTCCCGACATCGAGCGCATCTGCAAGCTCGTCCCCTTCACGCGGCAGACCCTCTTCTTCACCGCGACCATGCCGCCGGAAATCCGGCGCATCACCGAGGCTTTCCTGCACAATCCGCAGAAGGTCGAAGTCTCCAAGCCCGCCACCACCGCCGTCACCGTCACGCAGTCGCAGGTACCCGCCGGACGCGAGGCGCACGAGAAGCGCGAGCTGCTGCGCCGGCTGCTGCGCGAGGCCAAGGACCTCAAGAACGCGATCATCTTCTGCAATCGCAAGCGCGAGGTCGCGATCGTTCACAAGTCACTTCAGAAGCACGGTTTCAGCGTCGGCGCACTGCATGGCGACATGGACCAGCCGGCGCGCATGGCAGCGCTGGAGCAATTCCGCAAGGGCGAGCTGCCGCTGCTGGTCGCCTCCGACGTCGCCGCCCGCGGCCTCGACATTCCCGAGGTCAGCCACGTCTTCAATTTCGACGTCCCCCACCATCCCGACGACTACGTCCATCGCGTTGGCCGTACCGGTCGCGCGGGCCGCACCGGCACTGCGATCTCGATCGTGACGCCGCTCGACCAGAAATCGATGGTCGCCATCGAAAAGCTGATTGGCCAGAGCATTCCCCGCGCCGAAGGCGATTACGAAGTGCATGCTGACGGCGGCGAGCAGGGTGATCGCCCGCGCGAATCGCGCGGCCGCGATCGCGATCGTTCCCGCGGCGGTCGCGGCAAGCCGCAGCGCGGTCGCGACCGTGAGCGCAGCCACGAGCCGCGCGAGGCGCGACACGCCGCCGATGCAGCGCCTTCGTCGGATGCAAAGCCGGCTGCCGAAGCACGGCCTGCCCGGGAAGCGCGCCCGGCCCGCGAGGCAAGGCCTCCACGCGAAGCCCGGCAGGGGTCGGAGGCGCGTCACGGCTCTCGTCCGCAGGCCAATAATTCGCACGTGCCGTCGATAGGCCGCCCCGAGCCGCGCCGCCAGCGGGAGATCGACACCGAGCCCGGAGATCACTCGCACCTCCCGGCATTCCTTCTCCGGCCGGTCCGCTCCCCCGCCGGCGCCTGATGCTGCAAGGCGCCTCAGGTCCGAGCCGAGGCGCCCCACACTTTTTGTGCGGCATCGCCCCCCGTATATTTACTGGCCGTTCACAAACGTCCGTTAGCCTACGAACATAATTTAAGCATTGCTGCGGTCGACGGCGCATCGACCGTCGTGGGGTATGTTCCGTGGTCAAGGTTCTCGACGAACACGAACGCAC
This sequence comes from Bradyrhizobium sp. CCBAU 53338, assembly GCF_015291665.1. Lineage (NCBI taxonomy): Bacteria > Pseudomonadati > Pseudomonadota > Alphaproteobacteria > Hyphomicrobiales > Nitrobacteraceae > Bradyrhizobium > Bradyrhizobium sp. CCBAU 53338. Next base: position 4,265,182 of record NZ_CP030048.1, read on the forward strand.
GATGGCGTTCGCCGAGGTGGCGCTCGGTCAGATCCGATCGCTGAAGCAGACCGCGATTCCCCGCAATTACGAGATCTGGTACGTTTACGCGACCGGCTACAACGCCCCGCTCAACAAGATCATCAACGAGACGCTCGCACGCAACGGCAAGTTGAGCGAAGCCGATCTCGAGCAGATCTATGATACCTACCTCTCCCACATCAAAACGACCGACCGCATCGACAAGGTCGGCTCCCGCGTCATCGGCGAAATCGACGACGTGATGAGGGTCCTGAGCGACGCGCTCGGCATGACCGGTACCTATGACGCCAGCCTGTCGGGCGCGACCGAACAATTGTCCTCGGCCAAGAGCCGCGATCAGCTCAAGACGATCGTCGAAACGCTGCTGCGCTCGACCAGCGAAATGCGCGAGACAAACAAGGCGCTGGAAGACCGGCTATCGCTGTCGAAGAACGAGATCAGCAATCTCCAGCAGAGCCTGGAGGCGATCCGCGCCGAGAGCCTGACCGATCCGCTGACCGGCCTCGGCAACCGCAAATATTTCGATCGCATGATCGGCACGGCGGTGCAGAGCGCGCTTGCGAGCGGCGAGCCGCTGTCGCTGCTGCTGTTCGACATCGACCATTTCAAATCGTTCAACGATTCCTACGGACATCTCACCGGCGACCAGGTGCTCCGGCTCGTCGGGCTGTCGCTGAAGCAGACCATCAAGGGCCAGGACATCACCGCGCGCTATGGCGGCGAGGAGTTCGCTGTGGTGCTGCCCAACACCGCGCTGCGCCAGGCCCTCACCGTCGCCGACCATATCCGCCGCGCGGTGATGGCGAAGGAATTGAAGAAAAAATCGACCGGCGAGATCCTCGGCCGCGTCACCATTTCCGTCGGCGTCTCCATGCTGAAGCAGGGCGACGACACCGACGCGCTGATCGAGCGCGCCGACGCCTGCCTCTACGCCGCCAAGCGCAACGGTCGCAACCGCGTGATCTGCGAGGTCGATCCGGAATACACGGTCGAGACGCACAACCGCGTGGCGTGAATTATCGCCGCAAACCTAGTTTCGACTTGAAACCTCTCGCCTGTCGGCCCGGCTGCGCAATCTCGTCGCTCACGGCATCATGGACGCCGTACCCGCGGCAGAAGGAGGCCCCTATCAGGAGTATGAGTTGACCGAGAAAGGACGCGGGTTGTTTCTGGTTCTTGCAGCGCTCAGGCAGTGGGGTGAGGACTTCTTCTTCGCACCCGATGAGACTCACGTGCTGCTGGTGGACAAGAAATCCGCTCTTCCCGTACGCCGGCTGGAATTGCGCGCGCAGGACGGACGCATTCTCGGTCCCAGCGACACCGTCATACGACAACCGCCGAACACCCCGGAGATGAAAACGGCAAACGGACGGCCCCAACCTGCAAAGCGCCGGGCCTCGGCCTCCCGCGCGCAAAAGTAGCGGCCACGACCGCTCGACCTGCAAGTGCAACCAGCTATGCTTGACAACCTGATCTGACGAACGACATCTTCCTCGCCAATTCGCATCGGGGACTCGTCGTCGTGCCCAATCCTCATGATTTTCACGCGCCGCAGCCGTCCTACACCAGGGACGAACTGCTGAGATCTAGCGAAGGCGGCTATTTCGGCACGGGCAATGCGCGATTGCCGGCGCCGCCGATGCTGATGATGGACCGCATCACCGAGATCAGCCTCGATGGCGGCGAGTTCGGCAAGGGCCATATCGTCGGCGAGCTCGACATTGCACCTGCGCACTGGTTCTTCGATTCCCATTATCGCGGTGACGCCATCATGCCGCCGACGCTTGCACTGGACGCGATGTGGCAGATGGTCGGCTATTGGCTCGGCTGGTCGGGCTCGCCCGGCAAGGGCCGCGCCATCGGCGTCGGCGAGGTCGAGGTGACGGGGGTCATCACGCCGGAAACGCGATCGGTGCGCTATCAGGTCGCGATGCGCATGGTCCGGCGCGGCAAGCTGGTGCTCGGCATTGCCGATGGCCGCGTGGTCGCAGACGGTCTATCTGTCAGTGGCGAAGGACATGCGGGTTGGCCTGACCAAGGCCGCGGATTGATCCTCAAGCCTTCCGCTTGGCGCGCTTTCTCACCGCCTTTTTGGTCGCCTTTTTCGGCATCTTCCCGGGCTTGGCGACCTTCTTCGTTGCCGCCTTCTTCTCCTTCGGCCGCTTCTTCACCTTGGCGCGCTGGGCGGCAGCGAGCGCCGCCCTCGCCCATTGCGCCAGTTCCTCGGAATCATCAAACAGGCGCGCAGGCAGTTCCCAGTAGGAATTGACCAGCACTGTCTTGGCGCGGGTCGAGTACTGGAACGGCTTTGAGCCTTCGGCCTCGAAGTCCGGAATCGTCACCTCGTCGGCGCGGAAGAACAGGCCGGCGCGCAAGGCGAGCGCGAAATTGATGCCGTCGGCGGAGATGCCGTAGCCGGAGAACATCTTTCGGATGGCGACGGGGCCGAAATCGGCGAACAGGTCGATCAGGAATTCGCGGTCCATGGCCCAACTCTCTCCCCAACGTCGTCCCCGCGAACGCGGGGATCCATAACCACAGGGAGGAGTTTAGCGAACACTCTCAGTCGCGCCAGCTTTGGTACCGGCACCACCCATCACCGGGGGGATCACGCGGTATGTGTCCCGGCGCTCGCCGGGACGACAGCGGAGTAAGACGCGAGAGCTGGGCTTATCCGTCGATCTTGGCCGGACGCAGCTCGACCGACTCGCCGCAACCGCAGGCGGAGATCTGATTGGGATTGTTGAAGACGAACTGGGCCTGCATCTTGTCGGCCTTGTAGTCCATCTCGGTGCCGAGCAGGAACAACACGGCCTTGGGATCGACCAGGATCTTGACGCCCTTGTCCTCGACGACCTCGTCGGTCGGGCGGATCTCGTGGGCGTATTCGACCGTGTAGGACTGCCCGGCGCAGCCGCCGTTCTTCACGCCGACGCGCAGGCCCACGATCTCGGAATCGGCACGCTGGGTCAGCTCGGTGATGCGCTGGGCAGCGGCGTCCGTCAGCCGCATCACCTGCGGGCGCGGGCGCCGCGGTTTTGGAGTGGATGCCGGTGTCGAGCCTGACGAGATCTGGGTCATGTCACTGATGTGGTCCGTTGCGGAGCGAATTCAATATCGAGGTTACGCGTCACCACATGTTGAGGACGAGGCGCGCCTCGTCGCTCATGCGTTCCGGCGTCCAGGCCGGCTCCCAGACGACCTTGACGTCGACCACGCCGACGCCGGGGACGCTGGCGACCGCGTTCTCGACCATGGTCGGGAGTTCGCCGGCGGCCGGGCAATTGGGCGTCGTCAGCGTCATCTGCACGTCGACCGAACGGTCGTCCTTGATCTCGACCTTGTAGATCAGGCCAAGCTCGTAGATGTCGGCGGGAATTTCGGGGTCGAACACGGTCTTGAGCCCGGCGATGATCTCACGGGTCAGACGCTCGGTCTCCTCCGGCGGCAGCGCCGAGAGGGTCTCCATCGGATTGGCTTTGATTTCGGCCGTGTCACTCATGCGAACAAATCCCGCGCCTTGAGCAGCGCCTGTGCCAGATGATCGACTTCTTCCCGCGTATTATACATGCCGAACGAGGCACGGCAGGTGGCCGTGACGTTGAACCGCTCTAAAAGCGGCATCACGCAATGGGTGCCGGCGCGCACCGCGATGCCCTGGCGGTCGATCACGGTGGCGACGTCGTGGGCATGCGCGCCCTTGAGCTCGAAGGAGATCACCGGGCCCTTGCCCCGCGCCGTGCCGATCAGCCGCAGCGAGTTGATTTCGCGCAAGCGCTCCTGGGCGTAGGCGGTGAGATCGTGCTCGTGCGCGGCGATGCGCTCCTTGCCGATCGAGTTGACGTAGTCGATGGCGGCGCCAAGGCCGACGGCTTCGACGATCGCCGGTGTGCCCGCCTCGAATTTGTGCGGGGGATCGCCATAGGTGACGGTCTCGCGCGAGACCTCGCGGATCATCTCGCCGCCGCCGTTGAAGGGGCGCATCGCGACGAGGTGGTCGTACTTGGCCCAGAGCACGCCGATGCCGGTCGGGCCGTACACCTTGTGGCCGGTGAAGACGTAGAAGTCGCAGCCGATGTCCTGGACGTCGACGGGCAGATGCACGGCGCCCTGGCTGCCGTCGACCAGCACGGGAATGCCGCGGGTATGGGCGATCTTCACGACGTCCTTGACCGGCACGATGGTGCCGAGCGCATTCGACATCTGCGTGATCGCGACCAGCTTGGTCTTCGACGTCAGCAGCTTCTCGAACTCCTCGATGAGGAAATTGCCCTCGTCGTCGACGGGCGCCCACTTGATCACGGCGCCCTGGCGCTCCCTCAGGAAATGCCAGGGAACGATATTGGAGTGGTGCTCCATGATCGAGATGACGATCTCGTCGCCTTCACCGATGTTCGGCCCGCCCCAGGACGATGCGACCAGATTGATCGCCTCCGTCGCGTTGCGGGTGAAGATCACCTCTTCGGTGCGCGGCGCATTGATGAACTGCGCGACCTTGGTGCGACCGCCCTCATAGGCCTCCGTCGCAGCGTTGGCGAGATAGTGCAGGCCGCGATGGACGTTGGCGTATTCGCTCGTATAGGCCTGCGTCATGCGGTCGAGCACGGCGCTGGGCTTCTGCGCCGAGGCCGCGTTGTCGAGATAGACCAGCGGCTTTCCGTAGACCTGCATGGCAAGCGCAGGAAAGTCCTGGCGCACGCGTTCGACGTCATAGGCGCCGTTCCTGACCGCGGGATGCGTGCTCATGACCGCCGCTCCAGCCAGCGCTCGGCAATGCCAATCACGTGATCGCGGAGGCCATCGTCGGCGATCTGCTCGATCGCTTCACCGACGAACGCCTGGATCAGCAGCGCCTGGGCCAGCTTCTCCGGCAGTCCGCGGGCCTTCAGGTAGAACAGCAGGCTGTCGTCGAGCGCGCCGGCAGTGGCGCCGTGGCCGCAAGAGACGTCGTCGGCAAAGATCTCGAGCTCGGGTTTGTTGTCGGCCTCGGCTTCGTCCGAGAGCAACAGCGCACGGGTCATCATCTTGCCGTCGGTTTTCTGCGCGTCGGGGCGGACGATGATACGGCCCTGGAACACCGAGTGCGCGCGATCGTCAATCACCGCGCGGAAGACTTCGCGGCTGACGCAGTTCGGCACGGCGTGGTCGACCACCAGCGTGGTGTCGCCATGCTCGGTCTTCTGCAGGAGGTTGACGCCGTTGGCCGAGAGCTCGCTGCCCTCGCCCGCCAGCGTGATGAAACCCTGGAGGCGGCTGACGGCCGCGCCGGTCGTCATGTTGAAGAAGTTGAACTTCACATTGGCGCCAATGGTCACGAAATGCGACGAGATGTTCACCGCGTCAGGCGCATCGTCCATCAGGCGGATATGCGCGACATCGGCATCGTCGCCGACCGTGACAATTACGGCGTCATTGACCTGATAGGCCTCGGCGCCGGCCGCGACGAAGCTCTCGACGATGGTGGCGCGAGCGCCCTTCCCGATCGCGACCTGCGAGCGGGTGAAGCTGGACGCGGAAGCCGCAGTCGCGATGTGGAGGATCTGGATCGGCGCAGACAGCTGCGCACCGTCGGCAATACCAAGCACAACGCCGTCGGTCGCCATCGCCGCGTTGAGCGCAATCACCGCATCGGTGGACGCGGTCTCGAGCAGGCCAGCATCCTTCTCGAGCGCCTCACGCAGCGTCTTGAAGCCTGCTTCAACGGCGAGTGCCTTGACGTCGGACAGATCAGCCGCGAACACGCCGTCGACCAGCACCAGCTTGCGGGCGCCTTCGATCGCGTGCGCCTTCACGGCGTCCGCGGCGCGCTTCAGCGCGGCGGCATCGGGCGCAGCTGCCAGCGGAAGCACCTCGCCGACCAGCGCGCGCAAATCGGTGTATTTCCATTCCTCGATCCGGCGGTGCGGCAGGCCGAGACGCTCATAGGTCTCGAACGCCTCGCGGCGCGTCGCGAGCACATCAGGCGAACCCGGCAGGCGGCCTTCGGCGCTGGCGAAGAGATCGCTCACCGCGCGGCCGTTCCCGGTCTTTGCCACAGCAACGTTCATCGCAAAATTCCTTACGCGGCATCCTCGAACTGGGCGTAGCCGGACGCTTCCAGCTCCAGCGCCAGTTCCTTGCCGCCGCTCTTCACGACGCGGCCCTTCGACATCACGTGCACCACGTCGGGCACGATGTAGTTCAGCAGCCGCTGATAATGGGTGATCACGACCATCGCGCGCCCCGGCGAGCGCAGCGCGTTGACGCCGTCTGCCGCGATGCGCAGCGCGTCGATGTCCAGGCCGGAATCCATCTCGTCGAGGATGCACAGGCTGGGCTCGAACAGCGCCATCTGCAGCACCTCGTTGCGCTTCTTCTCGCCGCCGGAGAAGCCGACATTGACGCCGCGCTTGAGCATGTCCTGCGGGATGTTCAGCGACTTCGAGACCTCGCGGACCTTCTTGAGGAAATCGGGTGTCGAATATTCGCTCTCGCCGCGGGCCTTGCGCTGCGCGTTCAGCGCTGTGCGCAGGAAGGTCATGGTGGCGACGCCGGGGATCTCGACCGGATACTGGAACGCCAGGAACACGCCCTTGGCGGCGCGCTCGTCCGGCGACATTTCCAGCAGGTCCTCTCCCTTGAACAGGATCTGGCCGTCGGTGACCTCATAGCCGGGCTTGCCGGCGATGACGTGCGAGAGCGTCGATTTGCCGGAGCCGTTCGGCCCCATGATCGCGTGCACCTCGCCCTCGTTCACGGTCAGCGTCAGCCCGTGGAGGATCTCACGCTCCTCGACACGAACCTTGAGGTCTTTCACTTCAAGCAAAGCCATCTTGGTATCCAGTTTATTCAGATGATGTTGGAGCGCGAGTTGCGCACCGCGAGGGTCGGCAATTAACCGACCGACCCTTCAAGCGAGATCGAGATCAGCTTCTGCGCTTCCACCGCGAATTCCATCGGCAGTTGCTGCAGCACGTCCTTGACGAAGCCGTTGACGACGAGGCCGACGGCCTCTTCCTGCGAAAGACCGCGCTGGATGCAGTAGAACAGCACGTCCTCGGAAATCTTTGACGTCGTCGCTTCGTGCTCGAACGTCGCCGACGAGTTCTTCGCCTCGATGTACGGCACGGTGTGCGCGCCGCATTTGTCGCCGATCAACAAGGAATCGCAGGCGGTGAAGTTGCGGGCGCCGGTCGCTTTCCGATGCGCGGTGACGAGGCCGCGATAGGTGTTCTGCGACCTGCCGGCGGCGATGCCCTTGGAGATGATCCGGCTCGACGTGTTCTTGCCGAGATGGATCATCTTGGTGCCCGAATCGACCTGCTGGAAGCCGTTCGAGATCGCGATCGAGTAGAACTCGCCGCGCGAGTTGTCGCCACGCAGGATGCAGCTCGGATACTTCCAGGTGATCGCCGAACCTGTTTCGACCTGGGTCCACGAGATCTTGGAATTGTCGCCGCGGCAGTCGCCACGTTTGGTGACGAAATTGTAGATGCCGCCCTTGCCTTCCGAATTGCCGGGGTACCAGTTCTGCACCGTCGAGTACTTGATCTCGGCGTCGTCGAGCGCAACGAGTTCGACCACGGCCGCATGCAGCTGGTTTTCGTCGCGCTGCGGCGCCGTGCAGCCTTCGAGATAGGACACGTAGGAGCCCTTGTCGGCGATGATCAGCGTGCGCTCGAATTGACCGGTGTTCCGCTCGTTGATGCGGAAATAGGTCGACAGTTCCATCGGGCAGCGCACGCCGGGCGGCACGTAGACGAACGAGCCGTCGGAGAACACCGCGGAGTTCAGCGTCGCGTAGAAATTGTCGGAGGTCGGAACCACCGAGCCGAGATATTTCTGCACCAGCTCAGGATGCTCGCGGATGGCTTCCGAGATCGGCATGAAGATCACGCCGGCCTTCTTCAGCTCGGCCTTGAAGGTGGTCGCGACCGAAACCGAATCAAAGACCGCATCGACCGCGATCTTGCGGCGCGCGGGATCTTCCTCGCCGGGCTTCGGCTCGACGCCCTCGAGCATGGCAACTTCCCGCAGGGGAATGCCGAGCTTCTCGTAGGTCTTCAGGATCTCCGGATCGATCTCGTCGAGCGAGGTGACCGTCTTCTTCGGCTTCGGCGCCGCGTAATAATAGAGGTCCTGGAAGTCGATCTTGGGATAGTCGACGCGTGCCCAGGTCGGCTCGGTCATGCTCAGCCAGCGCCGATAGGCCTCAAGCCGCCACTGGAGCATCCAGGCGGGTTCATTCTTCTTCTCGGAGATGAACTTTACGATCTCTTCCGACAGACCCTTCGGGGCCTTCTCGGAGTCGATCAGGGTTTCAAACCCATAACGATACTGGTCGACGTCGATGCGCTTGACGCGATCGACCGTCTCTTGAACGGCTGGCATTCCATCCTCCGCTCGTGGTTTCAAGGACCACGGTGGATCAAACTCGAACGACTATTACGATGTTTCTGTGCGGAAAGCACGGGCTTAGAACGGTTCAAGCCGTGTTTCGTCGCTTAGCCTCTAAGTAGGGTATTACCGAGCTTTCGCCAAGCCTCTAACGCCCTGTTGATGTCCTCGGGTTCCGTGGACCAGCCCAGACTGAGGCGCACCGCTCCCTGGGCTACGGTGGCATCGTACCCCATCGCCGAGAGCACGTGGGACGGCTGTACTTTGCCCGAGGAGCAGGCGGAGCCGGAGGACACGGCAATGCCTTCGAGGTCGAATCCGATCACGGCGGTTTCGGCCTTCAGCCCCGGCGCGGTGAACAAAACGGTATTTGGTAACCTCCTCACATCATCTGAGAAGACAGTCGCCCCGGCGATTCCCTGAAGACCATTTCCCAAGCGATCTCTGAGGCTTGTCATTCGCACCGCATCCTCAGGCAGAGCCTGAAGCGCAGCTTTCACCGCGGCGCCGAAACCGGCGATCCCGGCAACATTCTCGGTTCCCGCCCGCCGGCCGAGCTCCTGTCCACCGCCCCTCAGCACCGGGTCGAGTGCGGCCACCCCTTCGGTCATGACCAGCGCGCCAACCCCTTTGGGACCGCCGATCTTGTGCGCAGAGAAGGTCGCAAGGTCTGCGCCCATCGCGTTAATATTGAACGCAATTTTGCCGAGTGCCTGGATCGCATCGACATGCAGGATACCGCCGGCCGCATGGACGATCCCTGCCGCCTCCGCGACAGGCTGGAGGGCGCCCGTCTCGTTGTTCGCCGCCATGATCGAGACCAGTGCCGGCGGACCACCGGTCAGCAGCTCCCGCAAGTGGTCGAGATCGACCACGCCGGAACGGGTGACCCGGATCTGGTTGATGTTCTCGGCCGGGAAGCGGCCGCCTGCCAAGACGGAGGCATGTTCGATCGCCGAGATCAGGAGCCGCCGCACCGGCTCGCCCGATCGGCCGCGCAAGCCCGGCGACAGCGCCAGCGCATTGGCCTCGGTTCCAGCGGAGGTGAAGACCACGTTCCGCGCCAGCGCGCCGACGGCCGTCGCCAGCTCGGCGCGTGCGTCCTCGACCAGCCGACGCGCCTCTCGTCCCTCGGCATGGACCGAAGACGGATTGCCGATCAGTTCGTACGCGGCCAGCATCGCTGCGCGGGCTTCGACGCGCAGCGGTGTGGTCGCATTCCAGTCGAGATAGACACGCTCCGGCATGGTGCCCTCTTAGCACCTTTTGCCTTCGCGCCAATCGGGCGCCGTCGCACGTCAGTCAGGCCGGCTGTTGCTGCGCGATCGCTGCCGCGGACCGCGGCTCCAACCGCAGCCCAAACAGCGGACGCAGCCAGCCGATGCGCCGCACGATCTCGTAGGTCGCCAGGCAGGTGAGCGCGGTGCCTGCAATCACGATCGTGGCCTCGCTTCCTGCAGACAACCCGCTGCCCCGCAATGCATATGCGATCACGATGATCGCGGTCTGATGCACGATGTAAAAGGGAAAGATCGCATCGGTCATATAGCGCCGCACCGGACCATCGGCGGTCAGATGGCGCCGCGCAAAGCCGAGCACCGTCGCGATCGCAAGCCACTGGTAGCAGCCATAGGCCGCGCCGGCGATCCATCGCAGCATCGGCGATCGCGGGAACAAGCCGGCATATATCAGGATGAAGGCGGCGAAGCACACGGCGGCGAGCATCAGCGCCCTCCACCGTTGCCGCTCGATCTCGCGCCAGACGTCCGCCTCGCGTGCAAGCAGGAAGCCGATCAGGAACGTGGTCGCATAGTCAGCGTGATTGTACCAGTCGCCGAACAGCGCATGGGTCGAGGGGAAGATCGGCGCGAGAAACAGCCGCCAGGCGGCGAACAGCAGGCACGGCAGCGCCAGCAGCCATGGTCCGGCGAGCAGGGCGGCGAGCCTCTCGCCGATCCAGCCTGCAGCCGCCGGCCACACCGCCAGCACGCCAACCAGGGCCATCGTGTAGACCCAGAGATAGACCACGAACCAGAGATGGTTCCAGGTCGGCTGCACGATGCAGGGGTTCGGGCAGAACTGCGCGCTGAATGCCAGATAGTGGTGGAGATAGTAGTCAGCAAAACCTGCGGGGTAGCCGAGGCTCTCGACGATCTGGAGATAGGACTGCGGCGGCACGATCACGAGCATGCCGAAAAGCAGCGGGATCAGTAGCCGCGCCGTTCGCGCCCGGGCGAAGGCGGCAAGACGAAACTTGCCCAGCATGTAGCGGCTCGCCACCCCGGAGACCAGGAACAGCAGCGACAGCCGCCAGGGATTGAGCACCAGCATGACAGGCTCGAGCCAGGTCAGCCGGTGCTCGCTCTTGATGTGAAATCCCCAGGACACGTAGAGCATGCCGACGTGGTAGAAGATCAGCAGCGCGAAGGCTAAAATCCGCACCCAGTCCAGATCGACGCGTCGTTCCGGGTTTGCTGCTTGCTGTGGTGTTGGCATGGGTCTCTGCTCCCTAGCGTCTCGATATCAGCGGTTTTCGGGCCATGGCTGACGGCCAAAATGCGCCGGAAACGGAGCCCGTCGAGACGGCTTGGGATCAGAGCCGGGCGTCAGGGGACGAGGCGTCGCCGTCAGGGACGAGCGGTTGGTCCCGCGGGATCAGTGGCGAGTGGACGATGTTCGCGGCGATCGCCGCCATCGCGCTCGCCATCGGCATCGTCAATGCGCTCTCGGGTGCACAGGACGCCACTTGGCGCGGCGACAGCGCCGATATCGGCCGGCGCCTGTTCTGGGAGATGACGAGCATCGTCGTCATTCTGGCGCTGGTTCCAATCCTGATGCTGTCGGTCCGGCGCATGCGCGCAACGACTGGCTTGGCCGCGCGAATCGGAATCGGTGCGGCCGCCCTGCTCGGCTTCTCGGCTTTTCACATCGCCGGCATGGTGGCGCTGCGCAAGTTCACGCTCTGGCTCGCGGGCAGCACCTACGACTTCCATTTCTCGCTGGCATCAATCCTCTACGAGTTCCGCAAGGATGCAGTGACAGCACTGCTGATTGGGGCAACACTCTGGCTGCTCGACAGCCGCCGTGAACTGCGCCAGGCCGCACAACAAGCCCAGTCCATTCCGGCCGCCGCGCAAGAGCAACCGTCCCCCGATCTGATCTGGCTTCGGGACGGCACCAGCCGCATTCGCGTCACACCGCGCGACATCCTGTGGGTCGCCTCCGCCGGCAATTACATCGAATACAGCCTTGCCGACGGCACCCAGCACCTGATCCGGGGAACTCTCGCGGCGACCGAAGGCGAGCTCGGCCGCTTCGCCATCGTGCGCGTTCACCGAACCAGGCTCGCCAATCTCGACCGGGTGAGCGGCGTGGACTTCAAACCGTCAGGGGATTTCGAGCTCACATTCGACAACGGCAAGACGCTCGGCGGCAGCCGCCGTTACCGGTCCGCCGTCGCCTCGCTCGGAGGCCGCACCGCGCCTACGTGAATCGTTCGCCAGATCGTCCAAAGGTGGATAAACGATCGTGATTCCAATTGGTTGCGGGCACAAATACGCGCCTGGTCATCCCCCTGTTCGACCCCGACCACCATCGGCGTGACACGGCAGTGTCCGGCTAAGGTCTTGAGCGCATTGGAAGATGTCGAAGATGCTTGCATTTTGCCCCGCAGCCTATGTTAGAACGCGCACCGTCAAGTCACCGCGCGCCATCTGCGCATCACCGCGAGGCGCACGCCTTCTCACCCTTCCATTCGCGTTTTCGTCGGCATCGCCGTCGATGAAGGCCACAATCGGTTGATTGCCGAGAACCGCCTCTCCAGCAAATCAATCCAGAGATCATCGATGCCTGAAGTTATTTTCACTGGCCCCGCCGGCCGCCTCGAGGGCCGCTACCACCCGGCCAAGCAGAAGAACGCGCCGATCGCGATGATCCTGCACCCGCATCCGCAGTTTCACGGCACGATGAACCATCAGATCGTGTACCAGTGCTACTATGCCTTTGCGCATCGCGGCTTTTCGGTGCTGCGCTTCAACTTCCGTGGCGTCGGCCGCAGCCAAGGTTCGTTCGACCACGGCACCGGCGAATTGTCGGATGCGGCCGCCGCCCTCGACTGGGCGCAGACCATCAATCCCGAAGCACGCGCCTGCTGGGTTGCCGGCTTCTCCTTCGGCGCCTGGATCGGCATGCAGCTCCTGATGCGCCGCCCCGAGGTCGAGGGTTTCATTTCGATCGCGCCGCCGGCCAACCTCTACGACTTCTCTTTCCTCGCGCCCTGCCCGTCCTCGGGCCTGATCGTGCATGGCGAGAAGGACGCGGTGGTGCCGCCGAAGGACGTCAACACGCTGGTCGAGAAGCTGAAGACGCAGAAGGGCATCGTGATCGACCAGCAGGTCATTCCCGGCGCCAACCACTTCTTCGACGCCAAGCTCGAGCCGCTGATGGAAACCATCACGGCCTATCTCGACATGCGCCTCGCAAACGTCCGTTGAGAATGGCATGGGCGCGTTCGTAGCCCTGCTGCGAGCCGTCAATGTCGGGGGCACCGGCAAGCTGCCGATGACCGAGCTCGAGGCGATGTGCGAAGAGCTCGGCTTCGGTGCCGTGCGGACCTACATCGCCAGCGGCAATGTCGTCTTCACCAGCCGCAAATCGGAAGCCGCAATCAAGGCCGCACTCGAAAAACGGCTGCACGCTTACGCCGGTGCGCCGGTCGGCGTGCTCCTACGCAGTGCGGCCGAGGTGGCAGAGGTTCTGGTCCACAATCCGTTTCCCAAGATGGCGCCCAATCGCACGGTCGCGATCTTCCTCGACAAGGCGCCACCCGCGGACACGCTCGCCGGAATTCGCGGTCAGAGGACCGAAGAGATCAAGCTCGGCCGCCGTGAGATCTATGTGCACTACGGCGAAGGCATGGGGACGTCAAAACTCGCCATCCCCGCCGCCAAGACAGGCACGGCGCGCAACATGAACACGATCGCGACGCTGGCGAAGATGGCCGCGGAGCTCTAAGCCAGCTTGAGCGCGACGATCCCCATCAGCACGAGCGCGATGCCGGCAAGCTTCATCGCACTCATGGTCTCGCCGAATAGCGCGACGCCCATGACGAAGGTGCCGGCGGCTCCGATGCCGGTCCATACCGAATAGGCGACGCCGACCTCGAGCACCTTCAAGGCGCGGCCCAGAAGGACGACGAAAGATGCGAGCAGCACGATCGAGACCATGCTCCAGCTCGCCCGCGTGTAGCCTTCGGCGTATTTCATCGAGATGGCCCAACCGACATCGAGCGCGCCGGCGATCACCAGCATCAGCCAGGCCAAAGATTGCGACATGGCTCAGGCCGCAAGCTTCAGCAGGTGCGCATCATGGCGCACGAGAAACGCGCGCAGCAATTGTGCATAGTCCGCGCCCACCGCCGTGCGGACGCTCGGACGTTGCGCGAGCTCCGCGCGCCAGCCGCGAACCTTCGGCACATCGCGGAAGATGCCGTGATCGGTCAGCTCGTCGAACAGGTCGAAATAGCGAAAGACCGGTGCGAAGACCGCATCGACGAGGCTGAGCGTTGCGCCGGCGAAATAAGGTCCAGGGCCGAGTGCAGCTTCCACGCGCGCGAATTTCGCGGCCAGCGCCTGACGCTTGCCCTCAAACGTCGCCGGGTCCGTCGCGGTCTCGAGTCCCCAGAGATCGCCGAGGATTGCCGAACCAAACTCCATCCAGGCCCGATGCTCGGCACGCTCGAGCGCGTCCGCGGGGTGCAGCTTCGTAACGCCTAGCGTCTCCTCGATGTACTCGCAGATCACGTTGCTCTCGAACAGCGCGACTTCGCCCTTGTCGGTCGTCACCACCAGCACCGGTACCTTGCCGAGCGGCGATATCTTCAGAAACCAATCGGGTTTGTTGGCGAGATCGATATCGACCCGCTCGAAAGGCACGCCTTTCTCTTTCAACGCGATCACCGCGCGCTGCACGTACGGGCAAAGCTTGTGGCTGATGAGTTTCAGTGAGGCGGTCATGGCGTTGATCCCGGCGGTTCGATGCAACTGCATCCAATATAGATGCACTTGCATGATTCCGTCAAGATCAATGCACTTGCATCAACCAGGCGTGACCTCGGGCAATCGTCCTCAGGGTCTGGCGATCACGCCTCCGGTCATTGGCATCGGCACGCCCGTGGTGGCCGGATAGGACAGCGGCAGGCCCTTCAGGCCGCGCGCGGCGAGGAAGCCGAAGGCCTGCGCCTCGATCGCGTCGGAGGCCCAGCCGAGCGTCTCGGCGGCCTCGACGGTGGCCGAGCCAACACGCTCCCGCAGCATCCGCAGCATGGTGAGGTTGCGGGCGCCGCCGCCGCAGACGATCCAGCACCGCGGCCGCCGCGGCAGCAGCGGGATGACGCGAGCGATCGCGGCGGCGGTGAAGGCCGTCAGCGTCGCGGCACCGTCGGCGGGCAGGACATCGCCGAGCTTCAGGACGGCAAAGTCATTGCGGTCGAGCGACTTTGGCGGCGGGCTTGCGAAGAACGGCAGGCCAAGCGCTCGCCCGATCCAGGCTTCATCCACCTTGCCGAGCGCTGCAAACTTGCCTTCCGCATCGAACGCCTGATTCATGGTGCGGTACATGAAATCGTCGAGCAGCGCGTTGCCGGGCCCGGTGTCGCAGGCGATCAGGGTGTCGTTGCCGTCGATATAGGTAATGTTGGAGACACCGCCGATGTTGACCACGACGATTGGCCCCTCACGCGCCAGCGAATTGGCGAGCGCGCGGTGGTAGACCGGCACTAATGGCGCGCCCTGCCCGCCGGCCTCGACATCGGCGGCGCGGAAGTCGTGCATGACAGGAATATGGATCGCCTTGGCCAGGGCCAGCGCATCGCCGATCTGCACCGTGAGCCGCCGTTCGGGCCGGTGCAGCACGGTCTGGCCGTGGAAACCGACGATGTCGATCTCCTCCGGCTTCATCCGGTTCTGGGCGACAAAGGCCGCGACGGCCTCGGCATGCGCCAGCGTGACGGCGCGCTCGGCTTCGGCCAGGATCCCCGGCCGGGCATCGCGTCGCGGCAAATGCACGGCCTCGGTCAGCGCCTGGCGCAACAGGCTGCGCTCGGCTGGGCTATAGGGCCGGTAGCCTGACGGTCCGAACGCTTTCACCTGCTTTCCGTCGGTTTCGATCAGCGCGACGTCCACCCCGTCCAGCGAGGTGCCGCTCATCAAACCGAGTGCCGTCAACATCATCTCGAGCTGGCCTCGACGCCCCCCGCCCCGACGCCTGACTTGTATCAAACAAGCACATCTTATAATGCCACAACGCGCATATTTGCGGCAGCCCGGCTGGCGCGGGTTCCTCAACTTGCGGCAATGATCGTAAAATAAGAATGATCAGGTTCGCCGACAGATGACTGCATTTAAATCGGATTTCCTCACTATCCTGCAAGAGCGTGGCTTCATCCACCAGTGCTCCGATTTCGAGGGGCTGGACGCCCTCGCCGCCAAGGGCGAGGCGATCGCCTATGTCGGCTACGACTGTACCGCTCCCTCGCTGCACATCGGCAACTACCTGACGATGATGATGCTGCACTGGTTTCAGCAGTCCGGCAACAAGCCGATCACGCTGATGGGCGGCGGCACCACCATGGTCGGGGACCCCTCCGGCAAGGACGAGACGCGCGCGATCCGCACCGTCGCCGAGATCGAGGCCAACAAGGCGTCGATCCGCGGCGTGTTCGCGAAGGTGCTGCGCTACGGCGAGGCCAAGAGCGACGCCGTCATGCTCGACAACGCGGAGTGGCTGACCAAGCTCAACTGGATCGAGATGCTGCGCGACGTCGGCAAGCATTTCTCGGTCAACCGCATGCTGACGATGGACTCCGTGCGCCTGCGCCTCGAGCGCGAGCAGGAGATGAGCTTCATCGAGTTCAACTACATGATCTGCCAGGCCTACGACTTCGTCGAACTGGCCAAGCGGACCGGCTGCCATCTGCAGATGGGCGGCTCGGACCAGTGGGGCAACATCATCATGGGCGTCGATCTCGGCCGCCGCATGGGCGCGCATCAGTTGTTCGCGCTGACGACGCCGCTGCTGACCACCGCCTCGGGCGCCAAGATGGGCAAGACCGCGCAGGGCGCGGTGTGGCTCAACGCCGACCAGTTCAGCCCTTACGATTTCTGGCAGTACTGGCGCAACACCGAGGATGCCGACGTCGGCAAATTCCTGAAGCTGTTCACGACGCTGCCGATAGCTGAGATCAGGAAGCTCGAGGCGCTCGGCGGCTCCGAGATCAACGAGGCCAAGAAGGTCCTCGCGACGGAAGCAACCGCCCTGCTGCATGGCCGCGACGCCGCGAACGAAGCGGCCGAGACCGCACGCCGCACCTTCGAGGAAGGCGCGCTTGCCGAGAGCCTGCCGACGGTGGAAATTCCGCGCGGCGAGTTGGAAGCCGGCCTCGGCGTGCTCAACGCCTTCGTCAAGGCGGGCCTCGTTGCCTCCAATGGCGAAGCACGGCGCCAGATCAAGGGTGGCGGCCTGCGCGCCAACGATGAGCCGGTCACCGACGAGAAGATGACGCTCACACCGGGCCACCTGACGCCTGAAGGCGTGATCAAGCTGTCCTTCGGCAAGAAGAAGCACATCCTGCTCAAGCCTGCATAGGCGTATGTGGTTTTGATGCTTGTCAGGGCGTGCCGAAGCGCGCTCCCTGAGGAGCAATGGATCAGAACACGCCCAAGGAAGCGGCCAGGGAGCGAGGAAGCACGCAGCAAGGTGCGGTGCGCACCGCGCTCGTCGTGCTCGCACTGTGCTTCACGCTGGCCGTGCTCGGCCGCGGCCTCAGCGAGAGCTTCACCGTCTTCCTCAAGCCGGTTTCCGAAAACTTTGGTTGGGCCCGTGCGCAGGTCGTCTCGATCTATTCGCTGACCTGGCTCATCAGCGGACTGACCGCGCCGCTGGTCGGCCGCCTGTTCGATCATTCCGGACCACGCATCGTCTACGCACTCGGCTTGTTGCTGCTCGGCTCGGCTTTCCTGATTGCGGCGCACGCGCAGTCGCTCTGGCAATTCCAGTTCTCGATCGGGCTCTGCGTCGGCATCGGCGTCGCCTTCATCGGCAACGTGCCGAACTCGATCCTGCTCGGCCGCTGGTTCGGGACGCGATTGCCGACCGCGATGGCGGTGGTCTATTCCGCGATGGGCGGCGGCGTGCTGGCGCTGCTGCCGGCCTCGCAGCTCCTGATCGATCACCTGGGCTGGCGTGAGACCTACCAGGTCTACGGCTTCGCCGCGCTCGGTCTGCTGGTGCCGCTCATGCTCCTGCCCTGGCGCATCTTCGCGGCCGGCTCGCCTCATGTCGCCAAGAAGACCGATCCTGAATTCATCGACAATGGCTGGACGCTTCTCAGCGCGATACGTCACCATGCGTTCTGGGCGCTTTTCTCGACCTTCTTCTTCACCGCGGTGGGCATGTACTGCATCGCAGCGCAGATCGTCGCCTATCTGATCGATGCCGGCTTCCCGCCGCTTCAAGCCGCAACCGCCTGGGGCTTCTCAGGTGTCGTGCTCGTGTTCGGCATGTTGGGCGTCTCCGCGCTCGACGGGCTGATCGGGCGCCGCCCATCCGTGCTGCTCAGCTACGCGATCTCGATCCTCGGCATCTTCCTGCTCTGGCTGCTTCAGTATTATCCAAACGTCATCCTGCTCACCGGCTTCGTCGTCTGCTTCGGCAGCATGATGGGCTCGCGCGGGCCGCTGATCACGGCAACCGCGATGAAGATCTTCAGGGGCAAGCGGGTCGGCACCATCTTCGGCACGATCTCGATCGGCAGCGGGCTGGGCTCCGCCTTCGGCTCCTGGAGCGGCGGCCTGATCCACGACGCTACCCACGGCTACAACGCGCTGCTCGTCTTCGCATTTGCGAGCGTCGTGCTCGGGATGATTCCATTTCTGGTTGTTCCCGCCTTGCGGCGCTAGGTCTCGCAAAGGTAACTTGAGTTCCTCTGCGTCACCGGGGAACTGCAGGCCGACGCGGCGGTTGGACCCGCAAAATAATGCGGGTGGCACGCGGTTGAAATTGCAGCCTGCGGTGTTTTGTCCGACATGACGAAAATGTCAGCGCGAATTGATCCGGCGCAGCTTGCAGGGCGGAACCGAATGCGGTCCTAGTCGCCGCATTGGATGAAGGGCACAAACCAATGAACTTTCCCTACCTCACTCGCTTTCAACCGGTTCTCTTGAGCCTGTTTCGCTTCGTCACTGGACTTTTGCTGTTCCAGTACGGCGTGGCCAAGCTGTTCAAGTTCCCGGTGCTTCCCTACTTCGCCGACATTCCTCCGCTGATCTATGTGGCCGGCACGCTCGAACTGGTGCTCGGCGCGACGCTGATGCTCGGCCTGTTCACCCGCCTCACCGCCTTCATCCTGTCGGGTGAGATGGCCTTCGCCTACTTCATGGGTCACATGCTCAAGACTGGCACGCCGGTGTTCCTGCCGCTGCTCAATGGCGGAACCGCCGCGATCCTGTTCTGCTTCGCCTGCCTTTACATCTCGGCCGCGGGCGGCGGTTCGGTCAGCGTCGATGCGCTGATCGGCAAGGAGAGCGACGCACCGGGTGGCGCCTTCGCGCGGCGCTGAGGCGCGCTATTGACTCCCACGTCACGAGACGGCGTCGGCAATCGGCCGGCGCCGCTCAGCGCGAGCCCAGCACGTTCCAGATCAGGACGAGGGCCGCGACGAGCAGCACGGACATGATGAGGCGGTGAACGAATCGGTTCATTGCAGGTCCGGCCAGGCGCAACAGCCACCAAAATCTGAGATCGTTCTTTCCAAGCGAGTGTCCCGGCACGCGGCTGATCGTCGCTAACGGCGCGCCAGGCTGCACCCGTTCGACAGCGTTCGTGCCGATCCCGTCGCGCTGTCACCGGAGTGCGCCGACGGCAGTTCGTCGATCGGCGCGTTTTGTTGCTTGCCGGTGTTGAACTCGAATATCTTGCGGAACAGTCCCGGCGCCATCGCCGAGATGGGGTTCACGCGCATCGACGGCTTGTCCGGCGTACCGACGACCTCGTAGGTGACGCCGATCAATCCCTCGTTGTTGCCGCCGCCGAGAAAGATTCCGAAGAGTGGAATCTGGCCGAAGATGTTGTTCACGCCGTACATCGGCACGAACGTGCCGCTCATGCACACCTGATTGCCGGGATAGTCGATCGAACCCTCGATGGTGGCGCCGATCATCGGACCTTTCACCACGCCGTCGCGGATCGTCAGCGCGCCGTTCTGCCGCGTGAATTCGGCACGCAACGCACTGAAGGAAACCCCGCTCCCGGTCCCGTTGGGCGCACCCGCCGCAACCCGATCGAGCTGCGCCTCG
Organism: Bradyrhizobium sp. CCBAU 53338; assembly: GCF_015291665.1. NCBI lineage: Bacteria > Pseudomonadati > Pseudomonadota > Alphaproteobacteria > Hyphomicrobiales > Nitrobacteraceae > Bradyrhizobium > Bradyrhizobium sp. CCBAU 53338. The sequence continues at coordinate 4,284,930 of NZ_CP030048.1, forward strand.
CCCCTCACGGTGAAATCGCGCACGTTGATGAGGCCTTCCCTGGGTACCGAAGCATCGGCCGCAGGAGGCTCCATTGCCACCACCATCTGGCCGCCGACCGCCTTGGTATAGGTGTCGGTGAACTTCAGCAGCGAGCCGGCATCGTTGGTCTGGAGATAGATCACCTCGCGGCTGCCCTGCGCGCGGCCGCCGCGCAGATCGGCCGCCACCGGGGTGTTCTGGCCGATCCTGCCGCTCAGCGTGAACGCCTTGATGGCCCCTGCTCGCTTCGACATCTTGGCGTCGACGCTGCGCATCGTCTCGCCGTTGAACCCGGCGACCGTGCCGAGCTTCACGTCGATGTCGAAATCGACGTTCTTGAGCTTGCTCTTGCTGTCGTCCTTGGAATTGCCTGAGATCGCCGACTTCAGGAAGCCGCGGCCGTCGAACACGTCACCGCGCATGGTGCCTCGCACCACGCCGTCCTGACCGCGCTCCACCTTCAACGAGGTCTTGTCTCCATCGGACGGCGAGTAGATCGGGAAGTTCGCATTCATGAGGTCGCCGTTCGGATCGACCTCCAGCGAACCCTTGATCGAGGCGCCGCCGCCTTCGATGACGATGTCCTCGAGCCTCGTCGATTGCGCCGTCGGCACCACCTTGAAGGTGGCCTTGCTCGATTTGCCCGGCAGCTTGACCCAGCCGGGAAGGATGTTGTCGAGCTTGACCGAGGTCAGGTCGGCCTCGATACCGAGCTTCGTCGTCTGCTCGGGGCCGCCGGCAATCTTGCCCGACACCTTGATCGGAACGGATCCGCTGACCGCGGGACTGAGGTCGAAGCCGAGACGGGCGCGGCCGGCGTCGTCCAGCGTCGTCTGGAGCTTGACGTCGGCATCGCCATCGGTTGCCTTGCGGTAGTCGAGCGAGGCCGCTTGCCCGTTGATCTTGACGTCGCCCTTGACCTGATAACCCTGGTTGTTCGCAACGATCTTGAGATTGTTGGCCTCGAGCTTCTGGTTCATCACGAGCTTGTCGGCGGCAAATCCGTTGAGATCGGCGGTGACGGCGTAGACGGTATCCGCCTTGGTCAGCTCGCCCTTGACCGGCATGCCGAGCTGGATGTTGGCCGTGAACGTGCCCTTGCTGGTGTTGGGATCGACGACGGTCGACGACAGATCGCTCAGCCGATCGTTCGCCAGCATCTCGGCCGCCGCAGGTACCGGACCGTCGACGCGGAAGCGCGTCCGCGACGGCGATGGCTTCGGCGCCATGTCAGGCACTTCGAAGGTGAAGTCGGAAATCGTGATCTTGCGGCCCGCAGGCGTGTCGGCAATGCCCTGGGCGATATTCACCGTGGCGGTGCGTCCGGTCACGTGCGCCTTGAGGTCGGCATCGTGCACGACAGGCATGCCGTCGACGGGGCGGACCGCGACGCCGCTTGCCACGATATTGACAGACAGGCCGTCGTCGGGAATGGGCGGTCCCTTGCGCGGAAGGTTGCGCGTCGGCGAGTTGACGCCGACCTCGATGCGCTGAAGCGTCCCGCGCTCGATCCGCTCGATCACCCACTGGCGCAGTTCGGGCACGACGAGCGTCGGCCACATCCGCTTCAGGGCGGAGGCCGACATCGGCGTTCCCGCAAAGCCAAGCGTCAGGCGCGGCTCGCCGGAATAGTCGATCGCACCGGTGCCGGCGACGCCGATCTCGCCGTTGCTGATATCGGCCTGCGTCAGCAGCATGCGCTTGTGATCGGTGTCGAAGCGGAAGCCGATCGCGATGCGGTTGAAGACGAGCGGCGGCTCGTTGTCGATGCCGCCGAGCAGGATCGAGCCTCCGCTGAAGCCGAGTTGCCAGTCGTTGGTGGTGCCATTCGGCGGCTCCAGATGAGCCAGCAGGGTCACGCGATTGGCGCCCGAGAGGATCTTGAAGGGTGCGACCAGCACCCGGCGTCCCGCATCCCACTCGACGTTGATCTCGGCCGAGTCGATCGCCATCGGATAATCGGGCGTGTCGGTGTCGATGATGTTGCCAGCGCCGACCGTGACCTTGCCGCGAAAGAACGTCGGCACCCCGTCACGACCGAGTTCGCCCTTCATTTCGCCGGTCAGGGGCAGATCGGCCGTATAGGTGAGATCCTTGACGCGCAGCGCCAGCAGGATGTTGGAGGTCGAGACCTTGTCGGCGCGGATATCGACCGAACGCACGCCATTCTCGGTGGGACCGATCGTGGCACGCAGCGACCACGGATGCGCGCCCTCCTCGCCGAGGCTCAGCGTGACACCGCCTTGGCTCGGCCGGCGCAGGCTGAGCGTGATGTTCTCGAACGTCCATTTGCTGCCGCGCTGCTGATCGTCGACGATCAGGTTGCCGTTCTTGAGACCGATCTCGTTGAGGTTCTGGCCGTCGAGGCCGGTCATGCTGAGGCTGTCGAGCCAGTCGAGGCCCTGAAGAATTCCACTCTGCTGCGGTGTCGGCCGAGGTGCGGCCTGAGGCGCGTCCGGGGTTGCGGGGGCCATCCCGAACGGCGGCGGCGGGACGCCGTTGCGCGGGAATGTCGGCGGCAGGCCCGCTTGCTTCTTGGACGCGACACCGGTTGCGAGCGGCTTGGCCGTGTCGCCGGCGGACACCGTGACCGTCCCGTCAGGCGCGATCCGGATCGCGAGCTCGGCATCGACGAGGTTGAGGCTTTCGGCGCGCAGATGCCCGGTGAGAAGCGCGACGCCCGAGAGCCTCACCTCGGCCTTCGGGGCGCTGGCAACGATGGCATGGTCATGATCGCGTACGATGATGTCGCGGATGCGCACCGCAATCCTGATACGCCCCGCGCGCTCGATCTGGGTGCCGCCCACCTCCACGGTGTTGCCGTGGCCGATATTGTCCTCGATCGCGGCAGCGAGCCAGGGCGTTGCCATGTCGAGATTGATCGGGCCGGCGCCAAGTCGCCACCACAGAGCGCCAAAGCAGCCGACGAAGATGACGATCATGGCCCCAAGAACGACGGACATGCGGCGCAGCCAGCGTCCGCTCGGCAGCATCCGCCGGAACGCCGAGAAGCTGTCGCCGATGCGGAAGCGCGAGCTGGAACGCGATAGCAGGCGGCGTGCGCGATGCCCCGCCTCCTCTTCCTGATCCTGATCCCAGTCGGCCTCGTCCCACTCCGGCTGCTCGTGATGGCCGCCGTGCCGATCGAAATCCCGATTGTGATCCTGGGGCGACGTATTCCTTGCCATTGCCTCTCGATACAGGCGCCCATCGTGGGATTGAGCGCCGCCGGGGCCGCAACCATTGACGGGAATCGACGCTCCCCGCCCCGGCATTGCCGCCATACCTCTGATGTTCCTGCTGTTCGTCATTTCGCCCCGGGAGCGCGTTCAACGAGCAGTGGGGTGGTGCGTGGAATTCCTTGTAACCATACTCCGTCGCCCCCAAAATTGCCCAGCCGAGGGCGCGAATCCGGCACACCGGACGAGAGCTGCAATACCGCTTCGGTTGACCCGCCGAAAGCGACGAAAGGAAGGCGTATGTCCAAGAAATCCCGAAAGAAATCGTCCAAAACGCCCTCCGGCAATCCGACGGCTAAGAACAAGGCCCTGAAAACACGGGCATCGACTCGAACACGCAGCGCGAAAATCCAGCCGGCATCGCCAGGCAAATCAACCAAGACGGGCGCGAAAGCAGCATCGCATAAGGCCGCATCGAAACGGTTAAAATCTTCTGAAAAGGCCTCCGAGCCCGCCGCGGCATCGGCCGGTGCCAAATCCGCGCTGGCCGAGGGCCAGACGGCCCCTGCGTTCCGCCTGCCTCGCGACGGCGGCAACGTCGTCACGTCGGCCGATTACGCCGGCCAGAAGCTCGTCCTGTTTTTCTACCCCCGGGCCGATACGCCGGGCTGCACCCGCGAGGCGATCGACTTCACCCGCCTCAAGGACGCCTTCACCTCTGCCGGCACTGCCGTGCTCGGCATTTCGGCCGATCCGTTAAAGGCCCAGGAGAAGTTCCGCGACAAGCACGGTCTCGGTATCCCACTGATCTCGGACGAGCAGCACGAGATGCTGGAGGCCTACGGCGCCTGGGGCGAAAAATCCATGTACGGCAGGAGTTTCCTCGGGATTCTTCGCACCACGGTGCTGATCGGTGCCAACGGCAAAGTGGCCAGGATCTGGCGCAATGTCCGGGTTGATGGACATGCTGACGAGGTGCTGGCCGCGGCAAGAAGCCTTTAACCAGCTCGTTAAAATCGGGCGCTCCCGTTTCCGGAAAATTAACCATGACTGGCTCAGATTGCCGCGGCAATTAGGCCGCAAGGAACCGTTCCGACCGGCGCGGGAGTGCCGATGTCGAAAAGTTCTGCCCAATATTCGCAGTACCCCCAGCATCATCCCCGCGACCACGGACGGGCCTTCCATCGCCGTCCTGCTGCCGTGGCGGCGGCGGCGATTCCCCTCCCCGATACCGACGACGCCTACACCATCCAGCATCACGGCAAGCAGGTTCGCCTCGGGCCGGTCGTGTTCTGGATCGTGGTCGGGACCGTCGTGCTCCTCGGACTCTGGTCGGCAGCGACGGCCACTTATTTCGCTTTCCGCGACGACGTCCTGACCCGGCTGATCGCCCGTCAGGCCGAGATGCAGTATGCCTATGAGGACCGGATCGCCGAGCTGCGGGCCAAGGTCGATCGCGCCACCAGCCGGCAGCTGCTCGACCAGGAGCAGTTCGACCAGAAGCTCGACCAGATCATGAAGCGCCAGACGGCGCTGGAGTCCCGGGCTACGGCGCTCGGCGCCATGCCTGATGTCACGGGATCGATTCCCCGCGCAGCGCCGCAGCGTGGCGAAGCGAACCAGACGACGATGCAGGGCACGCCAAAACCGTCACCGATCAGCGACACCGTGATCTTCGTGGCGCCCCCCGACCGCGAAGCGCGGCTGGAATCGCGCGCGCCTGCCGTGGTCGCCCCGCCGGTCAATCAATTCGCCAAGAACCAGGGGTTCGACAATGTCCTGGCCCGGCTGACGAACTCGCTCGATCAGGTTGAGCGCCGGCAGGTCGCAGCACTCAATGCCGTCGAGGAAGGCATGGATTCGCGGATGCGGCGGATGCGCGGCGTGGTCAGCGACCTCGGCCTGAACCTCGCCAATCTCGAGGCTGCCGTGCCGCGCGCCGCAATGGGCGGCCCGTTCGTGCCGGTGAAGCTCGCGGCGAACGCAGGGCCGTTCGAGAAGCAACTCTATCGCATCAATGTCACGCGCGCCGAAATGGATCGGCTCAATCGCACGCTCGCGCAGGTGCCTTATCGCAAGCCCGTCGTCGGTGAGGTCGAGTTCACCTCGGGCTTCGGCATTCGCAGCGATCCCTTCCTCGGCCGGCCGGCGATGCACACCGGCCTCGACTTCCGCGCCGCGACCGGCGATCCCGCACGCGTCACCGCCAACGGCAAAGTGGTCTCGGCCGGCTGGTCCGGTGGTTACGGCCGCATGGTCGAGGTCGATCACGGCAACGGGCTGTCGACCAGGTACGGCCATCTCTCCGAGATCAACGTCAAGGTCGGCGAGATCGTCAAGATCGGCCAGGTCATCGGCCTGGTCGGGTCGACCGGCCGCTCGACCGGCCCGCATCTGCACTATGAAACCCGCATCGACGGCGAAGCCGTCGACCCGCAGAAATTCCTGCGCGCCGGCGTGCGCCTGAGCGCGGGTTAGAGCCGCGCCCTGCACTTCCAGCGTGCTGAGAGCCTAGCGCCGGCCACCGCCCATCCCGCCTCCGGGACCTCCAAAGCCGCCACCACCCATTCCGCCGGGGCCCATCGGCCCGCCACCGGGCCCACCAAAACCACCGGGACCTGACGGGCCGCTTGGTCCTGACGGCGCGGAGCCGGGATTGCCACCGGGGACAGATCCGGGCGTACCCGGCGCGCTGGGCGGACTGTTGCCCGAGCCCGGCGCGCTGCGCTCCGGATGCATGATCGAGCTGCCCGGCGACCGGCCGGGATTGCCGCCGCCGGACGGAGGTGCGCCCGTCGCAGGGCCGATCGCCCGCGTCGATTCGACCTGCAAGCCACGCGAGCGATCGAACACGCCGTTGACGACCATGCGCGCCTCGCCCGCTGCCGGCCCGAAGCGCGAGCTGTCGCGGGCGACGAGCCCCGAGCCGAGTTGGAGGCTGGAGCCGGCGCGCTGCACATAGGCTTCGATCGACAGCCGGCTCGCGCCGACGAGATCCGAGAAATCCTCGATGCGGGTGCGCATGGCCTGCATCGCGCCCTGGCTCGTGCTGCCCTCGATCAGTACGCGCTGGCCGACCAGCAGGGGATCGACGCCGGTCAGCTTCAACCCGCCGATATGCAGGCCGTCGGGCCCGCGCTCGACCAGACCGGTGACGCGTTCGGCTGCATCCCTGCGCGGCTCGACCAGGCTTGCGACGATCACGCCGTCGGTCCGGCGCAAGCCGTAGACAGCCACATGCGTGCCGGCACGGAGCTTGCTGTCCTTGTTGCTCGCCACGATCTTCTGGCCGAGGACCGTCAGCTCGTTGCCCTTCACCTGCTCGATCGGCCCCGAAACCTCGCTCGCGATCGCGATGTTTCGCGTGACGAGCGTGCCGTCGGCCTGCCGCGTCGCGACCACGCGCGCGAGCTGGCCGATGCGCAGCGCCTTCGGGCTCGCCGCCTCGCCGTCGATGCGGACCGGCACGTCGCTCGCATAGGTGACGCGCTCGCCATTGACGTAGATGCTGCCGAAACGCTGGATCACGCCGACGATGCCGGTGCCGCCGATGCCGTGATCGTCACCGCGCGTGATTCCGGTCCCGCCGATACCTTGATCCGTGCCGCGCCTGACCTGCGCGCGCGCAATCGCGGTGCCGGCGAGCCAGAACCCGGTCAGCAGCAGACGGCGCGAAATCAGCGGCGGCCTGCTCATGAGGAGCTGCCCTCTTTGCCGGGGTCCTTGGCCTCGCCCACGTCATCGTCATAATCTTCGCTATAGATGTAGATGCCGAAGTTCCAGCGGGCGTCGCCGCCCTTGTCCTTCGCGAGCGCGCGGTTGGCCTCGCGGTTGGCGGTCTTCAGCGCATCCATCGCCAGCTCGCGCGAACGTGCCTCGAGGCGCCTGGCGAGCTTCGGCGAGATGTTGTTGTAATGGACGGCACGTTCGAGGAAGCGCGGCGCCGGCCCCGACACGTTCTCGGCGGCGGCCGCGATATGGTCGTGCAAATTGCGGCCGAGATAATGCCATTTGCTGTCGTCAGCACCGCTCGGAACGAACGCCGCCTCCACCAGTTCGATCTCGTCGTCCGCATTGATGGTCACGAGCTTGCGGTCGACCCATTCGTCGAGCACTGCGCGCGGGCGAACGTCCTTGGTGACGGAGCCGACGAGCTGCTCGAATGACGGCGCATCGCCTTCGGCGGTGCGCGGCAGTGCCAGCGGCTCGCCCCTTGCATCGGTGAACTCGGGCGCCGCGAGCCAGCGCGCGATCACCGCGCTCGTCAGCGACAGCGCCGCCGGCGTCTCGTTCACAGGCGCGCCGGCGCCGCGCAGGCGCGCGACCTCCTTGCGGTGGATGCCGGTGAGCAGGCTGACGCGGCTGTCGGTCTGCTCCTTGCCTTCAAGCGCGAAATCATGCTCGGCGACGTTGACGAAGAGCTCGCGGAGCAATTGCGCCAGTGCCGGAAAGGTCATGCCGCTGCGGATACAGAGCCGCACGAGCGGGCGCAGCAGCCGCGCCAGCGGCGCGTGCAGCTTTTTCGCGGCATTCGGCTCTGGAGCCGCCGCTTTGGGCCCGGACTTGGCATTCATGTCTGAATTGTACGCGCGTCACACGTGGGACACAATCCCACATTTTCCCATTACGCGATTGACGTGGTAAATTTTCCCACATATACGAAACGCCACTGAGGGCGCGACGTAAAGGGACTAAACCCATGGCTGACCGCTTGGTCCGCATTTCCAGTTCACCGCGTGCCGTGCCGGCTCCCGACTGGGGGCGCGGCGCGATCGAACCGATGCTGCCGGCCCTGCTGCGCGGCGTGATCTTCTTCTCGGTGCTGGCAGCACCGTTCGTCGCAGCACTGCTCGCGGGCTGACGCCATCATGCAAAACACCAGCGAACTCCCGCGCCGTCCGTCGGTGCTGCACATCTTCAAGATCTACTATCCCGACCTGTTCGGCGGCACGCTGACGGTGATCCGGGACATCTGCGCCAGCCTGCAGGACGCCTTCGCCTCCGCCGTGCTGGTCTGCTCGCAGTCGGCCGAGAAGCGCCAGATCGTCGTCAACGACGTGCCGGTCGAGCGCGTCCGTTCGTTCGGCAACGTGCTGTCGCTGCCGGCCGCGCCCACCTATCCCTGGCGGCTGTGGCAGAAGATAGCCGAGCACGATCTGCTGGCTCTGCATGCGCCCTTCCCGCTCGCCGATCTCGTCTTTGCCTTCGGCTTCGGCCGCAAGCGGCCGCTGGTCGTGCACTGGCACGCCGACATCGTCACCCATGCGGGCCTGCGCTGGTTGATCCAGCCCCTGATGCGGCGGACGCTGCGCCTGGCCAAGGCGATCATCGTGTCCGACCGGGTGCTGGTGGACGAGACGCCCTTGCTGCGGGAATTCGCTGACAAATGCCAAGTCGTGCCGTTCGGCATCGACACCGATGTCTACGACTGGCCGAAGATCGAGCCACACCACGTCAACGACCGCGGCCGCCTCGTGCTCGCCTGCGGTCGGCTCGTGCCCTACAAGGGGTTCGACGTGCTGATCCGCGCGGCCGTCAACCGCAACTTCGAGGTCTGGATCATCGGCGAAGGCGCCGAGCGCGCCAGGCTCGAGCAACTGATCAGCGAGCTTGGCCTCGGTGATCGCGTCCGCCTGCTCGGCTCCGTCAATGATTGCGAGCGCATCAAGCTGATGTGCCTCGCCGACGTCTTCGTGATGCCATCGGTCACCAACGCCGAGACCTTCGGCCTCGTCCAGCTGGAAGCCATGGCCGCCGGCCGTCCCGTGGTGAACACCGCGCTCGACACGGCGGTGCCGCGCGTCGCCCGTCACGGCATGGAAGCGATCACCGTGCCGCCCGGCGACGCCGAAGCGCTCGGCGAGGCCATCGACACCCTGATCAGCGATCCCGAGCGGCGGCGCCGCATGGGGCTTTCAGCCCGGACCCGCGCCGTGAGCCGGTATTCCGCCGCAGCCTTCAAGGACGGCATGGAATCCGTCTACCGCGCCGCCGTCGCGGCTCCATGCGACAGGCCCGTGCCGGCGGACGATCATGAGAAGCAGAAAGGCTGGTTCGACAGCATCCGGATCGCCGCGGCGCTGGCCTGGTCCGACATGCGTCATCGCTACGTGCGCTCGCTGCTGGGTCCATTCTGGATGTCGCTCCAGATGGCGATCGTGGTTGCAGTGCTCGGTTCGGTGATCGGACAGATGTCGAATGCCGACATGCTGGCACGCCTGCCCATGCTGGCCCTCTCGATGACCGCATGGACCTTCCTCAACAGCGTCGTGCTAGATGCTACCACCGCGCTGCAGAACTCTGCGAGCCTGATCCGCGACCGTGCCCTGCCGCCGGTGATCTTTCTGCTCCAATGCACGTTCCGCCAGGGGCTGTTCGCCCTGCACAATGCCTGCGTCCCGCTCGCGCTCTGGCTGCTGCTCACGCCGCATCATCTCTCCGGTGGGCTCGCGGCGCTGCCCGGCCTGTCGCTGTTCGTGATCTGCACCTTCGCCCTCAGCCTCGTCCTCGGCGCACTGGCGACGCGTTATCGCGACCTCAAGCCGATCATCGAATCCACGCTGATGCTCGCCTTCCTCGCCTCGCCCGTGATCTGGTCTTCGGACATCATCAATCACCGCTCGACCGTAATGCGGCTCAATCCGCTGACGCATCTGTTCGCGGTGTGGCGCGAGCCGCTCGTCGGCGGCCATGTCGATGCGACCAGCATCATCTATGTCCTGGTGACGCTGGCGCTGCTGCTCTGTGCGAGCGTGCTGACACTGGTGCATTTGCGCAAAGCCGCCTTCTGGATCTGACCGATGGCCGAGATCAGCTTGCGCAATGTCTGCCTCGACTATCCCCTCTACGGCGCCTACGACTTTTCACTCAAGCGGAGGCTGCTCGGCCATCTCATCCGCGAAAAGGGTGAGATGCGGATCATCCGCGCCGTCGACGACATCACCTTCGAGGCCGAGGCCGGGGCGCGTATCGGGCTTGCAGGCCCCAACGGATCCGGCAAGTCGACGCTGCTGCGGTTGATCGCAGGCGTCTATCCGCCGAGCAGCGGCCGCGTGGCGATCCGCGGAAATGTCGTGCCCCTGCTCGGCCTCAATGCCGGAGTGAACCTCGACTTCATCGCCGAGGACAACATTGCCCTCTTGCTGCGGATCAGCGGCCGCAAGCCGACGCGCGCCGTGATCGACGAGATCTGGGCCTTTACCGAACTCGAGGAGCGCATGCAGCGGCTGCCGCTGCGGATGTTCTCCTCGGGCATGCTGATGCGCGTGCTGTTCGCGACCGCGACCGCCTTTCCGGCCGACATCCTCCTGCTCGACGAATGGCTGAGCGTGGTCGACGAGCATTTTGCCGAGAAGGCCGAGGGGCGCCTGCAGAACCTGGTCTCGCAGGCCGCCATCGTGATCATCGCCTCGCACGACCTGCCGCTGCTGCGCCGCACCTGCACCAGCATCATCAATCTGGATCACGGCCGCATCGCCTCGACCGTCACGGTCGAGCAACCGTCGGCTCCTCCTTTCGAGCTCCGCGAGATCAGCGCATGAAGCAGAGTATCCTCGTCGTGTCCGAGTCGCTCGGACAACCCAACCACAAGCGCGGCATCTTCCACTTCACCCGGGAATTGACGCGCTCGCTCGCCTCTGAGGGCCACGAACTCACATTGCTGGTGGAGACCTCGAAGCGTTACCGCAAGCTGTGCCGGCGCGAGCGCCGCACGAAGCTGTTTCCGGCGCAGTCGCGCAACATCGAGCTGCTCGCGCTCTATCGCTTTCTGGACGAAGTCAACGTGAGCGGACCGGTGACGCTCAGCGGCACGCGGCGCAAGTTCGACTGGCTGCGCCACAGGGTCGGCATGTTGTTGTCGCGCGACAATTTTCTCTGCCTCCTCGGCGCGATCGGCCTGCGTAGCCTGCACGCGCGGCTGATCGAGAACAGGACCGCCGCGCTCGAATACATTCCGCCGGATCTGAGCCATCTCGAACTGTTTCGCGACTTTCAGCTCGAGCCCGGATTTTTCAACTATCAGGACTCCTCGGCCTTCTTCCTGCTGCCGCCGCCACGGATCGACGCGCGCGACTACGACGTCATCGTCGTGGATACACCGACACGGGTGGCGATCAAGCGCAGGCCGGACACCAAGGTCATCTGCGTGATCCACGATTTGTTGCCGCTCACCGACCTCAAGCTCAGCGACATCGCTACGCGGCAGTTCCTGGCGCGAATCCGTACCAGCCTGCGTCAGGCCGACGAACTCGCCTTCGTTTCAAACTACAGCATGATGCGGTTCAGGGAACTGTTGCCGCAATTTGCTCACCTACCGGCGCGGGTCGTGTATCCCCGCACCCGGTTCGACGCTCCGGATGTCCTGCACCTCCCAGCCCCGTCGGGGCGTCCGGGGCGGCCGAACTTCGTCATCATCGTGTCGAACGAGCCGCGCAAGAACGTCGCCACGGTCCTTCGCGCCTTTCGCAACATCCCGCAGGCCGATCTCGTGGTGATCGGCTACGCCGGCCAGATCAGCCGGATGAGCAATCTTCCGAAGAATGTCCGTTTCGCCGGTTATGTCGACGAGCAGGAGAAGGCCGCGCTGATCGCGGAGGCACACGGGCTGATCATGCCTAGCCTGGCCGAGGGTTTCGGCATCCCGATCATCGAGGCGCTCGCCGCCAATACGCCGGTGCTGTGCTCCGACATCACCGTGTTTCGTGAGGTCGCGGGCGAACTGGCCGATTATTTCGATCCGTTCTCACCTGAGTCGATCGTCGCCTCCGTCACCAGGGTGCTGGCGCGACAGGAGGAAGCTCGCAGCAAGATCCGGGCGCGCCGCTCCGAGCTTGCGGAGCGCTTCGGCTACCAGACCCAGGCCCGCGACTTCATGGGGCATTATCTGCCGCCGGAACGACTGGTCGCGGCGCAGTAGGCTCGGTGAGCATGACAGCCGACACCGCGGCGTGCGCGGGAGCCGTCACCGCACCGGCCCGGCAACGCTCGGCGGCACTGTTCAAGGCCGCCGACGTGCTCGCCATGTCGATCGCGGCGTCACTACCATGGTCAACCACCGCGCCCTCGATCTTCGTTGGCCTCTGGCTGCTCGCGGTGACGCCGACCATCGACTGGCGGGACTATGCGCGCCGCCTCGTGCAGCCTGCTTACGCCCTGCCCTTCGTCATCCTGCTGCTCGCGCTTCTGGGTGTCCTGTGGTCCGATGGGGTCTGGGTCGACCGGCTGCACGCGGTCAAGCCGGTCGCCAAGCTCGTGCTGATTCCGCCGCTGCTCTATCATTTCAGCCGGTCGGAGCGCGGCTTCCATGTTTGCGCGGCCTTTCTCGTCTCCTGCGCGCTGCTGGCGGTGTACGCCTGGATCGTGCTGCTCGATCCCGCCCTGAAGCTGACCGCAACCGCGTCATCGGGTGTTCCCGTCAAGAACTACATCGACCAGAGCCAGGAGTTCACGCTGTGCGTCTTCGCGCTCGCTCTGCCGGCGCTGTGGTTCTGGCGCGGCGGCAGCCTGATCGCCACGGCCGCATGCCTCGCGCTGATCGCTCTGTTCGTGACCAACATGGTCTTCGTCGCCTCCGCCCGCACCGCGCTGCTCTGCATTGCAGTGCTGCTGTTGCTGTTTGCGTGGCGGCACCTGAGCCGGCGCGCAGCCCTGCTGCTGTTCGCGAGTGCGGCGGCCGCGAGCGCTCTGGCCTGGACGGCGTCACCCTATCTGCGCCATCGCGTCACCGACATCGCCGTGGAATATCAGCACGGACGCGAGGACATCAGCCGCGCCTCGACTGCGCAGCGCCTGACCTATTGGCGCAAGGCAGCCACAGCCTTTGCCGAAGCACCGTTATTCGGCCACGGCACGGGATCGATCAAGCGCCAGTTCGAGCGCGCAGCTTCGGGCGAAACCAGCCTCGACGCCGAGATCGTGAGCAATCCCCATAACCAGACCCTGCATGTCGCGGTGCAATGGGGGCTATTGGGCGTCATTCTCCTCTATGCCATGTGGTTGGCACACCTTCGCCTGTTCACCGGCAACAGTCTTGCCGCCTGGATCGGCCTCGTCGTCGTCGTGCAAAACATCACGAGTTCGCTCGTGAATTCGCATCTCACTGATTTCCACGAGGGCTGGATCTACGTGCTCGGCGTCGGTGTCGCCGGCGGCATGATTCTGAGAACCAACGCCGGCCAGCGCTGATCATTGGCTGTGTTCGTGGCCGACCTCGCCGGTGATGACATCGCCGAACAGCTCCCAGGCCTGCCCGTTGAAACGCATCAGCTGCATCTGCTCGATTGGGAAATAATCATCCGGCGAGGTGTTGACCATAACGCCAGGCAGCATCAGTTCGGTGTGGAAATTCTTCAGGCTGGCGGCCTGCTTCATGACGTTGTCGCGCGTAAGATTGTCGTCGCATTGCTTCAGCACCTGCGCCATCGCCTCGGCCTGCACATAGCCATAGAGATTGTTGGCATTGGCCTTGTCGCCGTCAGGGTAATACTTGTCCATGAAGGCGCGCCACGCGATCACGGCCGGATCCTTGTCCCAGGTCGGATCGGTCGGGTCCTTCAGGTAGGCGGTCGAGATGATATCCTTGGAGTATTCGAGCCCTGCTGGCTTGAGCACCGAGGCAATCGACGTCGCAGTGTTGGCCAGAAAGAACTTCGGCTTCCAGCCGAGTTCGCCCACTTTACGGATCGCCTGCGCCGAGCCCTTGGGCGCGGCCCATGAGAAGAAGATGTCGGCCCCGGAATCGTGCAGCGCGACGATCTGCGAGTCGATCGAGGGATCGCTGACCTCATAGGATTTGTCGGCGATGATCATGCTGGCCTTGTCGCCGAGCCCGTCCTTCAGGCCCTTGAACTGGTCCTTGCCGGCGTCATCGTTCTGCCAGAACACCGCGATCTTGCCGTTCGGAAAATGGTCGCGGATGTATTTTGCGTAGATTCGCCCCTCGCTCTGGTAGTTCGGCTGAAAACCCATGGTCCACGGAAAGTTCTTGGGGTCGCCGAACTTGGTGCCGCCCGAGGCGACGAAGAGCTGCGGCACTTTCTTGGCGTTCATGTATTTCATGATCGCGGAGTTCGAGGGCGTGCCGAGCGCCTGGAAGATCAGCAGCACCTCGTCGCTCTCGACCAGCTTGCGCGCCTGCTCGATCGCCTTCGGCGGCGAATAGGCATCGTCATAGCTGATGAAGTTGATCTTGCGGCCGTTGATGCCGCCTTGATCATTGATCATCTTGAAGAACGCGGCCTCGGTCTTGCCGATCACGCCATAGGACGACGCAGGTCCGCTATAGGGCATGATGTTGCCGATCTTGATTTCGGTATCGCTCGCGCCGGGATCGTATTTCTTCTGCGCCAGGGCCGGTGTCATGACGAGCACGCCGGCAGCGAGCATGGCGAGGGCAGCAAGGTTTTTGCGACGACCCGGCATCGTTATCTCCCCGATTTTGTAGTCTTGTTTTGTGGGGAGTGTCGCAAGGCGGAGAGTGACTGGCAAGCGGCAGGATTTTCCGCGCAATGAAACTGCAGCTTGGGAACTTATCCGACGCGCTGCAACATTCTCAGCACTCGTCCGTCGATTACGATCAACGCGCTGCCGATGACGATCGCACCGGCGATCTCACGCGCGGAGATCGGCTCGCCCAACACCAGCCATCCAAGAAGGATAGCCGTCACGGGGATGAGCAGCGTCACCAGCATGACATTCGTTGCGCCGGAGCGTCGTATGATCTGAAAAAAGACGATGTAGGCGAGCGCCGTCGAGAGTGCGGCAAGGCCAAGCACAGCGAGCCAGGTCGCCACGCCCGGCATCGCCAGATGCCACGGCTGCTCCACCGCGCCGGCAACGATTGCCATCATCGCCGTCGATGCCATCAGTTGAAACGTCGCCGTACCCAAGGGGGCTGAGTCCTTCAGCAATCGCCGGGCGGCAAGCGCGGCGAAGCCATAGCTCAGCGCGCCGCCGAGACAGAGCAAAATGCCGAGCCCCTGCCCCGTACGCGCCTCGATACCCCACCCGCGCAGGATGATCACCCCGGCAAGGCCCAGCGCCACGCCGGCCACCCGCCGTGCCTGCAACGCCTCTTCGCCCGCCATAGCCATCACCATCACCGTGAACAGCGGCGTGGTCGCGTTCAGGATCGAGGCCAGCCCGCTTGGAACGAACGTCTGGCCGGCGACAATCAGCGAAAACGGAACGACGTTGTTGAGCAGTCCGATCACGAAAAACGGCTTCCAGCCCGCTACGCCTCTCGGAAAGCTGATCCCCTGCCGGCCCAGCAGCGGCAGCAGAATGACCGCACCGAGCGCGACGCGCAGGAACACCAGCGTCAGCGGCGGCAACTCGCGGAGCGCGGCGCCGTTGAAGAAGAACGAGCCGCCCCAGAAGATCGAGAGCACAGCGAGTAGCGACCAGTCTCGTGCGTCGATCCTGATATCGTTCGGGGGCATAGGTTTCACCTCAGCGGCCGAACCTGCCGCCTAGAGCAACGTGACAGATGTAACCACCCGATTCCCGACAGACGCCGCTGCGCGGATCTCCCCAAACCCACCCGGATTCAGAACGACATCAGCCGCATCTCGAGCGTCGCGATCAGCGAGGTCTGACCCGAGGGCAGCAAGCGCCCTCGACCAGCAACCTCTCCTTAACGGCGCGAATTCTCCTTTCTGCCGCAATCCTGGCGTGTTGTTCCAGAACTGGAACGGATAGAGGACGATGCGATGAAATTGAGTCTCACAAGCGGCACAATGGGCGCAAGTCTGATGTTTGCATGCTCTCTGCTGATCGCCCCAATGGCTCACGGGGCACCACAGACGTGCTCAGTCGAGAAACTCCAGGGCCGCTATGTATTTACTGGCCAGGGCACAAACTATCACTACGGCGCGTTTGACTTTGACGGGGCAGGAAAGTTTTCAGGCAAACAGACCTCCCTGCGTCATGCGATCGTTCAACGCGAAACTCTGAACGGGACGTACACGATTGACAAGGACTGCACGGGAACGATCACCCTCCAGGGTCAACCCGGCGGCACAGCGCACTGGGACGTCTTTTTGACTGATGACGGGAAGAAGGGACGCATGATCCGGACGGATTCCGGCATACAGGGCGTTCGCACGTTCGAGCAATAATGCAGATCAAACGCGCGGCTCATCCCGGAGATCGGGCCGCGCATTGCTCGCGCCGCGGTCAGACCGCGCCCTTCGGCCGCGACACCAACTCGATCATCTTGCCTTCATCGTCGTCGGGCATCGCGGCTTTGGCCTGCGCGTAGGCCTCGACCGCAGCGCGCGAGACCAGCGGCTTGTCCGCCAGCAGGCTCTCGGCGAGCTTCACGGCGTAGGCGGCATCCTTGTGCCGGAGCGCGGCCGTGAAGGTTGCGCCACTGAAATCGCGCGCGACCATGCGCTTGGAATGGCGCTGCACCTGCGGGCTCGCAGCAACGCCGGCCTGGATCGACTCCAGCACCAGCTTCATATCGAGCCCCGCCTGCTCGGCAATCGCGAGGCCCTCGGCGAGACCCGCGATCTGGATGGCGCCGAGGAGATTGTTGATGAGCTTGTAGACCGTGCCCGAGCCGACCGCGCCGAAATGGCGGATGGTCGAACCGATCGGTTCGAGGAACGGCCGCGCGCGCTCGAGGTCGGCGCTATCTGCGCCGGCGAGCAACGTCAGCTTTCCGGCGGCTGCCGCATCCGGCAATCCCGTCACGGGGCAATCGATGTAGATGAGCCCACGCGCATTGAGCTCGCGGCCCATCTCGCGCGCATGGTCGTAGGAAACGGTGGAGCACTCGATCGCGATGGTGCCCGCCTTCGCCGTTTTGGCGGCCCCGTTGGGCCCGAGCCAGACCGCGCGCGAGGCTTCGTCGTCGGCGACCATGGTCACGACAGCGTCAGCGTCTATCGCGGCGTCCTCGGGCGAGGTTGCCCATTTCGCGCCGCGCGCAATCAGGTCTTCCGCTTTTGATCTGCTGCGATTCCACAGCGTCACGGTAAAGCCGGCATCGAGATAGCGGCCGGCCATGCCGTGACCCATCCGCCCCAATCCGATGAAGGCGACGCGGCTCATGATCAGTCCACGTCCTCGACGTCGCCGGCGGTGGTGCCGAAGGCGCGCTGCGCGAGCGTTGCGGCCATGAAGTCGTCGAGCTCGCCGTTGAGCACGCCCGAGGTGTCGGAGGTCTGCACACCGGTGCGCAGGTCCTTCACCATCTGATACGGCTGCAGCACGTAGGAGCGGATCTGGTGGCCCCAGCCGATATCGGTCTTGGCGGCCTGATCGGCGGCGGCTTTCTCCTCGCGCTTCTTCAGCTCGATCTCGTAGAGGCGCGCGCGCAGCATGTCCCAGGCCTGCGCGCGATTCTTGTGCTGGGAGCGGCCGGCCTGGCACACCACCGCGACGCCGGTCGGAATGTGCGTCAGGCGCACCGCGGATTCGGTCTTGTTGACGTGCTGGCCGCCGGCTCCGCCCGACCGCATGGTGTCGGTGCGGACGTCGGATTCCTTGATGTCGATCTTGATGCTGTCGTCGATGACAGGGAACACCTGCACGCTCGAAAACGAGGTGTGTCGCCGTGCATTGGAATCGAACGGCGAGATGCGCACCAGCCGGTGCACGCCGGCTTCCGTCTTCAGCCAGCCATAGGCATTGTGACCGGAGACCTGGATGGTCGCGGACTTGATGCCGGCTTCTTCGCCCTCGGACTCTTCGAGGTATTCGACCTTGAAGCCGTGCGTTTCGGCCCAGCGCGTGTACATGCGCAAGAGCATCTGCGCCCAGTCCTGGCTCTCGGTGCCGCCGGCGCCGGCATGGACTTCGAGATAGGAATCAAAGCGGTCGGCTTCGCCCGACAGCAGCGCCTCGAGCTCGCGTCGAGCGACTTCCTTCTTGAGGGTCTTCAGCGCGGCTTCGGCCTCGGCGACCACGCCGTCATCGCCCTCGGCCTCGCCGAGCTCGATCATGCCGATATCGTCTTCGAGCTCCTGCTCGACCTTGCCGATGCCCGAGAGCGAATCCTCCAGCGAGGTTCGCTCCTGCATCAGCTTCTGGGCCTTCTGGGGATCGTTCCAGAGGTTGGGATCTTCTGCGAGCTTGTTCAGCTCAGCGAGGCGCGCCGTCGATTTCTCGACGTCAAAGATGCCTCCTCAGCAGCCCGACTGACTGCTTGATCTCTTCTACCAACCGTTCGATTTCGGCGCGCATGTCGTTCTCGGATCTCGCGGAATCCCGCGTACAATTCAGATGGGGGATGTAGCGGCGGCGGCCGCAAAGCGCAACCGCGATCGCCTGTCTTATCCGCTGGCCTAGTACAGCCCGCCGGTGCCCGGCCGCATGAATAAGCCTGAATCCGGTGCCTGCGTCGGCGCCGGCGGCACGCCGCCGCGTCCGTCGGCGTCGGCGACACCGATGACCGAGTAATTGTCCGGCGGCGCCGTGCCCGGCTTGAAGGCTTCGAGGATGGTTCCACCGGTCTCGCCGGGGCCGGCGCGCATGCCGGTCTTGGCGACGACGCGGATCAGCTTGATGCCGGCCGGCACCTTGAAGGGAACGGCGGGCTTGTCGGCGAGCGCGAGCTTGAGGAAATCGCGGGCGATGGGGGCAGCCAGATGACCGCCGGTCGCGGCGTTGCCCTTACCCAGCGGACGCGGCTTGTCGTAGCCCATGTAGATGGCGACCGCGATGTCAGGCGAGAAGCCGACGAACCAGGCGTCCTTCGCTTCGTTGGTCGTACCGGTCTTGCCGGCGATCGGCTTGCCGACTTCCCTTACGACGGTCGCGGTACCGGCCTGGACCACACCTTCCATCAGCTCTGTGATCTGATAGGCGGTCATGGAATCCAGCACCTGCTCGCGGCGGTCGATCAGCTGCGGTTCAGGCTGGTTCTTCCAGCCGCCGGGCGCATCGCAGCCACGGCATTCGCGCTGGTCGTGCTTGAAGATGGTGTGTCCGTAGCGGTCCTGGATGCGGTCGATCAAGGTCGGCTTCACGCGGCGGCCGCCATTTGCGATCATCGAATAGGCCGTGACCATGCGCATCGCCGTGGTCTCGCCGGCGCCGAGTGCGTAGGAGAGATAGTTCGGCAACTCATCATAGACGCCGAAGCGGCGCGCATATTCGCCGATCAGGGGCATGCCAATGTCCTGCGCGAGGCGCACCGTCACCGTGTTGAGCGACTGCCGCAGCGCGTTCCGCAGCGTCACCGGTCCCTGATATTTGTTCGCCGAGAAGTTTTCAGGACGCCACACGCCCGCGCCCTGGCCCTGATCGATTTCGATCGGCGCGTCGAGCACGACGGTCGACGGCGTGTAGCCGTTGTCGAGTGCCGCCGAGTAGACGATCGGCTTGAACGACGATCCCGGCTGCCGGTAGGCCTGGGTAGCGCGGTTGAACTGGCTCTGGTCGAACGAGAAGCCACCGACCATCGCGAGCACGCGGCCGGTCCATGGGTCCATCACCACCATCGCGCCCGACACTTCGGGGATCTGGCGCAGACGGTACTGACCTTCGACCGGTTGTCCTTCCTTGCTGTAGAGCGGATCTGCATAGATCACGTCGCCGGGCTGGAGCACCTGCGCGACTGACGTGGGCGTCTTGCCTTTCAGATTGCCCTGGGCCGCCCTCGCCCAGCGCACGCCGTCGAGCGTGACGAGGCCGGTCTCGCGCTGCTTGCTGACGGCACCGCCGAGCTCGCGGTTCGGCTGGAAGCCGATGCGCGCCGACTGGTCGCTGGTCTCCAGCACCACCGCCATGCGCCAGGGCGAGATGTCGGAGAGCGACTTGATCTCGGCGAGCTTCACGCCCCAATCGCCCGAAATGTCGAGCTTGCTGATGGCGCCGCGATAGCCCTGCTGTTCGTCATAGTTCACGAGGCCAGCGACCATGGTCTTGCGCGCCATGACCTGGATCTTCGGATCGAGCGTGGTGCGGACCGAGAGGCCGCCCTCGTAGAGCTTCTTCTCGCCATAGCGTTCGAAGATGTCGCGGCGGACCTCCTCGGCGAAATACTCGCCGGCGAAGGTGTGGGCGCCGTTGGAGCGGTTGGTGACGACCAGCGGCTCCTTGCGGGCCTTGTCGGCGTCGGCCTGCTTGATCCAGCCGTTCTCCTGGAGGCGGTCGATCACGTAGTTGCGACGCTCGATGGCGCGATCGCGGTTGCGGACCGGATGCAGCGTCGCCGGCATCTTCGGCAGCGCCGCGAGGTAGGCGGCTTCCGCCACGGTGAGTTCGTTCACCGACTTGTCGAAATAGACCAGCGAGGCGGCGGCGATGCCGTAGGCGCCGAGGCCGAGATAGATCTCGTTCAGGTACAGCTCGAGGATCTTGTCCTTCGAATAGGTCTTCTCGATTCGCATCGCGAGCAAGGCTTCCTTGATCTTGCGCGCAAACGAGACCTCGTTGGTCAGAAGGAAGTTCTTGGCGACCTGCTGGGTGATGGTCGAGGCACCCTGCGGGCGGCGGTTGGAGCCGTAGTTCTGCAGGTAAAGCAGGCCCGCGCGCGCCATGCCGGTGTAGTCGATGCCGCCATGCTCGTAGAAATTCTTGTCTTCGGCCGCGAGGAACGCGTTGATCACCAGCTTCGGCACCGCCTGGATCGGCAGGTAAAGCCGCCGCTCCTTGGCGTATTCGCCGAGCAGCGAGCCGTCGACCGCGTGCACACGGGTCATCACCGGCGGCTCGTAATCCTGAAGCTGAGAGTAGTCGGGCAAGTCCTTGGAAAAATGCCAGATCAGGCCTGCCACGGCACCGACACCGACAAGGAACACCACCGTTCCCGCAGCGAACAGGAAGCCCATGAACCGCACAAGCAAGCGCATTATGTGTTTATCCGTTCAATCCCAGGATCAGCCCAAGGCCCCCAACCAACCGCCCAAACAAGGCGGCTCAAACGGGCGCCATCCTCACGTCGCGAATTCACCGGCCTACTCGATTACACCGCCACCGGACCGAAAGACGCTTGCCGAACGGGATTCTCGTCGATTCCGGAACCCCCTGCATCGTTTTTATAAGGCGTCCGCTGTGGCCAAACTAGGGCTTAACAGCGGAACCGGCATGCCCTTGTCAATTGCTGGCCCCTGCCGTCGCCATCCGCTTGGCCAGGAATGTGTCGATCGCCTGGGCCATCGAGCCCACGGCCTTGGACCGCCAGCCCTCGGACACGAGGTGCTCGAGGTCCCCCTTGTTGGAGACGTAGCCGATCTCGACCAGCACCGAGGGCACGTCGGGCGCCTTCAGCACCCGGAAGCCGGCCGACTTCAGGGGATGCTTGTGCATCCGCACGGTCGTCTTCATTTCACCCATCAATAAATGGGCAAAGCGGTTTGAAAAGGTGCGCGTTTCCCGCTGCGTCAGATCGATCAGGATGTCGGCGACATCGGTCGGCTCCTCGGCGAGGTTGAAGCCGGCGATTGCGTCCGCGCGGTTTTCGGCATCCGCCAGGCGCTGGGCTTCGGCATCCGAGGCCTTGTCCGACAGCGTGTAAATGGTGGCGCCCTGCGCATCGCCTTCGGCCTTCGGCAGCGCGTCGGCGTGGATCGAGACGAACAGCGCAGCGTTCAGATTGCGGGCGATCTTGCTTCGGTCGTTGAGCGGAATGAAGGTGTCGTCGTCCCGGGTCATTACCACGCGGTATTTGCCTGATTTTTCCAGCCGGTCGCGCAGCGCAAGACCGAAGGCCAGCACCAGGTTCTTCTCGCTCTCGCCGCTCGACTGGGTGCCGTTGTCGATGCCGCCATGACCGGGGTCGATGACGACCACCGGTCGTCCATCGGCCGGCGCGGCCGGCTTCTGCGGCGCGGGCTCCGGAGCTGTGGGAATCGTTGCCGGCGGCGCGGCGGCGATCGTCGGCCGCAGTTCGGAGCGATTTTCGGGCGCCGGCGTCTGCACGAAGGCCGCGCGGTCGACCTCCTCGAGCTCGAGCACCAGCCGGGCCGGCTGGCCATTGGCCGCCTCGAGCACGTAGGAATTGGTGATCTTGGCTGGTCCCGTCAGATCGAACACGATTCGGGAGCCGCCTGGCATCACCAGCCCATAGCGGAACGCCTTGACCAGTCCTCGTCCGGCCCCGGTACCCGGTGCCAGCTGAAAGTTCATCTGGGGGACGTCGACCACGACACGATAGGGGTCGGCGAGCGTCGTGGCGCGGAAGCTGACGGTCTGGTCGAGGTCGAGAATAAAGCGGGTCTGCTTGCCGTCACCAGCGAGCCGCGCGGCCGAGGCAATCGGAAAATTCGCCGCCGCAACAGAGGGTTGCGGTGTGCTCTCCGCCGCATTCAGACGAGACGAATCGGCGCACGGCAATGCTGCGGCGCAAAGGAGCGCAAATCCCAGCAAAACCCGTTGATTTGTGCGGCTCGCCACCGATTCCGTGCCTCCGAGCAGCCTCTTTAACGCAATAGAACCACAGGGTTAATCGATCCTTAATGACGGTAGCGCGAAACTCTCCGACTGTGACCGGCGTGCGACGCTCCCTTGCACGGATGGCCCATTCCTCGTATGTACGGATTGCTGACGGCCAATGATTTCCGGTTGTGTCGCATTCAGCCTCTCGGTGCAGCGCCGGAGTTCCCAAAGTTCAGGAATTCCAGCGTTTTTCTGTTCCCCTCAACGACCAGCGCGGTGCGCGGCGGCGAGGCGGAACGGGGCAAGCCCCGGTGGCGGACGGTTTCCGGTTACCACACTGTTTCCGGGACAGTTTTGACAGCGACGCGACCAGTTACCCGGCTTCTCAATCCTGAGGGGGCGGTTCTTGATCCAGGGCGAGTGCGCACGCGCCATGCCTGGCCAGCAGCAACTGATTAGGGGTGGCTCCGCCGCCCAATGTTTCATACGGGCCGACGCTTGATGCGCCAGACTGTGCCGACGAATTCTAAGGGACCGTTCGCGACGCTGCGGAGTGAAAAACCCGCGCGCCGCTTCGGTCCTGAAGCTTCCGTTTCGGCAAGGCGCGAGAGACGGCGTTTCGGCCTTCCCCTCACCCCCGAATCAGGTGGACCGTCGCGTCACCCGGCAGCGCAGATTGCGCCCACGGTCGATCGCGCCCGCCGCCGCCAAGAGTTAAGACATGCCCAACAAGATGTTGATCGATGCCACCCACCCGGAGGAGACCCGGGTCGTCGTGGTCCGTGGCAATCGCGTCGAAGAGTTTGACTTCGAGACCGCGCAACGCAAGCAACTGCGCGGGAATATCTACCTCGCCAAGGTCACCAGGGTCGAACCCTCGCTCCAGGCCGCCTTCGTTGAATATGGCGGCAACCGCCACGGCTTCCTCGCCTTCAGCGAAATCCATCCAGACTACTACCAGATCCCGGTCGCCGACCGGCAGGCGCTGATCGAGGCCGAGGAGCAGGCTCATCGCGAAGCCGAGGAAGAGAGCGAGAACCGCTCCCACGGCCGCCGCCGCTCGCGCCACCGCAACGCCCGCCGTCGCGGCCATGGCGAGCGCGTTCGCAGCGACATCGTCGAGGGTCTCGATGCCGGGGCAGATTCCGCGGCCCAGCCGGTCGAGGGGCAGCCCCTGCTCGAGCATGCCGAGGGTGCGCCCCATGAAGGCGAGCACCTGCACGCCGATGCGGAGCATCACGGCGAGCACGAGGGCCGCGACCATCACGACCACGATCATCACGATCACGACGATCACGAGCATGATGATCACGGCCACCACGATCATCCGCACACCCATGATGACGCGCATGCGCACGATCATGACGATCATGGTCACGACCACGCGCACGATCATCACGACCACGAACATCACGCCGAAGAGACGTCTGCGCCCGTCGCGGCGATCGGCGCAGAGCCCGTCGTTGCGGCCGAGACCGCTGCCGAACTTCAGGAGGCCCCGACCTCCGAAGCACATGGCGAGGTTTTTGCCGAAGTCGTAACCGCCGTCACCGAGCCGGCTGATGCTGTTTACGCCGCCGGCGAAACGGCCGAGGCGCCGGATGGCGAGGCTGCGGAAGCTGCTGGTGAAGACGACGAGGACGAGGAAGACGGCGAGGAAGCCGAAGAGGAAGTCGTCGAATCCGTCGGCGGTGACGACGTGCTCGAGGAAGTGCCGGAGCGCACCTTCCGTCCGCGCCGCCAGTACAAGATCCAGGAAGTCATCAAGCGCCGCCAGGTGATGCTGGTGCAGGTGGTGAAGGAAGAGCGCGGCAACAAGGGCGCGGCGCTGACGACCTATCTGTCGCTCGCCGGCCGCTATGCCGTGTTGATGCCGAACACTGCGCGCGGCGGCGGCATCAGCCGCAAGATCACTTCGGCTCAGGACCGTTCGCGCCTGAAGGAAGTGGTGCAGGATCTCGACGTGCCCGAGGGCATGGGCATCATCCTGCGCACGGCAGGCGCCGCCCGTACCAAGCCCGAGATCAAGCGCGACTTCGAGTACCTGATCCGGATGTGGGAGACGGTGCGCGACCTGACGCTGAAGTCGCAGGCCCCCACCCTCGTCTACGAGGAAGGCTCGCTGATCAAGCGCTCGCTGCGCGACCTCTACAACAAGGAGATCGACGAGATCTCGGTCGCCGGTGACGCCGGCTACCGCGAAGCACGCGACTTCATGAAGATGCTGATGCCCGCCAATGTCAGTGCGGTGAAACAGTACCGCGACGGCCAGCCGCTGTTCTCGCGCATGGGCGTCGAGAGTCAGCTCGACGCAATGTTCTCGCCGACGGTGCAGCTGCGCTCCGGCGGCTACATCGTGATCAACCAGACCGAAGCGCTGGTCTCGATCGACGTCAACTCCGGACGCTCGACGCGCGAGCACCATATCGAGGACACCGCGCTCAAGACCAATCTGGAGGCGGCCGAAGAGGTTGCCCGCCAGCTTCGCCTGCGCGACCTCGCCGGCCTGATCGTCATCGACTTCATCGACATGGACGAGAAGCGCAACAACCGTGCGGTCGAGCGCAAGCTGTCCGACTGCCTCAGGCAGGATCGCGCGCGCATCCAGGTCGGCCGCATCTCGCATTTCGGCCTGCTCGAGATGTCGCGCCAGCGCATCCGCGCCAGCGTGCTCGAGAGCTCGACCGACCCCTGCCCGCATTGCGGCGGCACCGGCCATGTCCGCTCGGTGTCCTCGGTGGCGCTGCAATTGCTGCGCGGCCTCGAAGAGATCCTGATGAAGGGCGCGACCCACAATCTCGTGGTACGCACCCGCACCGACGTCGCGCTGTATGTGCTCAACCACAAGCGCGGCCATCTGCGCGACCTCGAAAACGGCTTCAAGGTCACGCTGTCCGTGATCGCCGACCCCAGCGTCAGCGGGCCGCAGGCTTATGTGATTGACCGCGGCGAGCAGGTCCATACGCTCGAAGCCGCCAAGGCGCTGCTGGCAGCCCAGGCCGCCGCAAGCCCGCCGCCGCTGGCCGAAGAGGCCTATGACGACGAGGACGGCTTTGACCTGGAGACTGAATCCGAGGTCGAGACCGAGGAGACCGAAGGTCTCGCCGAGGAGCAGGCCGCAGGCGACGCTTCTCCCGAGCAGGACGGTCAGCGCCGCAAGCGCCGCCGCCGCCGCCGCGGTCGCGGCGGCCAGCGCGAGGGCGAGTTGCGCGAGGATTCACCCGCGACGCTTCCCGAGCCTGCAATGATTGCCGGCGAAGGCGAAGAGGATTCCGAGTCCGAGCAGGACAGCGAGGAAGGCGAGGAACAGGCCGCCCGCGGCGAGCAGCAGGGCAACGGCGAACGCCGTCGCCGGCGTGGTCGCAGGGGTGGTCGTCGCCGGCGCGGCGGCAACGAAGAAGGTCTCGCCGGCTCGATCGGCGACGAGCTCGGCGGCAATCCGCCGTCGGAAGCGACCGACGCGGTGGCCGATTTCGACAGCGCCGGCAACGAGGCGGCGCCGTCGATTGCGCAGTCGGAGCACATCGCCGCGGTTGAGCCCCAGACCTCCCAGCCCGAGCCCCATTTCCACCAGGCACCGGTTGAAACTCCGGTCCAGGCCGCGCCGGCTGCCATCGTGGAAGACGAGCCCGCAGCCGACGACAAGGCCACGCGACGCCGCTCCACCGTTCGCGAGAAGGTGAGCTTCCTGTCGAGCAGCCCGAGCGAGCCGTCAACCGCTGCTGCAGCAGCGCCGGAGCCTGTAGCTGCGCCCGCGCCTGCACCTGAACCCGCGCCGGAAGCGACAGTCGAAACGCCGGCGGCTCCGCGTCGCGCAGGCTGGTGGTCGCGGCGTTTCGGCGGCGGCGAATAGAGCGAACATCCAAATAAAAAACGCCCGGCAAAAGCCGGGCGTTTTTCGTTTCAAACCTCACTGGACCACTACGGCGGCAGTTCGTCATCCCCGACCGGCGCCACATCGCGCGATGCGATCTGGCGCAGCTGGTCGTAGAGATCGGGCGCCTCGCTGGTGCAGAGACAGACGCCCTTGGCGGAGGCTGCTTCGCCGGCGTTGAGGTAGGCGTGGCCCATCGTGCTGTCGAGATAGATGCCGTCACCCTCGCCCAGTATCTCCGGCGCGTAGAACTCGGTGTGAACAGCGACGCGTCCGCTCGTCACCAGAAAATACTCCTCGCCGGCATGGCGCAGCAGCGGGCCGAACTCGTCGAGCGACCGCGCGCGCACCTCGGCCACGATCGGCACCATGCGTTTGCCGATCAGATCGGTGCATTGATAGGTGTAGGTGTAGAACTTCGTATTGATCAGCTGGCCCTGCCCGGCCCGGCTGATGCTCCGCCGCGCGGTGACCGGCCGTCCCGGCGCGGGCGCTGCGACCGCGGGATTGAACAGCTCCGCGATCTCCATCTTCAGGCCGGAGGTGAGCTGGAGCAGCTTGTCGTAGGTCAGCGACATCAGGCCGTTCTCGACCTTCGACAGGGTCGAGAGCGCCATGCCGGTCCGTTCCGCCACCTGCTTGAGCGTCAGGCCTCGCGCCTGGCGCGCAGCCTTGAGACATTGGCCGAGCTGGGAATTGGCACCTTCGGATGTCGTGATCTCGCTCATGCAGCATCTCTATCACGAAGCTGAGAAAAGATATTTGCGGATCGGCCTAATATTTTCGGCTTATCGCACCCCTGGATACCTTCAACGGTGGCCTCCTGGGCATAAAAGCCAGGATTTGTGCATGAAGTAGCCGACTTTGACGAATATTGGTGCGCCGGCCCTACTTTCCGATATGCTAAATCGTTTTCATAATTTGAAAGGGGCTGGCGTTGTCCGAACCGTGTGACACGAGTGCCGTTGAGCTGCGCCGCCTGCTGGCCGCGCGGGCGATCTCCCCCGTCGAACTGCTCGATTCCTGCCTGTCGCGCATCGCCACCACCAATGCTGCCGTCAACGCCGTCGTGACACTCGACGAGCCAGGCGCACGCGCTGCGGCAAAGCAAGCCGAGGCCGCGATCCTGCGTGGCGAGGATCGTGGCGCGCTGCACGGGCTTCCCGTCCTGATCAAGGACACGCAGGACACCGCCGGGATGCGCTCCACCTACGGCAGCCCGCTATTGCGCGACAACGTGCCGGCCGCCGATCAGGGCTCGGTCGCGCGGCTGCGCGCCGCCGGCGCCATCATCTTCGGCAAGACCAACACGCCGGAATGGGCGGCGGGCGGCAACACGCGCAATCCCGTGTTCGGCGCGACCGGCAATCCCTTCGATCCCGCGCGCTCGGCCGCCGGCTCCTCCGGCGGCTCGGCGGTCGCGCTCGCCTGCGGCATGGCCCCGCTCGCCTCGGGCTCCGACACCGGCGGCTCCTTGCGCAATCCCGCGGGCTATGCCGGCATTGTCGGCATGCGTCCCTCCTACGGCCTCGTGGCGAGCGAGAAGCGCGCCTTCGGCTGGTCCAACCTGTCGACCGACGGACCGATGGCGCGCAACGTCGCCGATACCGCGCTGATGCTGTCCGTGATGGCGAGCGACGATGCCCGCGATCCACTTGCCTACTCGCTTCCCGGCGAGCCCTTGCGCGGACGCGCCGAACGCTGGGCCGCGCCGCGTCCCGCAGAGCTCGGCAAGCTACGCCTTGCCTTCACCGAAGATTTCGGCTTCGCGCCGACGGAGCAGGCCATCCGCCGCGTCTTCCGCGTTCGCGTGAAAAAGCTCGCGCCGCTATTCGCCGAATGCCGCGAGGCGACGCCCGACTGCACCGGCGCGGACCATGCCTTCGCCGTGCTGCGCGCCGGACTGTTCCTGGCGATGCACGGCAAGAACTACAAGGAACGGCCCGAGATGCTCGGCCCCAATGTCCGCGCCAATGTCGAGGAAGGGCTGAGCTACACGTTGGAAGACCACGGGCGCGCCGCGACGACGCAGACGCGGATCTATCGCGCCTATCAGAGCTTCTTCGCAAGCCACGATGTGCTGATCAGTCCGACCATCACGCTCAGTCCACGGCCCTGGTCGGAGCTCTATCCCGCCGAGATCGACGGGGTGCCGACGAAATCCTATTTCCACTGGCTCGCGCTCGCCTACGCCGTGACGCTGCCGGGCCATCCCGCGATCAGCATTCCGCTCGGCGTCGACGAAGCCGGGCTTCCTTTCGGCCTGCAGATCGTCGGCCCGCGCGGCGGCGACGCCATCGTGCTCGCGGTTGCCGCGAGCATCGAGGCCGCATTCGCGAATGACGCGCAGATGTGCCAGCCGGTGCCGGACCTCGCACGGCTTGCCGCAGCGCCGCCGTTGGCGTCTGCGCCCGGCTTCCTCGCCTGGGAATAGACCCCCGGAACAAACCAAGCAGGCATGACCGCCGGGTCGCCGGCATCACGGAGATCCACATGGCCGAATTGTCGAACCGCAAGACCGGAATCGTCGCCTTCGTCCTGCTTTATCTCGCCTATTGCATCTCCTACATCGACCGCGCCGCGATCTCGCTGGCGCTGGCGCAGATCGGCAAGGACTTCAATCTCCAGGCTGCCGATCTCGGCATCGTCATCAGCGCGTTCTTCCTGGGGTACGCCGCGATGCAGGTGCCCGGCGGATGGCTCTCCGACCGCTTCGGCTCGAAATATGTGGTCATCGTCACCATCGTGATGTGGTCGCTGTTCACCTCGTTCACGAGCCTTGCCTGGTCGCTGACCTCGCTGATCGCGATCCGCTTCATCTTCGGCATCGCCGAGGGCGGCTTTCCCCCGGCGAGCATTCGCGCCATCGCCGAGCTGTTCAGGAAGGACAGCCGGCCCAAGATGTCGGCGCTGCTGCTGTCGTCGAACTATGCCGGCAGCATGGTCGCGCCGTTGATCATGGCGCCGCTGATCCTCTGGCTGGGCTGGCGTCATGCCTTCAATGCCATCGGCATCGCCGGCGTCCTGTTCGCGGCGATCTATTTCGTCTTTGTTCCGCATCTCGCGCGTATCGGCGTGGGGCCGGTGACGGCAAAGCCCCGCGCTCCGATGCGCGAGCTGATGAAGAATCCGCTGCTGTGGCAGCTGATGGTGGTGTGGTTCGGCCTCTCCTGCGTCAACAAGGGCCTGGATTCCTGGATGCCGCTCTATCTGCTCCAGCAGCGCGGGCTCGACCTCAAGACCGTCGGCGTGGTGGCGCCGATCCCGTTCGTGATGGCGACGTTCGCGACCGCGATCGGCGGCTGGGTGATGACCACGTTCTTCGCCGAGCGCGAAAAATACCTCTTGATCGGCAGCTCCGCGTTGACCGGCATCTTCCTCTACGCCATGTACAAGGCGGAGACGATCACCGCATTGATCGTCTATCAATCGGTGGTCTACTTCTTCAAATCCTTCGTGCTGGCCTCGGTGGTAGCACTTCCGACAAAGCTGCTGCGTGACGACCAGATCGGATCCGGCATCGGCATGGTCAATCTCGGCGGCCAGAGCGCGGGCTTCGTCGCGCCCGCCATCATGGGCTTCATCGTGACCGGGTCAGGATCGTTCGACGCGGCCTTCGGCTTCCTGGTCGCGATGACGGCGATGTCGGTCGTCGTCGCCGCGACCATCAACACCGCGCAGCCCAGGCTTGCGCCGAAGCCGGCCTGACAGGAGAGCTCTGCCGATGCAAAGCGCAATCATTCTCGGCGGCGGCATGGTTGGCGTGGGCGCCGCCGTGCATTTGCGGCAGCGCGGCTGGGCGGTCACGCTGGTCGACCGCAGGGAGCCGGGCCGCGAGACCAGCTACGGCAATGCCGGGATGATCCAGGCCGAGGCCGTGCGGCCCTATCCGATGCCGCGCGACCTCTCCTCACTCCTGAACATCGCCACGGGGCGCACCAACGATGTGCGCTACAGTTTTTCCTCGCTGCATCGTCACGTCGAGCCGCTGCTCCGTTATTGGTGGCACTCGGCGCCGAAGCGGCATCGCGAGGCGATCGCCGCCTGGGCCCGCCTGATCGCCCATGCGACGCCCGAGCACGACGTCCTCATTCGCGAAGCCCATGCCGGCAATCTGATCCGCCGCGCCGGCTATCGCGCGCTGTTTCGCGATCCCGCCGCCATGGAGCACGCGATCAATGACGCGGAAGCAGACCGCCGCGAGTTCGGCGTGAATTTTCGCGTGCTCTCCGGCAGCGAGCTGACCAAGGCCGAGCCGATCCTGCGCGACGACCTTCCCGGCGCGATCCACTGGCTCGATACCTGGACGGTGTCCGATCCGGGCGCGCTGGTGACCGCCTATGCAGAGCTGTTCCAGCGCCTCGGCGGTCAGATCGTGCTCGGCGATGCGCAGTCGCTGCAGCAGACCGCGACCGGATGGTCCGTCAACACCGACACTGGACGCGTCGATGCCGCCAACGCCGTCGTCACGCTCGGGCCGTGGTCGCCGGATCTGTTGCACAAGTTCGGCTATCGCATCCCGCTGGTGCGCAAGCGCGGCTACCACATGCATTACAGCGGCGGTGCCTCGCTCGATCTGCCGCTGGTCGACAAGGGCCGCGGCTACGCCATGGGCCCGATGGCCAAGGGCATCCGCATCACCACCGGCGCGGAGTTGACGGGGCCCGATGCGCTGGCAACGCCGGTGCAGCTCGCCAGTGCCGAAGCCTCCGCGCGTGAGCTGATCGATCTCGGCAAGCGCGCCGAACCCGAACCGTGGTTCGGCACCCGCCCCTGCACGCCCGACATGGTGCCCGTACTCGGCCGTGCCCCGCGCCACCCGGGCCTCTGGATGAACTTTGGCCACGGCCATCAGGGCTTTACGCTCGGCCCCGCCACCGGACGGCTGCTCGCGGAGATGATGAACGGCGAGACACCGTCGATCGATCCGACGCCGTACCGGCCGGAGCGGTTCTAGCTAGCTCTCCGCTTTCGCAGCAAGCGCTGCGAGCGCCGCCGTCAGACGCATCAGCGGATCATCCCATTCGCGGGGCCTGCGCTGGCGAAACAGGCGCATGGTCGGATACCACGGGCTGTCCTCGCGATCGCGCAGCCAGCGCCAGTCGAGCGCGTAAGGCGTCAGCATCCACACCGGACGGCCGAGCGCGCCGGCCAGATGCGCCACCGACGTGTCGACGGCGATGACGAGATCGAGCGTCGCCACAGCCGCCGCCGTATCCGTGAAATCGCCGAGCGCGGGCGCGAGATCGATGACGTCGTCGCCAAGCGCTGCCAGCACGGCACCGTCCTCAAGGCGCGGCTCCTTTTGCAGGCTGTAGAGCTGCACGCCCGGCATCAGCAGACATGGCAGCACAGCCTCGGCCGACAGCGAACGCTGCCGGTCGCCCTTGTGTTTGGGATTGCCGGCCCAGACCACGCCGACCTTCGGCCGCGCCTCGCGACCGAGCGCGGCCTGCCAGCGTGAAACCTTCTCGGGATCCGCATGCAGATACGGGACCTCAGCAGGCAGATTGTCAAGCGTGGTGCCGAACAGGCGCGGCAGGCTCATCAGCGGCAGTTGCAGATCGAACCGCGGCAGCGCCTCGCCGCGCGGGATCACGGTGACATCGGGCAGTTGCCGCAACAGCGTCGCAAGCGCGGGCTGCACCTGCAAAACAATCCTGCCGCCCTTCCCGGTCACCATCGGCAGATAGCGCACGAAATGCAGGGCATCGCCGAGGCCGTATTCGGCGAACAGCAGCAGCGTCCGGCCTGCGAGCGGCTCGCCCTGCCATTCCGGCTCGTCGAAATGGGGATCGCCGTCCGACAGCGTCTTGCATTTGCGGCGCCAGCGATAGGCGTCGAACCCCTCGGCGAAATGGCCGTTCATCAGCAGGAAATGCGCGTGGTTGTATTGCGCCAGCGGCTGCTCCGGATCGAGCGCGACGGCATGGGCCGAGACCGAAAGCGCTTCGTCGAGCTCGCCGGCATTGCGCAGCGCGACCGCGAGATTGGCGTGGCCCTTGGCATAGGATGGATCGACAGCAACCGCGTGGCGATGCGCGGCCACCGCATCGGTGACGCGCTGCTGTTTCTCGAAGATGATGCCGAGATTGGTGTAGGCCGGCGCGTGGTCGGGCTTGAGCAGCAATGCGCGCTCGCAGGCCGCGACGGCACCGTCGAGCTCGCCGAGATCGGAGAGACAGGCGCCGAGATTGGTGGCGATCGTGTGATCGTCAGGATCAGCAGCGAATGTCTGCCGGTAGACATCTGCGGCCTCCTGCAAATGGCGGGCTTCATGCAGGACGAGGCCAAGCAGGCGCAGCGCCGCGACATTGTCGGGCGCGAGCGCGATGGCACGCTGGTACTGCGCGATGGCCTCTTCGAGCAATCCTTGCCGATAGAGCGCCGCGCCGAGATTGCATAGCAGCCCGACGTCATCGGGATCGAGCTGAAGCGCGCGGCGATAGGCGGCTACCGCATCGCCAAGCCTGTTCTGGTCCGCAAGGACGTTGCCGAGATTGAGCCAGGCGCCGCGAAAAGCCGGCTCGCGCACGATCACGGCGCGATAGGCGTCCTCCGCCTCGGTCAGCCGTCCCTGTCCGGCGAGTGCAACGGCAAGGTTGAAGCATGCGCGCGTCAGATGGGCATCGAGCGCGATCGCACGGCGATAGGCCGTCTCGGCCTCGCCGAAGCGTGACAACTCGCCGAGTGCCACGCCGAGCTTGTTGTGCAGGCCGGCATCATCGGGCCGCCTGCGCAGCGCACGCCGGAACGCGGCCACGGCGCCCTCGTGCTCGCCTTTCACGGCGAGCGCATCGCCGAGCGTCACCAGCGCGGGCGCATGGTCGGGATCGATCGTGAAGACCCGGTTGAGCAGTGTCGCGCCGTCGGCGGCACGGTCGGTGACGAAGGCAGCGATCGCGGCCAGATGCAGCGCCGGCAAATGGCGCGGCTCCGATCTCAAGACCTCGGTGCAAAGCAACTCCGCCCGATCCGGCCGACCGGCCGCAAAATGCTCCGCCGCCTCGCGTACGATCCTGTCCACAGTCGCATTGCCCACGATACCGCCCGCCGCTCCGACATCAGATGCCGGTTAAACGTGCGAGCTCGCCGATTCCGTCAGTCGACCTTTGCGGCGAGGACGGCTCTGATACGCGCGGTGTCATCGGGCGTCGCCGGGTTATAGACGACCATGCCCAGATCGGGCCGACCATCGACCGCGAAGGCCGAATATTCGAACGCGATCGGGCCGAGCACGGGATGGCGCAGATGCTTGACGCCCTCGCCATGGGAGCGGACGTCGTTGTCGGCCCACAGTTTCGCAAACTCGGGGCTCTCGCGGCAGAGTTCGTCGACGAACTGCGCGACATGCGAGACCGCGCCCGCGCGCGCGGCGTCCGCCCGGAACGCTGCGACCACGAAGCGCGCCACGCTGCTCCAATCATACTGTGCGGCCCGCACATGCGGCTCGCAGAAGATCAGGCGCAGGATGTTGCGCCGTTCCGGCGGGAGCTTCGCGTAGTCGGTCAGCACCATCGTGGCCGCACGATTCCAGGCGACAACGTCCCAGGTCATGGTCCTGATGATGGCGGGGCTCGTCTCCAGCGCGTCGAGCACCCGTTGAAGCCGTGGCGAGACGCCTTCGCTCGCCTGGTAACGGACCTCGGGCGGACGGCCGAGCCCGATCAAAAACAGATGCTCGCGCTCGACGTCGGTCAGCATCAGCGCACGGGCGATCCGTTCGAGCACATCGGCAGACGGCGCGCCGCCACGGCCCTGCTCCAGCCAGGTGTACCAGGTCGGGCTGATATTGGCCCGCTGCGCCACCTCTTCGCGCCGCAGCCCCGGCGTGCGCCGGCGGCTGCCGCCAAAGCCGAACGCGGCCGCATCTAACCGGGTGCGCCGGTCCTTCAGATAGGTCCCGAGCAGATTCCCGCTGGCGATCT
Organism: Bradyrhizobium sp. CCBAU 53338; assembly: GCF_015291665.1. Classification (NCBI taxonomy): domain Bacteria; kingdom Pseudomonadati; phylum Pseudomonadota; class Alphaproteobacteria; order Hyphomicrobiales; family Nitrobacteraceae; genus Bradyrhizobium; species Bradyrhizobium sp. CCBAU 53338. The sequence continues at coordinate 4,319,261 of NZ_CP030048.1, forward strand.
CGCTCATCCTGTTAGCTATTATACTCTGATAATATCACTACTTTACCCGGATAATTCTAGCGCAGATGTTGGCTCCTACCAACTTTGGGGACCTGCTCATGCGTGTATTCGTCACTGGCGCCACCGGCTTCGTTGGCTCCGCCGTCGTTGCGGACCTGATCGCCGCCGGCCACAGCGTCCTCGGGCTCGCCCGCTCTGACGCAGGTGCTGCAGCCCTCACCGGAATGAGCGCTCAGGTCCATCGGGGATCCCTGGAGGACCATGCCTCCTTGCGCAGCGGCGCGGCCGCATCAGACGGCGTGCTGCACCTCGCCTTCAATCACGACTTCACCAAATTTACCGAGAATTGCGAGCTCGACCGCCGCGCCATCATAGCGCTCGGCGAGGAGCTCAAAGGCTCCACGCGTCCGCTCATCGTCACCTCAGGCGTAGCGCTGCTCGCGCCCGGACGTCTTGCAACCGAAGACGATGTGACGGCCCGTCACTTCCCGCGCGTGTCGGAAGCCGCGGCCGAAGATCTCATCGAGCAAGGCGTTCGCGCCGGCATGGTGCGGCTGCCGCCAACCACCCATGGTGAAGGCGACCACGGCTTCGTGCCGCGCCTGATTGCGATCGCACGCGAGAAAGGCGCGGCCGCCTATATCGGCGACGGCAACAACCGCTGGCCTGCCGCGCACCGCGTCGACGCCGCCCGCGTCTATCGTCTTGCGCTCGAGCAAGGTGCGTCCGCTCGCCGTTATCACGCGATCGCAGAGGAAGGCATCCCGTTCAGAACGATTGCGGAGGTGATCGGGAAACGGCTCGGCGTGCCCGTGGTCTCGAAAACGCCTGAAGAAGCCGAGGCGCATTTCGGCTGGCTCGCGCGTTTTGCGGCCGTCGACGTCCCGACATCGAGCACGAAAACGCGCGCCGCTCTCGGCTGGACGCCGAAACAAAAAGGGCTGATCGAGGATCTCGACCAGCCCTACTACTTCAAGGTCTGACGGCGCGCTGCGCCGTCGGATCAGGGTCAGTCCGTCGTGACGGCGGTTTCCATGTCGGTCGGATCGATCTGCTGGCTCAGGCGTGCATTGAGCTTGTCGCGATCGAGCTCACCCTCCCACCAGGCGACGATCACGCAGGCGACGCCGTTGCCGCAGAGATTGGTCAGCGCGCGGCACTCGCTCATGAACTTGTCGATGCCGAGCACGATCGCCATGCCCGGCACGAGGCGCGGATCGACCACGGCGAGCGTCGCCGCCAGCGTGATGAAGCCCGCGCCTGTGATGCCGGAGGCGCCCTTCGAGGTCAGCATCGCCACGACAAGGATCGTGAGCTGCTGGCCGAAGCTGAGATCGAAACCGAGCGCCTGGGCGATGAACAGCGTCGCCAGCGTCATGTAGATGTTGGTGCCGTCCAGGTTGAACGAATAGCCCGTGGGCACCACGAGACCGACCACCGACTTGGAGCAGCCGAGACGCTCGAGCTTCTCCATCATGGACGGCAGCGCGCTCTCGGAGGACGAGGTGCCGAGCACGATCAGCAATTCGTCCTTGATGTAGGCCAGGAACTTGAAGATCGAGAACCCGGCGAGCCGCGCGATGATGCCGAGCACGACGAACACGAACAGCGCGGCAGTGAGGTAGAACGTCGCGATCAGGCCCATCAGGTTGAGGATCGCACCCGTCCCGAACTTGCCGATGGTGAAGGCCATCGCGCCGAAGGCGCCGACCGGTGCCGCACGCATCACGATCGAGATCACGCCGAACACCGCGTGCGCCGCATCGTCGATGAAGCTGCGGATCACGTGGCCGCGCTCGCCGAGCCCCATGATGGCGAAGCCGAACAGCACCGAGAACAGCAGCACCTGCAGGATCTCGCCCTGCGCGAAGGCGCCGACCACGGTGTCGGGAATGATGTGCAGGATGAAGTCGACGGATTTCTGCGCCTCCGCCTGCTTGGCGAAACCGGCGACGGCCTGCGCATTGGCGGCGGCATTGCCGAAGCCCGCGCCTGGCTTGATCACGTTGCCGATGATCAGGCCGATCACCAGCGCGAAGGTGGAGACGACCTCGAAATAGACCAGCGCCTTGATGCCGATACGTCCGACCTTCTTGGCGTCCTGGATGTGGGCGATGCCGGAGACCACGGTGCAGAAGATGATCGGGGCGATGACCATCTTGATCAGCTTGATGAAGCCGTCGCCGAGCGCCTTGATCCAGTCGTTGGTGGCGACGTGCGGCCACAGCCAGCCGACGATCGCGCCGAGCAGGATCGCGATCAGCACCTGTACGTAGAGAATTTTATACCACGGCTTGGCCGTAGCAGGTGCGGCCGGCGCGCCGGCCATCGTTGTCGTTGTCATTGTTTCGTTCCCCCTGAAAAATCAGAGCCAGCCAAGATCAACTTGGCCGGCCCTGTCAATTGGAACATTCCGTACGGTGGAATCTAGCCGCGTCTGTCGACGATCCGACGCGCAGCCGGCATTAGCGCCGCCCCGAGCGCATTCTTGATGACGGAGGCGAGGATGAACGGCGTAACGCCGACGGCCCAAGCCTTGGTCGCGCCGAGGCCGATGCCATAGGCCAGCCAACCGAAACCGCCGATGAAAATAACGACGTGGCCGACCGCCATCGCCGCAAACAACAGCATGACGTTGCGATCCCAGCCGCGTTCGGCGAGCCAGCCGGTGACGAAAGCGGCGGCCACGAAGCCGTAGAGATAACCCGCGGTCGGGCCGACCAGCGGTGCAATTCCACCGACCGGGCCCGCGAACACCGGCAGCCCCACCGCACCTTCGGCGAGGTAGGCAATCATGGTTGCGCTGCCAAGACGCCAGCCATAGCCGGCGCCGATCACCAGCACGACGAGCGTCTGCAACGTCATCGGCACATAAGGCAGCGGCAGGTTCACCTTGGCGGACAATGTCATCAGCGCGGTGCCGATCGCGATCAGCACGAAAGCGCGAACTGCGCTGACGGCTTCGCCGGGTCGGGTCGGCCACATCACTGCGGCGAGAGGAGAATGCGAGGTGGCGGCGGGCTGGACGATTCGGTCAGACAAGATGCACTCCGGAAGTGTCGCTAAAACTGGCGGCTATTTAAGCCAGTGAGCGATCCGGTCAACCGCCTCGCGCATCTCCGCGGCCGATCGTGCATAAGAGAATCTGATGAACGAGCGACCGTGAATCGGATCGAAGTCGACCCCCGGTGTTGCCGCAACGTGAGCCTTTTCCAGCATCTGCTTGGCGAAGTCGAAACTGTCGGACGTGAAATCCGAGACGTCGGCATAGAGATAGAACGCACCATCCGCCGGCAGGAACTTGCTGAGGCCCGCCTTGGGCAATCCCTCGATCAGGATGCGCCGGTTTTCCTGGTAGCCGTGCTTGATCTCCTCCATCTCGGCCGTGCCGTCGAACGCAGCCTCGGCGGCGATCTGCGACAGCGACGGCACCGAGATCGAGAGATTCTGCTGGAGCCGCTCGATCGGACGCACCAGCACGTCAGGCACGACCATCCAGCCGACGCGCCAGCCCGTCATGCAAAAATACTTCGAGAACGAGTTGATCACGAGCGCATGGTCGGACAGCGCCGCCGCCGTCACCGCGGGAAACGCGTAGTCGAGCCCGTGATAGATCTCGTCGGAGATGAAGCGAATGCCGGCATCCTCGGACGCCGCGATCAGGCCTGCGAGGGCCTCGCGGGACATCATCGTTCCCGTCGGATTGGCGGGGCTGCCGACCAGGACACCCTTCAGCGGCGCCTTGCGATGGGCCGCCAGCAGCGCCTCGCCGGTCAGCGCGTGTCGCGTGTCGTTGGTGGTCTCGATCAGCACCGGCTCGCAGCCGAGCGCGGTGAGGATGTGACGATACGGCGGATAGCCCGGCACGGTGACCGCCACGCGATCGCCGGGTTCGAACATCGACAGGAACGCGAGGATGAAGCCGCCGGAAGAACCTGTGGTCACCACGATCCTGTCGGGACTGACGGCGCAGCCGTGGGCATCGCGATAATGCCGCGCGATGCGCTCGCGCAAGGAGGGGATGCCGAGCGCCGACGTATAGTCGATCCGCCCCTGATGAAGCGCGGCCTGCGCCGCCGTGATCGCAGTCTTCGGAGCTCCCGCCGCGGGCTGGCCGACTTCCATGTGAATGACGTGACCGCCGGCCGCCTCGATTCGGGCCGCCGCGGCCATCACGTCCATGACCATGAACGGGGGAACATCACTGCGGCGGGACGGCTCGAGCCACTGCCCCACCCGGTTCCTCAATGTCGCATCGTGCATCGATTTCTGCTATTCGCTGGCGGACCGGTCCGTTCGGTCCGGAAAACAGGGCGCTTGCGCCCCAGACTAGCCGCAATATACGGCTCATAAGGGCATATCGCGTATCCGGTCCGCCGCCAATCGCCAAAACCAAGCACAAATCTGCATTCAACGCCCGTTTGACCCTGACCGTTTGATGTTGCTCCAGATCGCATTGCGCAAGAAGGCCTCGACGCTGACCGCCGTTGTCACGGCAGCGGCCATGGCGCTGTCACCGTTCGCCTCGGCGCGGGCGCAGGAGGGCAAAGGACCGCCGGTCCTGCGCGACACCGAAACCGAGCAGCTTCTGCGCGAATATACGCGCCCGATCCTGCGCGTTGCGGGCCTGGAGAAGCAGAATATCCGGATGGTGATCATCAACGACAGCACGTTCAATGCGTTCGTTGCCGATGGCCGCCGCATCTTCGTCAATTACGGCGCGATCCTCCAGTCGGAGACGCCGAACCAGCTGATCGGCGTGCTCGCGCACGAGACCGGGCATCTGGCCGGCGGCCATCTGGCCAAGCTGCGCGAGCAACTCGCGGGTGCCCAGACCCAGATGATCATCGCCATGCTGCTTGGCGCAGGTGCGCTGGCGGCAGGCGCCAGCCGCGGCGGCAATAACGGCCTCGCCAATGCCGGCGCCGCCGCGATCGCCGGACCGCAGGAGATGATCCGCCGTTCGCTGTTGTCCTATCAACGCCAGCAGGAAGAGAACGCCGACCGGGCCGGCGTGAAATTCCTGACCGCGACCCAGCAGTCGCCGAAGGGCATGTACGAGACCTTCAAGCGCTTCACCAGCGAGAGCCTGTTCGCGGCGCGCGGCGCCGATCCTTATCTCCAGTCGCACCCGATGCCCGCCGAGCGCGTCGCGGCGCTCCAGGAGTTTGCCAGCACCAGTCCGTATTGGGACAAGATGGACGATCCCGCGCTCCAGCTCCGGCACGACATGGTGCGCGCCAAGATCTCGGCCTTCATGGAGCGGCCCGAGACGGTGTACCGCCGCTACCCCCAGACCAACGACAGCTTGCCGGCGCGCTATGCCCGCGCCATCAGCACCTATCTGCACGGCGATTTGCGCAGTGCGCTGAGCCAGATCGACGCGCTGATCGCGGTGCAGCCGAACAACCCGTACTTCTACGAGGTCCGCGGCCAGGCCCTGCTGGAAAGCGGCAAGCCGGCCGACGCGATCGCCCCCCTGCGCAAGGCTGTCGCACTCTCGAACAATGCCCCCCTCATCGAGATGTTACTTGGGCAGGCTCTGGTTGGAACCGATAATAAGGCCTACACGGACGACGCCATCAAGATTCTCCGTGCCGCGGTGGCGCGCGAGCCCGAGGCGCCGATCGGCTTCACCCAGCTCGCGATGGCCTATGGCCGGAAGGGAGATTATGCCGAGGCGGATCTCGCCTCCGCCCAGGCCGCGTATTTGCGCGGCGACAACAAGACCGCTCGCGAGCTCGCCACGCGTGCGAAAACCCGTTTCGCCGTCGGCACGCCCGGATGGGTCAGGGCCGACGACATCGTTGCGTCGAAACCGCCGCGCAACTAGACCGAAGCCTGAACTGCCGCTTTGACGTCACGACACCACGATTGAGTCCGCCGGGACTTTGTTTGAAACCTGCTCTGGATAGAGGATTTGCCAATGCCTTCGCTGCGCCTGTTTGCTCCCGCGCTGTTTGCGCTCGCCATCTTCGGCGCAACGGGACCGGCTTCGGCCGACAGCTTCTCGGATGCCCAGCGCACCGATATCGAGGCGATCATCAAGAACTACCTCGTCAGCCATCCTGAAGTGCTCGAGGAGGCCATGACCGAGCTCAGCAAGCGCCAGGCCGACGCCGAGACCAAGAAGCACGAGGCCAGCGTCGCGCAGAACTCGGACGCGATCTTTAACTCGCCGCGCCAGGTCGTGCTCGGCAACAAGGACGGTGACGTCACCTTCGTCGAGTTCTTCGATTACAATTGCGGCTACTGCAAGCGCGCGATGAGCGACATGCTGGACCTGATGAAGTCCGATCCCAAGCTGAAGATCGTGCTGAAGGAGTTCCCGGTGCTGAGCCAGGGCTCGGTCGAGGCGGCGCAGGTCGCCGTCGCGGTGCGCATGCAGGATCCCACCGGCAAGAAGTATCTCGACTTCCACCAGAAGCTGCTCGGCGGTCGTGGCGCCGCAGACAAGGCACGCGCGATGCAGGCGGCGAAGGAAGCGGGCCTCGACACCGCCAGAATCGAGAAGGACATGGCCAACCCCGAAGTGCGCGCCACCATCGAGGAGAACTTCAAGCTCGCCGAAGCGATGGGCATGAACGGCACGCCGAGCTACGTGATCGGCAAGCAGATCGTGGTCGGCGCCATCGGCCTCGAGGGCCTCAAGGAAAAGATCGGCCTCGCCCGCTGCGGCAAGGCGACCTGCTGACAAGGCCACTTGCTGGTCAGACATTCTACACCTCACGCACGCAACGAGGCCGGCTGAAAAGCCGGCCTTTTTCGTTGGCCGAAGCTCTGCACAAATCTCGACGCGAAGAGTCTGGCGTGAATCCGGCGCGGACGTTCATCCCGCGTTTAGGAAACAAATGCCGGGGAACAGCAGATGTTCCGGAACAACTGGCACCTCCTCCCGTTGGTGGCGCGGGCAATGACGCAAAGAAACACGTGAGGAGAATACGATGTTGAACCGCTTTATGATCTCGGTTGCCGCACTTGCACTCGTCGCAGGCACCGGTCTGGCGAACGCACAGGGCACGATGAAGAACGAGAGCGGCGCCGGCGCTCAGCCGATGCAGCACTCGCAGTCTTCGGGCGGCGCCGCCGAGCGCGGCGGCTCGATGGGCAAGGAATCGACCCATGAGAAGGGCACGGTCGGCCAGGCTGGCGGCTCCAGCACGATGAAGTCCGGCGCCTCCGCCGAGGAGAAGTCCTCCGGTGCTGCCAAGGAGGAACACTCCGGCCGTGAGATGAACAAGAACGCGGCCGAGGAGAAGTCCGGCGCCACCAAGAGCCAGCGCATGGACCAACGCGCGCAGGGTCAGCAGGACAAGTCCAAGAGCATGAGCCAGGACACCAGCAAGTCCGGCGCCAAGGACCAGAAGGACATGAAGGCTGAGGGCAGCAAGAGCGGCGCCTCGACCAACAATGCCGAGAACCAGAAGGGCACCGAGACCCGCACCAACCAGAGCGCCCAGGGCAAGAGCAGCACCAGCACGACGGTTGGCCAGGCTGGCGCCGGCGCCAAGCTCTCGACCGAGCAGCGCACCCAGATCACCTCGGTGATCCACGAGGAGCACGTGCGGCCTGTGACCAACGTGAACTTCTCGATCTCGGTCGGCACCCGCATTCCGCGCGAGGGCATCGAGCTGCACGCCCTGCCGTCGCGGGTCGTGACGATCTATCCGGAGTGGCGGACCTACAAGTTCGTCCTCGTGAAGGAGGAGATCGTGATCATCAATCCGGACACCTACGAGATCGTGGCTGTCCTGAACGCCTAGAGGCCTGAAGACGGCAACCTCCGGGGGCGGGCAGCGATGCCCGCCCCTTTGCGTTCGGCCGGCAGCCATGCTTTGGACTGGTTAACAAGCAATTTCCGTAGTTTCCGCACAGGTTTTTGCACACTGGATGAGGTGCCTGAACCGCCCCCCGAGGCCCTTCAAGGCTTCCCCTCACGCGCTTTGTTACCTATAACCCCCGCCACGCCGAAACACCTTTTCCGGGACAGGAATGGCCGAGCCAGCAACCGACACGATCCTCGTTCTCAACGGGCCGAACCTCAACATGTTGGGGACGCGCGAGCCCGAGAAGTATGGCCATGCGACGCTGGCCGACGTCGAGGCGCTGTGCCGGGAGACGGCGGCGGCCTTCGGCCTCAAGGCCGACTGCCGGCAGTCCAACCGCGAGGGCGAACTGATCGACTTCATCCACGAGGCGCACGCCCGCAAGATGAAGGGCATCATCATCAACGCCGGCGGCTATTCGCACACCTCGATCGCGCTGCACGACGCGCTGCTCGCGGTGCAGATCCCGACCGTCGAAGTGCACGTGACCAACATCCACGCCCGCGAGAGTTTCCGTCACCATTCCTACACCGCGCGCGCGGCCTTCGCCTCGCTCTGCGGCTTCGGCATCGAGGGCTACCGCCTCGCCATCCAGGGCCTTGCCGCCAAGCTCGGCATCAAGCCCAAAGCCTGACGCTCCCTCTTCACCCAGAACATTCGGATCAATGAACATGGCGCGCCAGCCAGACGACAAAGCAGCCGCAAAGTTTTCCAGCGACGATTCCGCGCTCGTCCGCGAGCTTGCTCTGCTGCTCGATGAGACCAGCCTCACCGAGATCGAGATCGAGCGCGCCGGCCTGCGGCTGCGCGTCGCGCGCAACATCAGCGTCGCCGCGACCATGCCGATGCCGGTCGCAACCGCGGCTCCTGCGCTCGTCGCGGCGCCTGCAGCAGCCGCTCCTGCGGCCGCCGGTCCCGATTTGTCGAAGCATCCGGGCGCCGTGACCTCGCCGATGGTCGGCACCGCCTATTGGGCGCCGGAGCCCGGCGCCAAGCCGTTCGTCGAGGTCGGCTCGAAGGTCTCGGTCGGCCAGACCCTGCTGATCATCGAAGCGATGAAGACCATGAACCAGATCCCCTCGCCGCGATCGGGCACGGTGACGCAGATCCTGATCGAAGACGGCCAGCCGGTCGAATTCGGCGAGCCGCTGGTCATCATTGAATAAGCGAACGACGAATTTCGCCCGCTGAGGCACCATGTTCGACAAGATTCTCATAGCCAATCGCGGCGAGATCGCCCTTCGCATCCTGCGGGCCTGCAAGGAGCTCGGCATCGCAACCGTCGCCGTGCACTCCACCGCCGACGCCGATGCCATGCATGTGCGCCTGTCGGACGAAAGCGTGTGCATCGGGCCGCCGCCGTCGAAGGACAGCTATCTCAACATTCCCGCGCTGCTCGCAGCCTGCGAGATCACCGGCGCCGATGCCGTGCATCCCGGCTACGGCTTCCTGTCGGAGAACGCGCGCTTTGCCGAGATCCTCGGCGAGCACAATCTGCAATTCATCGGCCCCAAGGCCGAGCACATCCGTCTGATGGGCGACAAGATCGAGGCCAAGAAGACCGCGAAGAAACTCGGCATCCCGGTGGTGCCCGGCTCCGACGGTGCGGTCGGCCCGAACGACGACGCGATGGCGATCGCGAAGAAGATCGGCTTCCCCGTGCTGGTGAAGGCGGCGGCAGGCGGCGGTGGCCGCGGCATGAAGGTCGCGCAGAGCGAGGCCGATCTCCAGATCGCGCTGTCGACGGCGGCCAATGAGGCGAAATCCGCCTTCGGCGACGCCTCCGTCTACCTCGAGAAATATCTCCAGAAGCCGCGCCACATCGAGATCCAGATCCTCGGCGACGGCCGCGGCGGCGCGATCCATCTCGGCGAACGCGACTGCTCGCTGCAGCGCCGCCACCAGAAGGTCTGGGAGGAAGGCCCCTCGCCCGTGCTGGCTGCGGCGGCCCGCGCCAAGATCGGCGAGACCTGCGCCAAAGCGATGCGCGAGATGAAATATCTCGGCGTCGGTACCATCGAATTCCTCTACGAGGACGGCGAGTTCTACTTCATCGAGATGAACACGCGCATCCAGGTGGAGCATCCGGTCACCGAGAGCATCACCGACATCGACCTCGTGCTGGAGCAGATCCGCATCGCCGCCGGCGGCGAACTGCCGGCCAGGCAGAGCGAGGTCCAGATCATCGGCCACGCCATCGAGTGCCGCATCAACGCGGAGAACCCGCAGACCTTCCGTCCCTCGCCCGGCCGGATCTCGCAGTACCACCCGCCCGGCGGGCTCGGCGTGCGCATCGATTCGGCGGTCTATCAGGGCTACCAGATCCCGCCTTATTACGATTCCCTCGTCGGCAAGCTGATCGTCCACGGCAAGACCCGCGCCGAGTGCCTGATGCGCTTGCGCCGCGCGCTGGACGAGATGGTGGTCGACGGCATCGAGACCACGCTGCCGCTGTTCCGAGACCTCGTCCGCCAGGACGACATCATCAACGGCGACTACCATATCCACTGGCTGGAACAGTACCTCGCCGGTAAGACGGAACCGGCGGCGAAATAATTCGCCGAAATTGTGGAACCCCTTGGCCCCAATCGCGTTCTGGACGGTTGGGGACAGTTCCAAGGGGCTATTTTGCACTCCACTTCGCGTAACAAGGCAAGCCCATCGTGACGGTCGACGCCCAGCGCCGCCGCACGGTGATGCAAATCCTGCTGCTCTCGGCGGGATTCCTCGTGCTGGTCGCGATCAGCCTGGCCTCGACGCTGCTGATCAACAAATCCCGCGAGGACAATGCCTGGGTCGTGCACTCGGTCGAGGCCGAGAACCAGATCTCGACCGTGTTGCTCGAGGTGCGCCGGGCGGAAAGCGCCGTCCGGGCCTATCTGCTGTCCGGCGGCGCGCAATATCTCACGGAATATCGGGCGGCCGCTGCCAACGTGCTTCCCGCCATCGATCACCTCGCCCAAGTCACGCGCGACAATCCGGCCCAGGTCGCAAACATTGCCAAGCTGCGCCAGGCTGCGGAACAACGATTGTCGGAATTTGCCCGCGGCGCCGAGCAGGTCGAGAACAACGATGTCTCGAACGCCGTGACAGCCCTGCGCAACGGCACCTCGACCGGCGCGGTCGAGACCATCGCCCAGGTCGGCCGTGACATGCGGGCGGAAGAAGACCGCCTGTTCAGGGAGCGAACCGAGACCGCCGACCGGACCCAGAGGCTTTCATCGTCGGTCACCATTGCCGGCTCCGGCATGGTCCTGGCGCTCGCCTTCGGCTCGGTGCTGCTGGTGCGGCAATCCTCGCGCGCCCGCGACCGCGCCGAGACCCGCCTGCGCGACGCCAATCTCAACCTCGAGGCCACCGTCGACGAACGCACGGCAGATCTGCGCGAAGCCAACGACGAGATCCAGCGCTTTGCCTATATCGTCAGCCACGACCTGCGCTCGCCGCTGGTCAACATCATGGGCTTCACCAGCGAGCTCGAAGAATTGGGCAAGGACATCTTTCGGCGGATCGGAGGACTCACGGGCGTGCCGGCAGGCACCGCTGCGCTCGATGTCGCGGAGATTCCGCTCGAGGGCCCCGACAAGCAGCTGTCGGCGGATTTTTCCGAAGCGCTCGGCTTCATCAAATCCTCGATCGCCCGGATGGACCGGTTGATCTCGGCGATCCTCAACCTCACCCGCGAGGGCCGGCGCGAGTTCCACCCCGAGAAAATCGACACCCGCGAGTTCGTCGAAACCATCGTATCGACGCTGGCGCATCAATCGGCCGAAGCGCAGGCCGAGATCCACATCGAGCCGCTGCCCGGTATCGTCAGTGACCGCCTCGCGCTGGAGCAGATCTTCTCCAATCTGATCGATAACGCGATCAAGTATCTGAAGAACGGCGTGCCCGGCGAGATCAGAATTCGCGGGCGCACCAAGCTCGGCTACGCTATCTTCGAGATCAGCGACAACGGCCGCGGTATCGACGCCAGGGATCATCAGCGGATTTTCGACCTGTTCCGCCGTGCTGGAACCCAGGACAAGCCCGGCCAGGGCATCGGTCTTGCCCATGTACGTGCACTTGTGCGCCGCCTCGGCGGCACGATGTCGGTATCGTCGGAACTGAACGCAGGCAGCACCTTCACGATCACGCTGCCCATCACCTGGAACGCCACCAACCGGAACGCCGACAAATGACCCAGCCTGTCAGCATCATCATGATCGAGGACGACGAAGGGCACGCCAGGCTGATCGAGCGCAACATCCGCCGCTCGGGCGTGAACAACGAAATCATCTCGTTCGCCAACGGGACCGATGCGATGAAGCATTTGTTCGGGCCTGACGGCAGCGGGCTCGTGCAGAAGGGCAACGCGCTCCTGATCCTGCTTGATCTCAACCTGCCCGACATGACCGGGATCGATATCCTCAGGCAGATCAAGGAAAACAAGTATCTCAAGGCCTCGCCCGTGGTGGTGCTGACCACGACCGACGACAGCCAGGAGATCAAGCGCTGCTACGAACTCGGCTGCAACGTCTACATCACGAAACCCGTCAATTACGAGAACTTCGCCAATGCCATCCGGCAGCTCGGCCTGTTCTTCTCGGTCATCCAGGTCCCGCCCGCCGCCTCATGACCCAACAGCGCACGCCAACATTGCTCTACATCGATGACGACGGCGCACTGGCGCGCCTGGTCGACCGCGGCCTGACGCGGCGCGGCTACAAGGTCATCCATGCCGCCAGCGGCGAGGAAGGCCTCGAGCGCATCCGTAAGGCAGGGACCGAGGGCGGCATCGATGTCGTGGCGCTCGACCAGTACATGCCGGGCCTCGACGGGCTCGACACGCTCGAGCAGATCATGGCGATCCCCGACGCCCCGCCGGTGGTGTTCGTCACGGCCTCGCAGGATTCCAGCATCGCCGTCACCGCGCTCAAGGCCGGTGCGGCCGATTATCTCGTCAAGGACGTCAAGGGCGACTTCATCCCGCTGCTGCACGTCGCAGCCGAAGGCGCGCTCCGCCAGGCCGAGTTGCAGCGGGCGCGCGAGGAAGCCGAGGCCGAGATCCATGCCTCGCGCGACCGCTACGCCGCGCTTGCGGCCGAGCGCGAGCTGCTGCTGCGCGAGGTCAACCACCGCGTCGGCAATTCGCTGCAGATCATCGCTTCGCTGTTGCATCTTCAGGCGAGCTCCGCCGCGCAGGACGAGGTCAAGGCCGCGCTCACCAACGCGATGGGCCGCGTCGCCGCCGTCGCCCAGGTGCACCGTCGCCTCTACACCTCGCAGGACCTCAAGAGCGTGGTGCTGAACCAGTATCTGGATTCCCTGCTCGAGGATCTCCGCCGCTCCGCCGAAGGCAACCGGATGTCGCGCCTGACGGTGAAGGCCGAGCCGATCGAGATCGACCCGGACCGCGCCGTCGCCGTCGGCATCATCGTCAACGAGCTGGTGATGAACGCGGTGAAATACGCCTATCCCGATGGCGCCGGTCCCATTCACGTCGAGCTGACCTCGCAGGGCGAGGATCTCTTGCTGTCGATCACCGATGACGGCGTCGGCGACAACGTCAAGGCCGATCCGCGCTCCACCGGCATGGGCCAGCGCATCGTCGCCGCCATGGCCTCCAAGCTCGATGCCACCGTCGAGCGCGATCCCAACCATTCCGGAACCCGCATCATGCTGCGGTTCCGCCGCACCCCCGCCGTAGCAGGCAAGGCGAACAGCGCCGCAGCAGGCTGATCACCGAGGATAGCCCCCATCGCACCGGCGCCGCGATCCTGCTATTGTTGCGCGCATGACTTCGCGCGACTCCGCCTCGTCTGAAATCACGCCGGCCGTGCTCCTGCGCGCCTATGCGTGCGGCATCTTTCCGATGGCCGAAAGCGCGGACGACCCGACCCTGTTCTGGGTCGAGCCGGAAATGCGCGGCGTGATTCCGCTCGACGGCTTTCGCGTCGCCTCGCGCCTTGCACGCACCGTGCGCTCGGATGTGTTTCGCGTCACCGTCAACACCGCGTTCAAGGCGACCATCGCGGGCTGCGCCGCGCCGCAGGCCGGGCGCGAGGACACCTGGATCAACAAGCGCATCCGCGATCTCTACGGCGGCCTCTTCGAGCTCGGCCATTGCCACAGCGTCGAGGCCTGGCAGGGCGACGACCTCGTCGGCGGCCTCTATGGCGTGAGCCTGGGGCGGGCCTTCTTCGGCGAGAGCATGTTTCACACTGCACGCGATGCCTCCAAGGTCGCGCTGGTGCATCTGGTCGCGCGTCTCATCCATGGCGGCTTCGAGCTGCTCGACACGCAATACGTCACCGAGCATCTGAAGAGTTTCGGCGCGGCCGAGATCTCGCGGCGGCGCTATACCGCGCTGCTGGACAAAGCGCTCGCCGGCGAGCCCGGCGATTTCCTGCGGCTGTCGCGCGGCGACGCCGTCCCAGGGGCGCGCGCGCTCGAGATCATCGCCTCGCGACAATAAATCGGATTTGCCGGCTGCCGAATTCGGGAGATTTAGCCTGCGCCCAAAGCCCGGGGATCTGGCCTAGCGCCCAAAACCCGGAATACCGAACAGGCCCGGCCGCTGCTCCGGCGGCGGAGGTGGCGGGGGCGCCGGCTGCGGCGGCAGAGGCTGCGGCGGACGCTGCTGCACAGCCTGCTTGGGCGCAGCCCTCTTCTGCGCTGGAGGCGGCGGGGGCGCAGCCGGCTTGGTCGCGGGATCGGGTGCCGCGGTCGCAATGGTCTGCTGCGGCTCTTTGCAGTCGGTCAGCCAGATATCGTAGATCGGATGCTCGACGCCGTGCAGGCCGGGGCTCGCGGCGAACATCCAGCCGGAAAAGATCCGCTTCACCTCACCCTGCAAGGTGATCTCGTCGACCTCGACGAAGGCGTCGGTGTTGGCGGCTTCGGTGGCGGGCCGCGTGTAGCACGCATCGGTCTTCACGCGCAGCGCGCCGAACTGCACGGTCTCGCCGATTTCCTCGTCGAAATTGATGATGCGCCCGGTGATCTTGTCGAGGCCCGAGAAGGTCGCCTTCTTGTTCACGATCTTCTGGGCCGGCGGCTCGGTCACGACCTCGTCGCCCGGCTGGAGGCTGGCCGGGGCCTGCGGCACGGCACCCTGTTGCGTCCCGCCCTTTTGCTGGGGCTGGCGCTGGCCGGGAACAGCTCCCGGCGGTGCAATCGCGACGGGCGCCTGGTTCTGCGGCGCGACGGTGGTACCCGGCGGGGGGGCCAGCGGCTGGCTCTCGACCGGTCCCGGCATCGCATTGCCTTGCCGGCCCGGCGGCGGCATCGGGCGCGACGGCAGCACGCGACCCTGCGGCGGCAGCTCGGGCACCTCTTCGTCGTCGTCGGGGGTCGGCTGCGGCATCGGCTGACCGCCACGGGGGATGCTGCCCGGCGGCCGGAGCGGCGGCGGATCGGAGAAGATCGTGCCGATCTGCGCCTGCGCAGGCGTTGCAACCGTCAGCGCGGTGGCAGCCAGCAGCGCCGCAAGGCCCGTCAGGGTAAAGGTTTTCAACATCTCGCGCGGCTTCAACAGCGAATCGGGCTTGTTGGACATTCTACAGGGGATACGGCCGCTCGCAGGCCATCCGGTTAACACGCCGAATACGGCGGGGAAAGGGCGGCATCCCTGCCCTGCCCACTGCCGGCGTGACAGACCGGCACCCTGATGGGATAGTTGGGGGCCTCTCCCCGGGGCCGACGCGGGCATCGCCCCCGAAAATGACGTCCAACGATAACCAGAACCTCTGGGGTACCTGCCCATGCCCGTCGTGCTCGATCCCGATGCCGCTGCCGTCTACAAGGCGTTCCAGGAGGCCGGCCGCCCTGCCTATGAGACACTGACCGCGGCCGAGGCGCGCGCCTATTACCTGCAGGCGCGCTTTGCCACCAACCCCGAACCGCCCGAACTGGCCCGCGTCGCCTCGCTGTCGATCCCGGCGCCGCACGGAGCGATCCCCGCGCGCATCTACGTGCCGAAGCAGCCGCGCCGCGAGGACGGGCTGGCGCCCGCGCTGGTGTTCTTTCATGGCGGCGGCTGGGTGATCGGCGATCTCGACAGCCACGACGTGGTCTGCCGGCAGCTCGCGATCGAGGGCGCGCTGATCGTGATCGCCATCGACTACCGCCTCGCGCCCGAGCACAAATTTCCCGCCGCGACCGATGACGCGATCGCCGCGACGAAATGGATCGCCGCACATGCGCGCGAACTCGGCGTCGATGCCGCAAGGCTCTCGGTCGGCGGCGACAGCGCAGGCGGCAATCTCGCCGCCGTGGTCGCGCTCGCCGCGCGTGACGGTGATAGCCCCGAGATTGCGGGCCAGGTGCTGATCTATCCGGCCGTCGATTTCGCCATGACGCATGGCTCGCACAGCGAGCCCGAGACCAGCGTGCTGCTGACGCACGGTGTGATCCGCTGGTTCCGCGACCACTATCTCAACGGCGCGGCCGACACCCACGATTGGCGCGCCTCGCCCGCGCGCGCCGAAAACCTTGCCGGCCTGCCGCCGGCGTACGTGCTGACCGCCGGCGCCGATCCCTTGCGCGACGAAGGCAGCGAATATGCCGCGCGCCTGAAGCAGGCCGGTGTGCCGGTCACTTACAAGCACTTCCCCGGCCAGTTCCACGGCTTCTTCACCATGGGCAAATTGCTGCAACAGGCCAACGTCGCGGTGAGCGAGATCGGCGCCTGGCTCAAGGCCGTGGGCTGACAACGCCCTCAACCCGATGTCGTCCGCAATTCGCACCGTCTTCTCCCTTCCGCTGCGCGGCCTGGCCTGGCTCGGCAGCCAGGGCACGCGCGCGGTCGCGGCGGTCGTGTTCATCGCGGCGGCCGTGCCGCCGCTCGGCGCGCTGCTGCGGCCCTACGTCACCGAGGCGATCCTCGTTCTGCTCTGCATCTCCTTCATGCGGGTCGATCTCGTGGCGCTGTACGGCCATCTGCGCCGGCCGGCACTGGCGGCATCAGCCACGGCCTGGACCACGATCGGCGTGCCCGTCATCGTTGGACTCGTCACGCATGCGACCGGGCTCACCGATCGCGCCCCCGGCCTGTCGCTCGCGCTGATGCTCCAGAGCATGGCCTCGCCGATGATGGCCTCTCCGGCGCTCGCAGCGCTCATGGGGCTCGACGCGACGCTGGTGCTGGTCACGCTGGTGACCGCGACCGCGATCGTGCCGTTCACCGCCTCGGTGTTCGCAAGCCTGTTCCTCGGCGGCATGCTCAGCATCTCGCCGCTTATGCTCGGCCTGAAACTGCTCGGCATCCTCGCAGCATCGCTGCTGGCCGCGACATTCATACGCTGGCTGTTCGGCGCGGACGCCATCCAGCGCCACAAGCAGCCGATCGACGGCTTCAACATCATCATCCTGCTGATCTTCGCATCCGCGATCATGGGCGACGTCGTGAGCGATCTGGTGGCGCGGCCGGTCTTCACCATCAGCCTCGCAGCCCTGTCCTTCGCGCTCTATTTCACGCTGCTCGCCGTCACGACCTTTCTGTTCCGCCGCATCGGCTACGAGCGCGCGCTGGCACTCGGGCTGATGGTGTCACAGCGCAATCTCGGCCTGATGCTGGCGGCGACAGCCGGTGCGCTGCCGGCCACGACCTGGCTCTATTTCGCCATGACGCAGTTTCCGATTCATCTTTCACCCTACATGCTGATGCCGATCGCGCGGCGGCTGACGGCGCGGGCGGATATCTCAGGCACTGCGGCTTCGACCGACGCATCGGCTTGAGTGCCACGAGACTCGGGAGCGCCGGCACGAGACGCGGATCGCTGCTGCTTGCGCTGGATCAATTCGCCTTTTCATCAGCCTGTTAATCAGCTCAGACTTTATGATTTAATGGAGGTATTAAAATGCTTTTTCGCATTGCATTCCTTCTTGGCGCAGCCGTCTTGGGCTTCATGCCGCTGTCGGCGCAGGCCGCCTCGGAGTGTCCGGTTGTCGGCACGATGTCGAGCTGGGGCGTCAACTCGACCGGTTACTTCAACGTCTCCTCCGGCGGTACGTGTCTATTTCCCGTGAAGCTGGACGGAGTGATTGCAGGCTCGACCGTTTCTCAAAAGCCCGCGCACGGGACTCTCAAGAAGGTGAATGCGTCGACCTACACGTACACTGCCAAGGCGGGTTACAAGGGCAACGACGCCTTTGCCGTGAGCTTCACTGGAAAAGGTCCATCCGGTTCTGGAACATCGGTGATTACGCTCAACGCGACAATTCAGTGAGCCGAAGCCCCTGCGGCATCCGCCGATGCAGATGATGTGGGGAGCGCGCTGCTCCCTGCATCCCGCCCGAACGCCGGCTCCACCTGTCGCTAGACAAAATTGCACGGCGATTGACGGCGCACAGTGACGACGCGCCGACCGCAGGACGCACGAGCTAGGGCGATCTCACATCGGCACGCCCGCAGGTTTCGACGCCCTGAAGATATACCGATTGGTGCTGAAGAAATATTGTCCCGCCCCGGCCAGGCGCTCGAACTCGCTATGCCACGCGTTCAGGTCATCGACCGAAACGTCGTTCGTACGGCCGACGAAATCCCGGATTCCCCGGGCCAGTCCCTTGCTGTAGCTGTCGTCGTCGTACTGCAAATTCAGGATCGGAAAGATGGATGCCCCATCCAGATGAAAACCTGAATTGATCAGCCTGGAGGCCATCGATCTGGGAAGACGCGGATGCGCACAATGCGCTTCCCACGATGTCATCACCGAGGCCATGCGCGCCCGGTCGTCAGAATGCCACACCACTGCGTCCCAATCCGTTGCGACAAAAACCGTTCGGCCGCCCGGCTTCAGAACGCGGAACGCCTCCCTGAGAACGCGGTCGACATCAGGGACGTACTCGGCGACCTGCGTGCACACGACCGCGTCGAACGATGCGTCAGGCTGGCCCAATTCCGTCGCGTCCCCGATGGCATAGGAAATCCATTCCGAGGCCTTCTGCCGGTTGCAGACGGCGATCAGGTCGGTCGACACATCGATACCGACGACAGCGCCGTCCGGCCCGACGAGCTGCGCCATGCTTTCACAGAGATAACCCGGGCCGCATCCGATATCGAGAACACGTTCGACCGCCGATAGGCCAAGCTGCCGGATCGTCTCCGCCCGCTGGGCCTTTACGTCACTCGTCAGATAAATTCTTTGAAGCCGCTTCGCGTTCTCGTCGCTGTATTCCATCCCGCTCATCGTCGCCTCCTCGTTCGAGTGGCACGTAAGAATCCCTACCCTGCCCTTGCCGCCCTCCGCAGCGCCTGCGGCGGCTGGCCGAAGGCGCGGATGAAGGCGCGGCGCATTCTTTCAGGATCGCCGAAGCCGGTCGCCTCCGCGACGAGCTCGATGGCCTCGCGCGAGGACTGCACGCGCTCGCGCGCGACCTCGATCCGCAGGCGCTCGATCGCTTTCGACGGCGTGGTGCCGGTCTCCGCGGCAAAGGCGCGGGCGAAATGCCGCGCGCTCATGCCGGCGCGATCGGCGAGGTTTTCCACCGTCAGCGGCGCATCGAGATTTTCGCGCGCCCAGGACAGCAGCGCGCCGAAGCGGCCGTTCGGTGTCTTCAATTCCAGCAGCGACGAGAACTGCGACTGGCCGCCGCTGCGGCGATGATAGAGCACGAGCTGGCGGGCGGTCGCCTGCGCGATCTCCTCGCCATGGTCCTCGGTGACCATCGCGAGCGCGAGATCGATGCCGGCGCTGATGCCCGCCGAGGTCCAGACATGGCCGTCGCGGGTGAAGATCTGGTCCGGCTCGAACTTGACCTTGGGATAGCGCGCGACGAAATCGCGCGTACGGCCCCAATGCGTGGTGGCGCGGCGGCCGTCGAGCAGGCCGGCCTCCGCGAGCACGTAGGCGCCCGAGCAGACGCTGGCGATCCGCACGCCGCGCCGGGCCAGCCGCTGCACGAAGGCGAGCGTGGCCGGACACCGCGCCGCGGCCTCGACGCCCGAACCGCCCGCCACGACCAGCGTCGTCACCGTGTTCGCCGATCTGAAATCGCGAGCCATCATCTCGACGCCGGAGGACGAGCGCACCGCGCCGGCGTTCAGCGCCAGCACCCGCAGCGCAAGCGGCTTGCCGCCGGCACGCGCCGCGATCTCGAATACCGAGATCGGGCCCGCCGCATCGAGCAACTGGAAATCCGGGAAGATCAGGATGCCGATCATGGTCATGTCCGAAAGTGAGGGAATTACGCCATTTTGGACAGGATGGCACCATGCCATCTTGCGCCCGTCAAGCATTTCATCGGAGGCTTTCATGTCGGCACCGCTGCAGATCGGACTTTTGGTGTTTCCGCGCGTCACCCAGCTCGACTTCACCGGTCCCCTCCAGGTGTTTGCCAACGTCCCCGGTGCGAAGCTGCATCTGGTCTGGAAGCGCATTGAGCCGGTTCCGAGCGATTCCGTGCTCACGCTGACGCCGACCACGACGTTTGCCGACTGCCCGCAGCTCGACGTGATCTGCGTGCCCGGCGGCGGCGGCACCGACGACCTGCTCGACGACGAGGAGGTGCTCGACTTCCTGCGCCGGCAGGCCGAGGGCGCAAAATACGTGACATCGGTTTGCACGGGATCGCTGGCGCTCGGCGCCGCGGGGTTGCTGAAGGGCTATCGCGCCGCCACCCATTGGAGTGCGATGGAGATGCTCAACCAGTTCGGCGCGACGCCGACCAAGACGCGCGTCTGCGTCGACCGCAACCGCGTCACCGGCGGCGGCGTCACCGCGGGGATCGATTTCGCGCTGACGCTGGTCTCGATCCTGCGCGACCGCACGACGGCGGAAGCGATCCAGCTTCAGCTCGAATACAATCCGGCGCCGCCATTCAATTCAGGCTCGCCAGAGACTGCGCCTGCGGAGGTGCTCGCCTTGCTGAAGGAGCGTGGCGCGCCAAGGCAGGCCCGCCGCCTCGAAGCCGTCGCGCGAGCGTCGGCACGGATGAAGTAGTTTCAGCTCTCGTGTCCCCCCAACAGAAAAAGGCCGCTCGGTTTCCCAAGCGGCCCTTCCTGTCTCACGGCGGCGCACATTCTCATCGGGCGATTTCGGAACTCCAGACCGGGGGCCTATCTCCCGATCGAGTCCTTCCTCGGCGGCCGCTGCATCTCGGGACAGTCGCGAACTGTTGCCCGAACCGAACGCGATGGTCTCGCATCTCCGTAAGATGGGTTCATTGAGCCGCATCGCTCGTGCGGACGCAATGGGCACGCGGAAGGCGTCCCCGCTGATCCCGTTGTCCACAGCAAGATCGTCAGGATGCGTCTGCATCCAATCCGATGATGGAAGAGCGGTGGCCCTAGAGCATGTTGTTTTTGACTGGAATCGGGATTCCCACAGGGAGCGATTTCTGATTCAACCTCCATGCTGGAGGGCGGAGGCCAGCATGGATGACGCGACCCTATTCTGAAGACATTCGGGAACGGGCTTTGGCGCGAGCTGACGCGGGGGAAACGGTTCGTTCGATTGCAGAGGCGCTACAGATCAGCCCCTCCTGCGTGACGAAGTGGAAGAATCTGAGGCGGGATACCGGAGGCCTGTCACCTGGCCAAATCGGCGGCCACAAGAAACGGGTTCTGTCGGATGCCAACGCCGACTGGCTGCGCAAACGCATTCGCTCGGGGCCATTCACCCTGCGCAAGCTGACGCAGGAACTGGCTGCACGCGGGATCAAGACAGACGTGCGGGCGGTGTGGACTTTTGTTCACACCGAAGGGCTCAGCTTCAAAAAAAACGCTTCTACCAGCCGAGCAGGATCGCCCCGACGTCGCCCGTAAGCGGACCCGCTGGAAAGCACATCAAGGCAGGATCGACGTCGCGCGGTTGGTGTTTATCGACGAGACGTGGATCAAAACCAATATGGCACCATTGCGCGGCTGGGGGCCGTGCGGGCAGCGCCTCCAAGCATCTGCACCTTTCGGCCATTGGAAGACAATGACCTTCATCGCGGCGCTGCGTCACAATCGGATCAGCGCGCCTTGGGTGATCGATGGTCCCATCAATGGCGAGCTCTTCACGCTGTACGTCGAGAAGGTGTTGGCACCCACCCTCGCACCGGGCGAGATCGTCATCCTCGACAATCTTGGCAGCCACAAGGGCAAAGCGGCCCGCCAAGCCATCCGCGCCAGAGGCGCTCACCGCATCTTCTTGCCGCCATACAGCCCTGACCTCAACCCGATCGAGCAGGTCTTCGCCAAACTCAAACACCTCATGCGAGCTGCCGAAACTCGTGACGTCGAGGCAACCTGGCGAAAGGTCGGTGAACTCCTCGATCTCTTCTCAGAGCAGGAGTGCACCAACTACTTCAAAAACTCAGGTTACGTTTCCGTATAAAAACATCATGCTCTAGCCAGGCGTCCAGGGCTGGTAGTCGCCGGTCGCCTTCGGCCGTTTGCCGCTGGCGAGCGTCGAGCCGGAGGGCCGGTAGGCCTTCGCCGTGCCGGTGAGATTCGGCTGGTGCGGCTTTTCCCACTCGCGCGGCTGGTAGTTGATCTCGGTCGGCGGGGTATCGACGACGTGATGGATCCAGCCGTGCCAGGCCGGCGGAATGCGGCTCGCTTCGGCATAGCCGTTGTAGATCACCCAGCGCCGCTCGAAGCCGAGCGTGGGGTCGATCTTGCCGCCTGCGGTGCGGTAGTAGCGATTGCCCTGCTCGTCCTGGCCGACCAATTCGCCGAACCTGGAGGTCCAGAGTTGCGTGCCAAAGGTCTGGCCATTCCACCAGGTGAAGAGCTTCAAGAAGAATTGTTTCATGCGGCAAGGGCCCTGCTTCGTGGGGTCCTGATGCCATCCGGGCGGCCAAATGTCCAGTTCAGCGGGCCGCCCAACGCGCTGACGCGGGCAGCCAAAGCGACGGCAATAGGAGGCTGCCGCAAATCGGACGCGATCCGTTCATGCCGGGTACAGCGGCCGCGTGAAAATCTGGTTCTCATGCGCAAACCGGTGTGATCCCTGGAACCGTAGCCCTTTCAAGGGATTTGCTTCCGGGAAAGGAGTTTGAACATGAACAGTCTAAGAGTTTTGGGTGCGGCCGCAGCGCTGGCACTGGTTCTTCCGATGGCAACCCCGAGCTTCGCGCAGGGCCATGGTGGCCATGGCGGCGGCGGTGCCCATTTCGGCGGTGGTGGCGGCGGCGCTCACTTCGGTGGCGGCGGCGGTGCCCGCATGGGCGGCGGCAGCTTTGGAGGCGGCGCGCGGTTCAGTGGGGGCGGCGGCAATTTTGCAGCCAGCGCGGCGGTGCGCCCGAGCGGCGGCGCCACTTTCAGCGGCGGTAGCCGCAACTTCGCAGCAGCCGGAGGCCATTGGAATGGCGGCGGCGGCAACTGGCACGGCGGCAGCTGGCACCACCATCGCGGTGGCGGCTTCTGGCCGGGCTTCGCGGCGGGTGCCGCGATCGGCGGCCTTGGCTCATACGCCTATTACGGCGGTCCGTATTACGGCGATGGCTACTACGACGACGGCTATTATGACGACGGTGCGACCGTCGCCGTGGTGCCCGACACCGGCGGCGATTCAGTGGCCTATTGCGCCCAGCGCTATCGCTCCTACGATCCGGCGTCCGGTACCTATCTCGGCTATGATGGCCTGCGCCATCCCTGCCCGTAGCACGACCTGACGTGCAACGTTCGAGGGCGGCGCCGGCAATCGGGGCCGCCCTTTCGTTTACGGGCAATCTTGCTCGGCCATCTCCCGCGAATCCTGCCACGAGCAGCTTTCGTGGAGCGCGCGGATTGGATTCAACTTTTCATTGAAGTCCGACGGAATTCACCCAGCTCGCCGAACCTGCAAGGCCGCTATGCATTGCGCCGTGCATATCCTTCCAGGCCCAATCCAAAATTGACCCGGCGCACGATTCGCTTATATCACCAGTCGCTGTGGGGACTTCGATCTACTAGGGAAGGTCATGCCGCGTATTCTCGTGGTAGATGACGATCCGATGGTCGGCGCGACCATCGAGGTCCTCCTGCTGCGTCAGGGCTTCGACGTCACGTTGACTGACGGCGGCGAAAGCGGGCTTGCTGCGCTGGAAGCGCAGACGTTCGATGTGATGCTGGTCGACATCTTCATGCCGCATATGCGCGGCTTCGAATCCATCCGCATCTTTCACGAGCGTGCACCGACGATCCCCTTGATCGCCATGTCGGGCTATGCCTTCGCCTCATCCGCCTCGCCCTCCCCGGACTTCCTGCGCATGGCGCTGGAGCTCGGTGCGACGCGCTGCCTGCGCAAGCCGTTCACGCCCGAGACGCTGCTGACGACAATCCGGGAATGCCTCGGCGAGCGCGCGCCGCCGAAGGACCAGAAAGAGGCCCCTTGATCCCCTCGCAGCGCGTCATTCTCGGTGCTGGACTTGCCGTTCTCCTGCTCATCACCGCCGCCTCGATCGGTCTCGACGTCAAGTCGCGGTCGGACGCCGCTTGGGTCAACCACACCGTCGGCGTGCTGAAGAAGATCTCCGATCTGCGCGTCCTGATCCGCCGCGCCGAAAGCGCCGCGCGCGGCTACGAGATCTACCGGAGTTCGAGCTTCAACGACGAATTCCGAGCGGTGCAAGCCCAGATCGCGCCCGCCCTTGCCGACCTCAAGCGCAATATGCGCGACAATCCCGATCAGACCGCGCTGATCGAGGGCACCGAGCCGCTGGCGCTCCGCCGGGTCGAGATTGCCGCGGAGGCGATGCGCCTGCGCGCGGCCAATGACGCCGACGGCATCGCCGCGCTCAACGGCAAGGCCGAAGGCCGCGGCCTGATGGACACGGTGATGGGCAACCTCGACCGGCTGAGCGCCGGGGAAGAGCGGCTGCTCACCGCGCGATCGCAGGATTCGCGCCGCACCGGCATCGTGCTGCTCGGCATCGACGTCGCCGGCGCCCTGCTCATCCTGCTGCTGGTCGTGATCGTGACGCGCGAGAGCCAGCGCACCAAGAGCACGCTGTACGAGACCCAGGCCGCCAAGGAAGTCCTCGAGGCCGCCGTTGCCGAACGCACCGAGCATCTCGTCACCGCCCATGACGAGCTGCGCCTGTCGGTCAACGTGCTGCAGAGCACGTTCCGCAGCATGGCGGAGGCGGTGCTGGTGATCGACGCCGAGGGCACCGTGCTGCTGTCCAATCCTGCGGCCGAGCGCATGCTGCTGCATCGGACCGGCATGAGCCTCGGCAATCTGCGCGCACTGTCCGACGTCTTTCACGGCGACGGCGTCACGCCGCTCGGGTCCGACGAGCTGCCGTCGGTGCGCGTGCTGCGCGGCGACGAGTTCGAAGATCTCGAGATGATCGTCCGCCCGCACAGCGGCAACAACGTGCGCCATCTGATGATCAGCGGCCGGCCGATGCGCGACGGGCAAGGCAACATCTCCGGCGCCGTGCTGGTCTATCACGACGCGACGTCGTCGCGCGAAACCGAGCGGCAGCTGCACCAGTCGCAGAAGCTGGATGCCATCGGCAAGCTGACCGGCGGCGTCGCGCACGACTTCAACAACATGCTGACCGTGATCTCGGGCAACACCGAGACGCTGGTGGCGCGCCTGAAGGACCAGCCCGAGCTGCAGCGCACCGCGCGCCTGATCGACGATGCCGCCGAGCGCTGCGCGGAACTGATCCAGCACCTGCTGGCCTTCGCGCGAAAACAGCCGCTGCAGCCGCGCGACGTCGAGATCAATTCCGCCATCGCCGACATCGCAAAACTGTTGCGCCCCACCCTCGGCGAGCAGATCCAGATCGAGACGGCCCTGCAGCAGGGGCCGATGACCTCTCATATCGATCCCTCGCGGCTCACCAATGCCGTGCTCAACATGGCGATCAACGCCCGCGACGCCATGCCGGACGGCGGCAAGCTGCTGCTCGAGACCCGCCACGTCGTGCTGGACGAGGCCTATGCGCAGGTCAATCCCGACGTGCGGCCCGGCGCCTACGTGATGCTCGCCGTCAGCGACACCGGCACCGGCATGCCGCAGAGCGTGCAGGAGATGGCGTTCGAGCCGTTCTTCACCACCAAGGAGGTCGGCAAGGGCTCCGGCCTCGGCCTCTCCATGGTGTACGGCTTCGTCAAGCAGTCCGGCGGCCACATCAAGATCTACAGCGAGGAAGGCCACGGCACCACGATCAAGCTCTATCTGCCGCCGGGCCAGGGCGTGACGGAAGCGACAAGCTCGATCGCGCCGCAGGCCGAAGGCGGCGCCGAGACCATCTTCGTGGTCGAGGACGACAATCTGGTGCGCAACTTCGTCACTGCCCAGCTCCAGAGCCTCGGCTACAAGACGGTCTCCGCGGGCGACAGCCGCGCCGCGCTACAGATGATCGAGGCCGGCCAGGCCTTCGACCTGCTCTTCACCGACATCGTCATCCCCGGCGGCATGAGCGGCCGCGTGCTTGCCGAGGAAGTGGCAAAGCGCCGGCCGGGCGTGAGGGTGCTCTACACCTCCGGCTATACCGACAACGCCATCGTCCATCACGGCAAGCTCGACGACGGCGTGATGCTGCTGACAAAGCCCTATCGCCGCAACCAGCTCGCCGAGATGATCCGGAAGGCGCTGAACGGCGGGCCTAGCGCGTCGCCAGCACCACCGCCGCCAGCGTGAAGATCAGCGAGGCGATCTGCCCAGGTCCCAGCGGCTCGTGCAGCGCGATCGCCGAGGCCACGACGCCGATGACGGGCACGGCCATCGTGCCGATCGCCGCCACCGAGGCCGGCAAGCGCGCCAGCGCCGCAAACCAGCTGACATAGGCGATGCAGAACTGCACCACCGTGGAATAGACCAGCAGCCACCAGCCTGTTGGCGTCACCCTGTCCAGATGCGTGGTCTCGACCAGGAGGCCGATGATCGAGATCGGCAGGCAGCCGATGCCGATCTGCCAGGCCGCGGCCGTGATCGGCGGCAGATAGATCGGATATTTCTTCGAGAACACCGTGCCGATTGCAAAGCCGAGCGCGCCGCCCAGCGCCATGATGATCCCGGGCGCCTTCTGCGCGCTGGCGGCGATGCCGTTGCCCCCCATGATCGAGGCAAGGCCGGCAAACGCCATCACCAGGCCCAGGGTGCGCAGCACCGTCGGCCGCTCGCCGAGCACCGGCCAGGCGATCAGCGAGGCCCAGACCGGCATGGTGTAGGCGATCAGCGCCGCTTCGCTCGCCGGCAGCCAGAGCAGCGCCAGCCCCATCAGCACCATCCAGCCGGTGACGTTGAGGACAGCGGCGGTGAGCAGCCGCGGCCAGACGCCCGGCTCCACGCGCAGGCTCTGGCGGCGAACCAGTGCGAGCAGCGCAAGAAGGATAGCCCCCAGCACGCCGGTGACGCCGCGCAGCGTCAGCGGCGGCAGTTCGCCGATCAGGAATTTGGTCACCGGCCAATTGAAGCCCCAGCCGATCGAGGTGATGGCGAGGAACATCAGGCCGGCCGGGGCGATACGCGGCTGCGTATCCCGGCTAATCGAATCAAGCATGTGGGCAGTCCGGCAAAATCGCCCTCAGCTTGGCGCGGATTCGGCTCCCCGACCACCACCTCGGCGGGCATGCCTGCCCTCACCTTCCGTACCACTACGTGAGTCTGCCTGACGCAATCCCATCGCCCAAAAATATACCTGCCCTGTGAACAGCGGGATGAAGCGTCCGGATCATCACGGGATGCAAATTTTTTCGGTTGGGAATCCCTCAGGACTCACTGATACTTGGCTCAAGACAGGCGCGGGCTTCGCCCCCTGTTATCCCCCACAATCCACCATATTTAGTATTTGATTCAGGAACTCGCACTAGTTCTTGACGGGCGCTTTGGAGAGTCCTAGCTTTCGATCCGTTCGGCGCGAGTGAGTTTGCGTCCCGCCGGCACTCCCCCAAAGGGTCTCGCAAATCGACACTCCGCCAAGCCAGCCAAAGGCCGCGGAATGAGGGCTTGTCTGCCCGTGAAATGTGGACTCCCCGGGGCGCCAGAACGGGCCGGCAACAGGCTCTGATGGCATCGGTAGACGTTGTCACGGTGTGGGGCGTTTGAACGCATGTCGGGCTCATCCCCTTGGGGGCGGATGTTCCTGGACATGCCGGCGGATGATCGATGCGCGCATCGGTGAATCACGTCGGGAGAAACTGGGCCGGATCCACCGGCTGAACTGCGGTGCCCGAGGGCCGATCGGCCTGGGTGGAAACGCGAAACGAAATAGCGACCCGGACGCCTTCAACGAGGGGCGTGTCGGGTCAAAGATAAGGACGGGGCAAGACCATGCGGATTGAGCGGCGCCACACCACTTCGGGACAGTCACCTTACGCGGGAATCGAATTCCGCCTGACCACGTCGGAGATCCGGAATCCCGACGGCTCGGTCGTGTTCAAGATGGACGGCGTCGAAGTCCCGACCGAATGGTCGCAGGTCGCCTCCGACGTGCTCGCCCAGAAATACTTCCGCAAGGCCGGCGTCGCCGCACGCCTGAAGAAGGTCGAGGAAGAGTCCGTCCCCTCCTTCCTGTGGCGCTCCGTGCCCGACACCGAGGCGCTCGCCGCTCTCCCCGAGAAGGAGCGCTATGTCAGCGAGCTCTCCTCCAAGCAGGTGTTCGACCGCCTCGCCGGCTGCTGGACCTATTGGGGCTGGAAGGGCGGCTACTTCTCGACCGACGAAGACGCGCAGGCCTTCTATGACGAGCTCCGCTACATGCTCGCCATGCAGATGGTCGCGCCGAACTCGCCGCAATGGTTCAACACCGGCCTGCATTGGGCCTATGGCATCGACGGCCCCGGCCAGGGCCATTATTACGTCGACCCCTTCACCGGCAAGCTGACCAAGTCCAAGTCGGCCTACGAGCACCCGCAGCCGCACGCCTGCTTCATCCAAGGCGTCGGTGACGACCTCGTCAACGAGGGCGGCATCATGGACCTCTGGGTCCGCGAAGCCCGCCTGTTCAAATACGGCTCCGGCACCGGCTCCAACTTCTCGCGCCTGCGCGGCGAAGGCGAGAAGCTGTCGGGCGGCGGCCGCTCGAGCGGCCTGATGAGCTTCCTCAAGATCGGCGACCGCGCGGCCGGCGCGATCAAGTCGGGCGGCACGACGCGCCGCGCGGCCAAGATGGTCGTCGTCGACGTCGATCACCCCGATATCGAGACCTATATCGACTGGAAGGTGAAGGAGGAGCAGAAGGTCGCAGCCCTCGTCACCGGCTCCAAGATCAACCAGAAGCATCTCAAGGCTGTGTTAAAGGCCTGCGTGAACTGCGAAGGCTCGGGCGATGATTGCTTCGATCCCGAGAAGAACCCTGCCCTCCGCCGCGAGATCAAGCTCGCCCGCCGCAGCCTCGTGCCCGACAACTACATCAAGCGCGTCATCCAGTTCGCCAAGCAGGGCTACAAGGACATCCAGTTCGACACCTACGACACCGACTGGGACAGCGAAGCCTATCTCACGGTCTCGGGCCAGAACTCCAACAACTCGGTCTCGCTGAAGGACGACTTCCTCCGCGCCGTCGAGACCGACGGCGACTGGAACCTGAACGCCCGCACCTCCAGGAAGGTGACGAAGACGCTGCGTGCGCGCGACCTCTGGGAGAAGATCGGCTACGCCGCCTGGGCGTCGGCCGATCCGGGCCTGCACTTCAACACCACCATGAACGACTGGCACACCTGCAAGGCGTCCGGCGACATCCGCGCGTCCAATCCGTGCTCGGAATACATGTTCCTGGACGACACCGCCTGTAACCTCGCGTCCGCGAACCTGCTGACCTTCTACAACACCGAGACCAAGCAGTTCGACGTCAAGGGCTATGAGCACCTCTGCCAGCTCTGGACCATCGTGCTCGAAATCTCCGTGATGATGGCGCAGTTCCCCTCGCGCGCGATCGCCGAGCTCTCCTACGAGTTCCGCACGCTCGGCCTCGGCTACGCCAACATCGGCGGCCTCTTGATGACGATGGGCCTGTCCTACGACTCCAGGGAAGGCCGTGCGCTCTGCGGCGCGCTGACCGCTGTGATGACCGGCATCACCTACAAGACCTCGGCGGAGATGGCGGCCGAGCTCGGCACCTTCCCCGGCTACAAGAAGAACGCCGCGCACATGCTGCGCGTCATCCGCAACCATCGCCGCGCCGCGCATGGCGAGGCTTCCGGCTACGAGGCGCTCTCCGTCAACCCGGTGCCGCTCGACCACGCCTCGTGCCCGCAGGCAGACATCGTCGCCCATGCCAAGGCGGCCTGGGATGCGGCGCTCGAACTCGGCGAGATCAACGGCTATCGCAACGCCCAGACCACGGTGATCGCGCCCACGGGCACGATCGGCCTCGTGATGGATTGCGACACCACCGGCATCGAGCCCGACTTCGCGCTGGTGAAGTTCAAGAAGCTCGCCGGCGGCGGCTACTTCAAGATCATCAACCGTGCGGTGCCCTCGGCGCTGCGCGCGCTCGGCTATCGCGAGAGCGAGATCGCGGAGATCGAGGCCTACGCCGTCGGCCACGGCTCGCTCTCCAACGCGCCCGGCATCAACGCCTCGACGCTGAAGGCCAAGGGCTTCACGGATGAAGCCATCGCCAAGGTCGAAAAGGCCCTGCCGACCGCCTTCGACATCAAGTTCGCCTTCAACAAGTGGACCTTTGGCGAGGATTTCATCCGCGACCAGCTGGGAATCGGTGCGGAAGCCATTGCGACTCCGGGCTTCGATCTCCTCCAGGCCGTCGGATTTACAAAACGCGAGATCGAGGCGGCCAACGTCCACATCTGCGGCGCGATGACGGTCGAGGGAGCTCCCCACCTCAAGGCTGAACATTACGCGGTGTTCGATTGCGCCAACCCCTGCGGCAAGATCGGCAAGCGCTATCTGTCGGTCGAGAGCCACATCCGCATGATGGCTGCCGCCCAGCCCTTCATCTCGGGTGCGATCTCCAAGACCATCAACATGCCGAACGACGCCACGGTGGAGGACTGCAAGTCCGCCTACATGCTGTCTTGGAAGCTCGCGCTGAAGGCCAACGCGCTCTATCGCGACGGCTCCAAGCTCTCCCAGCCGCTCAACTCGCAGCTCATCAGCGATGATGAGGACGAGGATGATGCGGTCGAGACGCTCTACGAGAAGCCGATGGCGGCGCGCGCCACCCAGGTCTCGGAGAAGATCGTCGAGAAGCTGGTCGAGCGCATCATCGTGATGCGCGAGCGCGAGAAGATGCCGGACCGACGCAAGGGCTACACCCAGAAGGCGGTCGTCGGCGGCCACAAGGTCTATCTCCGTACCGGCGAATATGACGACGGCCGTCTCGGCGAGATCTTCATCGACATGCACAAGGAAGGCGCCGCGCTGCGCTCCTTCATCAACAATTTTGCGATCGCGGTCTCCCTCGGTCTGCAATACGGCGTGCCGCTCGATGAATATGTCGACGCCTTCACCTTCACCCGCTTCGAGCCGGCGGGCCCCGTGCAGGGCAACGACAGCATCAAGTACGCGACCTCGATCCTCGACTACGTCTTCCGCGAGCTCGCGGTGAGCTACATGTCGCGCTTCGATCTCGCCCATGTCGATCCCAACGAGACGGGCTTCGACGCGCTCGGCAAGGGCGTCGAGGAAGGCAAGGAGCCGGACGAGACCCATCACGCCACCAAGCTGGTGTCGCGCGGCCTCACCCGCTCCCGCACCGACAACCTTGTGGTGATGCGCGGCGGCAGCGCCGCCATCGCGCAAGGCAACGACAGCGCGCCGTCAGGCGGCAGCAAGGTCACGGCCCTCGCGCACGGTGCTTCGACCCGCGTCGGCGACGCCATCGAAGGCGCCGTCGCGCTGAAGCAGGAAGCCCAGCACGACCTGTCTCCGACGGAGAAACTCGAAGCCCTGCAGTGGAGCAAGGCCGGCAGCGCCGCAACGGTGGCGGCCCCCACCAAGGCCGAGCGCCGCGCGGAAGCCAAGGCCAAGGGCTATGAGGGCGAGATGTGCAGCGAGTGCGGCAACTTCACGCTGGTGCGGAATGGGACCTGTATGAAGTGCGATACTTGCGGCAGCACGACGGGGTGTTCGTGAGGCGGTAGCCCACCACCAGAGCTAAGCTAGGTTCGCACGAGACCACGACAAAAGACTAAGGGGGCAACTTACAGTTGCCCCCTTTTCTTTTTATGTTTTATCGAATTTGATGAAAGGCACGAACCGGAGGAAATTGTAATGCCAAAGGATTCGACGCTTTCACTGTTCTATCCAGGGCGCGCCAATCCAGGATCATTAGAAGCCAGAGAGCTACTCCAAGTCTTATCGGCCTTTACTCGCATTGCAGGCAAAGCCAGCCGAACCTGCTATGGGAACTCGGCGGGTGTATCATTGCGAATTGAGCGGGTTCAACCTGGCTCTGTTGATCTGCAGTGGCTTCACGAAATTGCAGCAACCGCCCAATCAACATTCCCCGCATTGCCTGCTCTCGCACTCGGCATTAAAGATATTCACTCGCTGATAAAAGCCTGGTTCGACCTAATGAAATTCCTCCGAGGCCAACCTCCTCAAAGAGTGCAGAACGTATCGAATGGAAATGCCCTATCAATCGAGAACGCCAGCGGCCAAACGCAGGTATTCAATGGAAACGTGTACAACACATTCATAATTGGCGACATTGGCAGCGACGCGGAGAAGCTTGAACTGCCGATCAGACGAGGCGCAACTAAGCTGGAGCTAAAACAGGGAAGGAAAAAGATTACGACCTATATTTGCAGCTTCCCAAAGCAGAAACGCTCCGAACGCGATTGCTGAAAAACAAAAAAGTAACCCGCGGCCGATAGGTCCCGACACGCCAATCTTAGCCAATATTTCACTAAGCGTTTCCATTCTCTGCCCCCGCACACAACAATGAACTAAATTCGTTACCGCAGCCTACTTACCTCACCATCCATACCACCGCCGCAGCCATCTTGTTGCCCTCCACGCTCAAATGACGCCCGTCGGGACCGACGCCGCCCGGCTGCCGCCAAACTGACATGCAGCGCGTGGGGTTGGCGCAGCGTTTCACTTGGGGTGCAGTCCAGCACTGCCCCCAAATCGCAGCTCGGTTCCGGCTTCGAGGCTCATCAACACCCTGCCTTCGAAATTGCCTTTCCGATCACCCCCTTCCCTCCTAAACTCCCACCTCCACCGGCATGCGTTCCGACGGGCCCGGTAGCAGCGGAGTCACTCTTATGCCCAAACCGGAAAGCTTCCCGATCGAGAAGATCTTCGTTCCCACGAAGCAGAAGAAAGCCATCAAGCCCGAGACCGTCGCGGAGGTCGCGGAAAGCATTATGGAGATCGGACAGCAGGAGCCCATTTCCATCAGGCTCGACGGAGACCGCCTCGTTCTGGTCGAGGGGCTGCATCGGCTGGAGGCCTGCAAGGCGCTCGGCGAGACGACCATTCTCGGTGTCCTTGTTACGGCCGAGCTGGCGCAGCACAAGCCGCTGCTCGCCGAACGACCCGAAGTCGAGGCTGAACGCCTCAAGATGGCGCGATTGAAACAGTTGCGCCTCGAGAAGGAAGCCGCAGAGGCATCGATGGCTGCCTCGACGCGCCTCAGCGCAACGGAAGCGCCGCGCGCCCGTCCGGCGAAAGGCGTCCGCGACACCACGAAGGCATCACCGGTCCGGACCACGAAATCGGCCCCGAAATCATTGTCGGCCTGGATCAATCAGCAAAAGGGCAGCGGCGGCCGCTATTGATGGCTGGCTCCAGAATGACGGCGACGGCGCACTCAATTGACCCATCCACCCCGAATTGAATGCATTGGTCACCAGCCAGGCCTGCGCGCTGCTGCGGACTATCCCCTCAACCTCTCATCCACGCTCCAGCGCCCCGGCCCCGTCACGAACAGCAGCAGGAGGCCGCCGGTGATCGCGAGATCCTTGCTCAACAGCGTGTACTGCAAATTCTGCGCGGCCTGCGGAAAATCCCAGTAGCGATGCGCGGTGGCAAAGGCGATCACCACGAAGGCGATGGCGAGAAGCGCGCCGTAGCGCGTGCCGACGCCGAACAGCAGCGAGACGACGACGACCCATTCGACCACATGCGCGAGCGTGCTCATGACGGCCGGCGCGGGATAGCCCAGCGATTTGAGATAGTCGGCATTCGGCCCGCCGCCCCACACGGTCATGAGAAACAGAACGGCCAGCAGCACGCGGCCGGCGAGCAGGATCGGATCGGTCGCGCGCGTGGCGATGCCGTCGGTCAAGGCAAGATATGAATGTGACGATCGTTCGGTCATGCTTTCCCCCAAAAGCTGAACACGTTGCGACACGCAAATTTTGGCCGCGGCGAACGCTGGTCTTACGGGTGATGCAGCGTGGCCCGGCCGTCGCCAGACTGCGCCCAAACCGCACCGTCTTACAAGCGCGCATAGGGTGGGGTTAGCCCCGCCCTACCTCGCCACGCCCACCACAGCCGCGGCCATCCTCTTGTTTCCCTCGACGCTGAGATGACGCCCGTCGGGACCGACGCTGCCCGGCTGCCGCCAGACCGACATGTAGGTCCCCCAGACGTCGACGACGCGGATGCCCCTCGCCTTCAACTGGCTCTTGATGGCCGCGATGTTCTGCATGGCCTGGGCCGGGCTCATATTGTGCCTGACGTCGTTGGCCGGGTTGTCGCAGAGGATGACGAGCTTCGTCCCAGCCGGGACGGCGCTCGGTGTGCGGGCCAGCGTCTGGTCGGTGGTCTCGCCCCAGACCCCGGCATTGGCGACGTGAACCTGGGATCCCTTGGCGCGCAGCATCCCCTCGAGCAAGGCTGGCCACATCTCGGATTCCGAGACGTTGCCGTGCACCGCGCTATGGCCGAGCGCCACGATCTGCGCGGACGCAGGATGGACCGAGGCAATGACGATGGCCGCAACGGCGGGTAAGAAAATTCGCAGCCTCGAATGGGGCATGACCGGCTCCATCAATTCCTGAAATCGCTTCGCCCGGGGCCGAATGAATGCCCCGTCGAGATCGGCCAATGTTCGCCAGCAGCCCGCGTTTGGCAACTGCGATTTGCGGCGGAGGACGTCAATCAGTTCGGGAAGCCTGTGCGATCGACCGCAGCTCGCGCTCCTTCCGGAAACAGATCACGTGCGGCGCGGCCGAGATCAATGTTTGCCAGCTCGGCAGACATCTTCCGGATGACGCGGGCGCCCCTGCTCCAACCCGCTCCCGGCCCGCCATAATTTTTCCTTTGCGCGCGCGTTGTGTTGGACAGCGGCGAGACCTATCCTTCGCGTGATCGGACCGCCTCCCATTGACGCCGACCGGATGGAGCGCGCATCGGTGCCTGAAACGAACGACGCCAACCCTGATAGGGTCAAGCCCGATATCGGCAAGCCTGATACCGCCAAGCCTGGTACCGTGAAGCCTGATACCGCGAAGCCGGACGAGGCGCGCGCCGAGGGCGGGTTGGCGCGGGCCTACGACCGGATCAAGAGCGCGGAGGAAGACCTTGCGCGGCTGGACCGGCTGGTTTCCGGAATGGAACGCGATGGCGAACGCCCGCAAACCGCGCCAGCAAACGCCGCTGCAAAGGCGGCGGAAACTCCGAGGGATGCCGAAACTCCTGATAAAATCGCGCCGGTACCGGTGAGCACAGTTCGCAATCCAGGCCTGAAGGGAAATCGGCCCATGCTGCGTGCCCTGCTCATCCTCGTGCTCGCGATCGGCGTTCTCGGTGCCGCCGTCGCGTCGCAATATCGTGAGGAGGCCACATCGCTCAGCAAGTCGATCATGGCGCGCCTGGTTCCGCCGGCCAGTCAGCCCCCACGCGCGTCCGCGGCCGAACCTCCGGCGCAACCGGCCGCCGTGCAACTGGCTGCTGCGGATCAGCCAAATTCGGTGCCCGCGCCGCCGCGCGGCAAGGACACGGACGTCACGCCAAAAGCCGACTCCCCGGGACCTGACGTTCCAAAGGCCGAATTTCTCAAAGCGGACGCGCCAAAAGCCGATGGTCCACGAACCAGTGCCCAGGCGCCTGACCCGTCATCGCCCGACCTCGCGCAGTCGCTCAAGACCGTCACCACCGAGCTTGCCAACATCACTGCAAAGCTCGAGCAGTTGAAAAACAGCAACGAGCAGACGCTACGCGAGCAGGCGGACACCATTCAACAGCTCAAGGCGGCGCAGCAGAAGGATGCGGCGGACAATGCGCGCCTGGCCGCGCAGGTCCAGGCACTGCAGACGCAACTGACGGCTTCACCGGCGTCCGCAGCCGCGAAGCCCGCCGTGCGCAGTGTGAACATGGATGCGGCGGCGCGGGCGCGACCTCACGTGCCGGACGCCCCACCGCCCCGGCGACCCAGGCCACCGCGAGAACGCTGGATGCCTCCGCCCTATATGGGCGGCCCTTACTACGGCGATCCGGATTGGTGAGCCCGCCAGGCGCGCGGGGCTCGACGGCGGTTAATGCCGTGGGATGGGTAGAGCGAAGCGAAACTCATCCTGCGCGCACTGCCGATCGCTACCACCAATACGGCCAGCGCCATCCCTCGTAGCGAACATAGGACGGCACGAACGGCGGGCCGTAGGGATCGACGCGGTCGTCCTCGGGGCGATAGCGATAACGCGGGACGACATTGTAGTCCCACGGCGTCGGCCGCAGCACGGGCGCCGTCACGATGAGCCTCTCCTGCGGTGCGCGAACGAC
The DNA here is from genome assembly GCF_015291665.1 of Bradyrhizobium sp. CCBAU 53338. Lineage (NCBI taxonomy): Bacteria > Pseudomonadati > Pseudomonadota > Alphaproteobacteria > Hyphomicrobiales > Nitrobacteraceae > Bradyrhizobium > Bradyrhizobium sp. CCBAU 53338. Next base: position 4,355,631 of record NZ_CP030048.1, read on the forward strand.
GACGGCCTTCCGCGTTCGGGCTTCGGCACCTGATGTTGCGAGGCTCGACAGCACCAGGGCCGTTCCGAGCGCGCAGGCGACAGTCATGAGTTTCATGCGTTGGTCTCCTTCGCGGGAAGAGTGCTGGAGGACATCCGCCAAGGCAAGCGATTTTGCCCGCGGGCCCGGCTGGATGACCGCTTCTTGAAAGACGGCTTTCGCCCCGCTTCCATCCCTGATGCCGCACAGTCCGCGATATCATCGGCGCAAGCCTTGCTGGTAGCGAAAGGCTTGCTGCCAGCGAAAGGCTTGCCACTGAACTTTTGGGCCGCTCGTTCGTTCTCCATGCCAACGGAGGACGGCGACAATGACGTTTGATTTGCGGGCTGCGGTGATCGCGGCGAGTTTGATCCTGGCATCCATCGCGGTGGCGGCCGCCGAGGGCGCGCAGGACCAGCCCGCAAGGCCCGCCGCTCCCGCGACCGACCATGCCGGCGCGGCCCAGCATATCCGCGTGATCCTCCCCGCGCCCTGGGAGCCTGCGCCCGCCTCCTCAGGCGCGCAGGCCATGGTCCAGAAATAGACTGGGCGGAGGCTGCGAGAGACATCAAGCCCAGGAAGGATGCATTTTCGCTTTCAACCCAATCCGGGCTACACACCACACATCTACACGCTACACATGGGGCATCGTAATCCGCCGCCAGCAGGATCCCCCCATGACAGTCCTCCGCATCGCAGCCTTCTCCGACGGCAACCGAGGGGGCAATCCCGCCGGCGTCTGGATCGGCGAGGCCCTGCCCGATGCCGCCGACATGCTGGCGATTGCGGCCGAGGTCGGCTTCTCCGAGACCGCTTTTGCCGCGCCCGCAGGCGAGGCCTGGCGCGTGCGCTATTTCGCGCCTGCCATGGAGGTGCCGTTCTGCGGCCACGCCACCATCGCGCTCGGCGCGGCGCTCGCGCACCGGTTCGGCGACCGCAGTTTCGAGCTGCATCTGAACGCTTCGGTCATTTCCGTCTCGGGGCGGCACGACGGCAACACCATCGCAGCCGCGCTGCAATCGCCGCCGACGCGCAGCGCGCCGCTCGATCCCTCGCTGCGGGACGCCCTGCTGGATCTGTTCGGCTACACAAGCGCCGATCTCGACCCCGAGCTGCCGCCGGCGAAAATCCACGGCGGCGCCGATCACGCCCTGCTTGCGCTGACGTCGCGCGAGGCGCTCGCGGGCATGGCCTATGATTTCGAGCGCGGCCGCGCCCTGATGGCGCGCGAAAACCTCGTCACCATCGCGCTGGTGACGGCGGAGACACCGCGGCTGTTTCACGTGCGCAATGCCTTTGCCGCCGGCGGCGTGGTCGAGGATCCGGCCACGGGCGCGGCCGCCGCCGCGTTCGCCGGCTATTTGCGCGACATCGACTGGCCGCATGGCGGCGCCATCGACATCGTCCAGGGCGAGGACATGGGCGCGCGCTCGCTGATCCGGGCCGAGATCGGTGCGGCCAAGGGCGGCTCGATCCGGGTATCGGGCGCGGCGCGCTTCATGGACGATTGAGGCAGCCCCCCCGGCGTTCGACGCCGTCAATTGCGCTGCAGGCTCAGGATGTACTCCGAGAGCACGTCGGCCTGACCGGGGGCGATCACGAGGTTCGGCATGTCCTGGTGGCTGGTTCGCCAGAACACCTTGAGCGAGAGCGCAGTGGTGCCCCTGCGGTCGGCAATGGCCTGGAAGCTCGGAGCCAGGTCGAAGAAACCGGCCATGCCGGGCTCGACGGCGTGGCACGTCTGGCACCAGGCCTGCGCGAGGCGATGCCCTTCGGTTATCCTGCGCAACGATGGCCTGGTTGCGCCGGCGGCGGTGTGGACGACGCTGAAGAGAAACAGCACCGACAACGGGATCAGGATGGCGAGGCCGATGTAAATTCGAACGCTGCGCGACATCGCTTTGACCTCGCCTTCGCTTCGTTGACTCGGTAAGCGTAGGTCGGCGCGCATGAAGAACGATTGATCTGCGTCAAGCGGCCGGCGCGATGCGCGTAGCAAGAGATGCAGCGCAATTTTGGGAGGGATCACCATGAACGGCAACCGCTATTACGGCGTCCGCGTCGAGGGCGCGAAATACGGCGTCGGCTTCGGCTCGGCGCTCGCCATCGCGATCTCCTACACCAACAACCACTCGATCCTGTGGGCGATCATCCACGGAATCCTGGGCTGGCTCTACGTGGTCTTCGTCGCGTTGTTCCGGTAAACACGCGCCGCCTGCTCCTGCTTCTCCTGCATCGCTTCAAGATCGAGGCTCGACATGACCGACGCCACCAGATGCCCCGCCTGCCAGTCGGAGCACGCCTATCAGGACCGCGATCTCTGGATCTGCCCGGAATGCGGCCATGAATGGAGCGCCGCGTCGAGCGCCGCCGCGGAGGCGCCGGCGGATACGGGCGTGCGCGACGCCCACGGCAACGTGCTCAACGATGGTGACAGCGTCATCGTGATGAAGGACCTCAAGGTCAAGGGCTCGTCCTCGGTCGTCAAGGGCGGCACCAAGGTCCGCAACATCCGTCTCCAGGACGCAAGCGACGGTCACAACATCGCCTGCAAGATCGACGGCATCGGCGCCATGAACCTGAAGTCGGAGTTCGTGAAGAAGGCGTGAGGCGCGGGGTGGATGCAGCGCGGCCGACGACGTCCGTGCCGATCCCGCGCAATCGCCCACCTTGGCATCATGCGCCTGTTTTGCCCGACGAGGCTGGGCAAGAACGGGATTTTTTGAGAGTTGATGTAGGATTCGTCTTATGGCGAATCGCATATTTAAGACCGGCGAGAGCCGGGAGCAACCCAGTCTTCTGCCAGCGCGGATTGAGGACTATGTCGGGCCGGACAATCCGGTGCGAGCGATCGATGGCTTCGTTTGCGCGCTCGATCTTGCAAAGCTTGGCTTCGGCCACGCGGATCGTGGCGCGGAAGAAGTCGGGCAGCCGCCGTACGATCCTGCCGATCTGCTGAAGCTCTATCTTTACGGCTACATCAACCAGGTCAGGTCGTCGCGCCGGCTAGAGCGGGAAGCTGGCCGCAATCTGGAGCTGATCTGGCTGCTGAAGGGGCTGAAGCCGGGTTATCGGACGATTGCCAACTTCCGCAAGGAGAACTGGAAGGCGCTGAAGGCCACGAACCGGAGCTTCGTGCTGCTGGCTCGGGAGCTTGGGCTTGTCGGCGGCACGATCGTAGCGATTGATGGTTCCCTGTTCCAGGGCGACGCCAGCAAGGCTTCCATCTTCACGCGCAGGCGGCTTGGCGAGCAGATCGCAAGGCTGGACCAGGAGATCGAGGCTTACCGCAAGTCTCTTGAAGACAATGATGCAACAGAGGCCAAGAAGCCGGGGACGGATCGCGCGGGCGGTGATGGCCGAGGAGATGGCGGCGATATCGGTGCGAAGGTCGCGGCGTTGATGGCGAAGCGTTCGCGTGCCGAGGCCGATGTGGCTCGGCTGGAAGAGAGTGGCGAGACACAAATGTCGCTGACGGATCCGGATGCCCGGCTTCTGGTCAAGAACGGTCAGGGCATTGCAGGCTACAATGTGCAGACCGCGGTTGACGACAAGCACAAGCTCATTGTCGCGAGTGAGGTGGTCAACGACAGCAGTGATGTTCGACAGCTCTCTGCGATGGCCAAGGCGGCCAAAGAGGCCCTTGGAGCCGAGACACTGCAGGCGCTGGCCGATGAGGGCTATTACAGCAGTGTCGAACTGAAGGCCTGCGAGGACGAGGGCATCATCGCCTATGTGCCGCTGCCCGAAGCTAACGCGCGGCTCGAGAAGCAAGGCCGCTTCGCGCTCAAGGACTTCAACTATGACGGCGCAATCGACGCCTATCGCTGTCCCGCGGGCCAGCTGCTGCATCCGTTCAAGAGCAGGCAAAAGAACGTCAGTGGCCGCGTCGAGATCCGCTACGCGGCCCGCGGAGTGACCTGCAGGAGCTGCCCGCTCAAGGTCCGCTGTCTCTCACCAACCACCACCTACCGCACCATTGGTCGCTGGGAGCATGAAGATGTTCTCGAACGCCACCGCGCACGGATGCAGGGCGCGGGCGAGCTGATGCGCCGTCGTTCGGGGATTGTCGAGCATCCGTTTGGCACGCTCAAATGCCGTGCCGGCTATCGTCATTTTCTGGTCCGCGGCTTCGACAAGGTCCGCGGCGAATGGAGCCTGATGGCGCTCTGCTACAATTTCACCCGTGCGCTCAACATCCTTGGATTTGACGGGTTCCTGGCTGCGCTCGCAAAGACGCTTGTCATTTGCCGAGGTATCCTCGCAGCCCTCCTGCAGCACATCCAGGTCACTCCAGAGGCACTTTGGACCAATATCCGGCCGCCGCTCCCAATTGGCCGCTTCGTTCCAGCCTGAAGCCGCCAACGCCCAATTCTTGCCCAGCCTCGACGGGTCAACAATAATTCGGGATCGCCGAAATCTGCAATTCGTCGGGACTTCTACTGTGCATGGGGTTGTTTTCGCGTTTTCCGGTCCAGCCGGTCGCTGCCGTTTCTCAGCCGGGGGATCTGGTGCTAGGCTCACTGGAGCGGCCGTCCCCCCTCACGTCATGGAGGCGTGAGAGGCTCGAGGCTCGGCCGATGGAGGAGCGCGTGATGAGGCACCTTCCACGATTCCTGCTGGCCCTCGCCGGGTCAGCGCTCCTGCTCGGCGCGGGGTCCGTCGCCAACGCCGATATCATCTGCGGTCCCGGCTGCCATCCCACCATTGCCGGCGTCTGCGTGGTCGACGGCTGGGGCACCGGTGCGCGGGTCCGGAATGAATGCCCGGCCACGTCGCGTCCGCGCCCGCCCTGCGGCGGCTCGGACTATGTCTGGAGCCAGCGCAAGCAGGCATGCTTCCCGAAGGCGAAGGACTGGATCTGAGGCGCGATACCGAGGGGCTGGTCGCGCCGCGCTAGCTCTGCCTCTGTGCCAGATAAAATCCGCACAGCACCGTCACGAGGCCGGCCGCCTGCAACGCCGTCGGCGGCTCGCCGAGCAGCAGCCATCCCGTGAGGACCGTCAGCGCCGGCACGCAGGCCGGAAACACCGCCGCGCGCGCGACGCCGAGGCGCTGCACGGAGACGGCGAACAGATATAGCGCGGCCGGCCCCGCGAGCACGCCCTGCGCCAGCGCCTGGATCGCATTTTCAGTGAGGCCGATCGCGGCGATGTGGGCAAGACCCACGGTCGCGAGGTAGATCGGCAGCAGCAGCAGCGACAGCACGTTGATGACGAGCGCGGCCGACACCGCCGAGACGCGCCAGTGCCGCAGCAGCGCGCCGAAGCCTGCGAACATCAAACCGGTCAGCACGAAGATCAGATCGCCCTGCACGCCGTCGATGCCGATATGCCCGATCGATTCCGCGCCGATCACGCCGAGCCCGCCGACGATGACGATCGCGCCGGTCAGGCGCGAGGCGGAGATCCGCTCCTTCAGGAACGCAGCGGCCAGCAACAGCCCGCCGAGCGTCGCGCAGGACGGCTGGATCACGCTGCCATGGCCGAGCGGCACGAACAGAAACCCGGTGTAGGAGATCAGCGACATCACCGGCCCGCCGAGCACCATCAGCGCAAGGCCCCTCGCCCAGCCGATGCCGCACAGATCCGAGATGCCGGCGCGCAGGACCAGCGGCAGGAAGGCGATGCCCGACCAGACATAGCGATGCACCAGCAGATCGACCGGCGTGAAGCCGACTTTCAGGCCGTGCCGCGTCCCGGCAAAGCCGAGCGCCCAGAACAGCGCAGCCGACAGCCCGCAGACGACGCCGAGCAGCGCCTGCGTCGCGTCGTTGTTTTGAGTGAGAGCGCCAGCGCCGCTCGTCCGCTGATCCATGGACCAAGCGGTACGTCAGCGGACGTTGCCGCTCAACCCACGCAGCTGCAAGGCTGGCGCGCGGAAGGAGCGCGGATGAGAGTCTGCTCAGAAGAAGCCGGGGCTGAGATCGAGCCCGTAGCTCAGGCTCAGCACGAACACGAACAGCGCGGCGGCTGCGAACGTCGCGAGATGCCGAACGATGAATTCGCGCGGCGAGGTGGCGGCAACAACGGCTTTTTGCGCAATGGGCATGACGGACTCCGTTATGAAAACGATTCTTGGCCGCCAATATGCGGCGCCCGCATCAAGCGCCGCGATCCGCAAAACAACTATTAAGGAGATCACACTCGGTTTGAACCGCCGTCCACAGCTCGCACGATGCGCGGCCCTTTCTTGCCGACCGCGGCATATCGATCGTGCGAAAAAGAAACGGCCGGGACAAGCCCGGCCATGATGTCGGCCGCTTCGGTTCCGTCACGATCGCGAGGCGGTGATGCGACTATTTCAACGCAGTCGCCAGCGACTGCAGTTTCGCGACAAGATCGGTGCCGAGCGCATAGATGACTTCGATGATCGCAAGCGCGATCCCCGCTGCGATCAGGCCATATTCGATCGCGGTGGCGCCGGATTCATCGGCCGCAAATTCAATCAAGAGGCATTTCAATTTCACAAGCATGTCCTTCCCAGAATCTACCGGACGTTGCCGGCACGACAGCAATGCACCACTGCAATCCAAGATTGAGTAAATCCGGATCATTCAATTTTATCGGCAAAAGCTGCCGATTCTGTCTGTTTCCCCGTGGGGAACCGGCGTTGCATTCGGGACACACCGGCCTGAAAAGCCGATTATGGGAGGATTTACGCCATTGCACTGCCACATGGTCCTCCGAACAATTGACGTGCCGCGTGCTTGGCTGTGCAATCTGGTTCGCTCTCGAACCTCGGAGGCAGGGATCATGAATGATCGGCGGTCTCTTCTCGTGGCTGTTGCGTGCCCCTCGGCCGTGATGGTCGGCTGGCTGGCGCTCTCCCTGTCCGCCCACGCCCCTGCCTTGATCGAGAACAGCGGCGCCAACGCAGCGGCTGTCTCCCGCGCGAAAGATCTCAGCCGTCTCGAGCTTGCCGACATCCCGCGTGCCGCGACGATCGACGATGGCATCGCCCTGACAGCCGACATCGCCGCAGCGGCGGCTGCCACGCCGAGCATGGCTGCGGTCGAAGCGCCGCCGCCCGAGACACCCGCCCCCACCGTCCAGCTCGCGTCGGCCGATCCCTCCGACATCGTATCGGCTGCCACACCGCCTGACTCTCGGATCGCGCCTGAACCCGCGCCTGTCGCAAGTGAAGCCGTTGAACCTGCGCCCGTCGCGAGCGAAGCCGCGGCCCAGCCCGCGCCGGAGCCCACCGTCAAGCTTGCCTCCGCCGATCCCGGCGATGTCGTGCCAGAGGACGCGCTGTCATCCGCCGCCATCGCGAGCGGACCTGTGGCCGAGAGCAAGCCGTCGCCCCCCGCGGACACCGTGGCGGTGCTCGACGAATGCTTCTCCATGGACGCTTGCGTCGATCGCTATCTCTGGGCGCTCTATCAGCGCACGCCGAAGGAAGACTCGATCAAGGTCGAGGACCGCCGTGCCGTCACCATCAGGCGCAAGGGCAAGATGGTCACGGTGATGCGCAGCTTCACGAAACTCGTCGACGAGGATTTTGCCTGGAAGGATCCGAAGGCGGCCGAACACGCCAACATGCCGCTGATGGACTACGTCATCGGCGGGATGGATAGGAGCTTCAAGCAGAAGCTGTTTCGCATGCTGCTCGCGGCGGAAGCCGCCGGCCTTTCGCCGGGCATCACCAGCGCGTTCCGGGACGACTACCGCCAGGAGATCGCGAGCGGCCTGAAGGCGGCCTCCAACCGCTCCTATCATGGCGGAAGTCTGCGCGGCGGCTACGGCCACGGCATGGCCGCCGACATCGTCAGCACCCAGGGCAACAATCGCGCACAACGCTGGGCCTCGACGGAAGTGCTGTGGAAATGGGTCGATGCCAACGGCAAGGCGCTCGGGATCGGCCGGCCCTATCTCGGCCGCGACCCGCCGCATGTCGGCCCGATCGACGGTGCGGAATATATCTCGAAGCGCGGCGGTGCGACGGATCGCAAGGAAGCAGCCAACGTCAAATCGAAGAAGGCGCGCGCCATGGCCAGCGCCAGGCCGCCGAAGGCCCAGGCCGCGCGCGAGCAGAAGAGCCCGGCAAAGCCGCAGAAATCAGCGCAATCCGCCACGAAGCGGACGACTTAGCCTCGGTCTTGCGTGCCAGACGCCGGCAACGGCACGAGACGCATCTCGGCCGATCCTGCCTGCTGGGTGCGAACGAGCACGGCAAAGATGGTCTCGACCGCAAGCCGCACCGCCGCCTCGATCGCCGTGCCCTTGGCAAGGTGCGCTGCGATCAGGCCGGTGAGGAGATCGCCGGTGCCGTAGGGACGAATCGGCAGGCGAGGCGTCGCAAAGCGTGACAATTGCCCGTCCGCGCACAGGATCGTCTCCACCTGCCCCGCCGGCGTGTCGACAAGCGTGCAGCCGGTGGCGACGACGTCGATGCGGCGATGCCCCGCAAGTGCCGTTGCCGCGGCGCGCAGGCCCTCTGTGTCCGCGATCTTGACGCCGGAAAGCAGCTCCAGCTCGAACTGGTTCGGCGTGATCAGGTGTGCAGCCGGCAACAGGCGGTGTCGCAGCACGTCCAAGATGCCGTCGGCGACATAGACGCGGCCATCGTCCCCGATGACGGGGTCGCAGAGATAGACGAGCTTCGAATTGCGCGACAGCGCACGCTCGATGAAATCGGCGATGACGGCCGCGTTGTCGGACGAACCGAGATAACCGGTGACGAGCACGGCGGCCTCGTCGACGAGGCCCCGCTCCTCGACGCCTCTCAGCAGATCGGCCACCAACTCGACGTCGAGCACCCGGCCGCGCACTGTCTTGTAGCGCGGATGGTTCGACAGCAACGTCGTCGGCACGGCGGCGACGTTGACGCCCTCCGCCTGCATGGCGTGGACCGCCGCGCTGTTGCCGACATGGCCGTGGACCACCTGGCTTTGTATGGAGATGACGAGCATGGGCAGGTCCGTAAAAGCAATCGCGCCGCGGCGCAAGCGTGGCTCTGATATGGACCAGCACGATCATGCGTCCGTCGCGCTCTGTCAGCACGAACGGCACATGCGAGGCTAGCGATTCGTCGCGGGTTCGTCACGTCCGGGTGATATGCCGTCTCAGCATGGCCAGCCCACCGAAAAACCACGACCCCTCGGTTGAACATACCTACCGCGCGGTATCTTTCGAGCGCCACATCTCGACCAGCTCATGACGTCCGCCCTCGCCTCCCATGCAGCGCTTGCCCTCGCCATCGTGTTCGAGGTGACGGCCTCAGCCTTTTTGCAGCAATCCGCGCAATTCACGCGACCATTGCCGACGCTGGCGATGGTGCTGTTCTACGTTGCCTCGTTCTACGCGCTGTCGGTCGCGATCCGGGTGATCCCCTTGAGCATCGCCTATGCGATCTGGGGCGGGGTCGGCATCATCCTGACGGCCACCGTCTCTTTCGTGCTGTTCCGCCAGATGCTGGACGCCGCAGCCTTTCTCGGCATCGGCCTGATCGTGTCGGGCGTCGTCGTCATCAACCTGTTTTCGCGGACGGCGGCGCACTGATGCCGGCGAGCGCGGCTTTGCCACCCTCTGGGCGGCGCTGAGCATGGTCGTCGTCACAGATCCGTCGCGACGCAGATTTTGGAACGACTGGATGAAGGCGCGCCTGAAGCGCCATCGCGCCACCGACACCGCGCCGGAGCTTCAGATCGTGCGTCTCGCCGCCGACGGCGCCTGGCTGTCCTTCGTCATGACGGGACAGACCCGTATGAATGCGAACTTGCGCGCGGTGCATGATCGGCTGATCGCGCAGACCTATCGACGCGGTTAGTCAGGCGACTGTCAGTTCTGCACAGGCTTGGGCGTACGCGGCTTGGATTTCGCTGATTTACGCCCAGGCTTTGCCGCAGCACCCGGCGGCGGGGTATCGACCGACACCAGATAGGCCGCGAGCGCCTTGGCGGTGTCGGGGCCGGCCGAATAATGGTCCTGGAGAAACCAGGACAGCGTCAGGCTGTAGCGCCCTTTTGCAAGCCCCCGCGGGCTGCGATGGCAGGTGGCGCAGCCGTCGGCGAAGAGCTTTTCGGGCGATTTGCCCGCGTCGAGATTTTGCGCGGAGGCGATCGGCGCCGCCAGCACCACAGCAATGGTCCCGAGAATCACCAGAGGCGCGATGACGTCGCGCCCCGGTCGAATGAGCGGTCTCAATGTCGTCCCCCGGCCCGTCCTGCGATCATGCCGCCAGCAACCGATCGAACTCCGGCGGCGCATAGGCCTTGCCGTCCTGATCCGTGATGACGACCTGCCAGCCCTCGCTTGCCCAAACCCTTGCTTTCGCCACGATGAGCAACCGGCTCTCGCGAGCGAAACTGTACTTCTCATTGTCGCGTTCTGCGATCATTTTGTAGGCCAATTCGCATCCCCTTGCGTCGCCCTGCACCCGTCCTCGTGGTGGCAGCGGGCTTTGGCGGCAATTCGCCGGGAGCATGGCAATTTGGTGCCGTCCGCGGCAGCATTGTGCACCGACGCCGGTCCTTTCGGAGCAAAGGGAGCCACGTCATACGCCGCATCTTGAATGTGATTCTGCTTGTCGGGATCTGGTTCGCTGCCTGACCTAAGGCCGGACAGGGGCAGAGCCGTCAGCCGGGTTCCGGCCCATCGCCGCCGCGACGGAACCGATTGGACCCGGAATCCGCTCAGTGTACGCGGATCACATGTGGCCGGCCGAGATCAATCAAACCCTGCACGGCCGACAGACGGTCGTCCAGGGCAGCAATGGTGAGCAACAAATTGTTGCGACGCTCGTCGAGCATGCCCATCTCGGCGCCGGTGAGCTTCGTGCTCGCCCGTTCCTTGTGGATGCCGTCGAGGGATTTGCGCAAGCCTGCAATCAGGCCGGCCAGTTGCTTGGCCTCTTTGGTCATCGACCGCTTCGCGACATTTTGGCGGCGCGACTCCGCCTGGTTCTGTCTCATCATCATCCTCCCGTAGCCCCGCTGCCCCGGAGTGGATGCTTACAGCTTTGAGTAGACATATTACGATCGATGAAATCTGCCGGCGAAGAACTTTCTCAAATTGTACGTGCACGGAACCCGCAGCACACCAGCAGAAAGCCCGGCGCAAGGGCCGGGCTTTCGTTGGCAAATGCTAGTGCTTCTCGTGACCGCCGCCGGGGCCGCCACCGTGCGGAGCGGCATTGACGTGCGGCGCGCCACCGCCACCGCCCGGATGCGGCATCGCGGGGGCGGGCGCGGCCGCACGCGGTGCCGGCATCTGTGCATGCGCATTCATCGGCGGCCCATGGCTGACATTTGGCTGAGCCATGTGTGGCATCGCAGGCCGGGCAGCGGGCGCAGCGGACATCCGCGGCGCTTCATGTGCACGGGCCATCGGTTGCGCCCGCACAGCGGTCCGGGCAGCGTTCGGCTCGTGCATCATGCGCGCCTGCGCATCACGGGGGTTGCGCACCTGCACCGCAGCGCGCTCATGCGCGATGCGCTCGCTCCGCCCGGCGCCGGCACGGTCGGCTGTCACGGCAGCATCGCGCTTCGTGATCGCAGCGTCGTGCCGTGCCGTTGCAGCATCACGCCCGGAGATCGCCGCGGCGCCGTTGACATGGCCCTTGCCGTGGATGCCTTCCCGTCCCAGCGCGACCGCAGCGTCACGCGTTGCCGCGCGGCCGATACGCGCGGCGCGCGGATCGATCGTCATCCGCGTCGCGAAACGCTCATGCGAGGTCCAGTAACTATTCCAGTAGGCGTGACGGCGATACCAGGGACGTCCCTCGTAATAGCTCGACCAGTACGAGCTCAGCACGAACGGAACGACGGGTACGTCGACCTCGTCGACATAATCAGGCAGATAGACGTAGTGATTGCGGTAGAGATATTCGAGATATTGCGACGACACCCAGCCGCGGTCGTCGGAGAAGCTCACGTCACACCAGGCATTGCCGCGCAGGCAACCATGGATGTTGACGCGGGCGCCCTCGGGGACCCGATCGACCAGGGGAAAGCCCGCCCCGGGACCGGCGCGCAGGCCGGTGGAGACGGTGACGACACCGGGCGCGGCCAGTGCAGCCGTCGGTGCAAGCAGCAATGCTGCAACTAAAGCGGTTCTCAGTCTCATGGCGTAATCCTCCTTTGAAAGGCGGAACGCGCGAGCAGATTAAAGCGTTCCGCTCGCGATCGCCGCATCAGCCAAAAGATTGAGATGCACGCCGTGCACAGAGTTCGATATTCATCCGCCGTTCATCGGCGGAGTACGCGTCAGTTCACCTGCAGCATGAAGCCGTCGAAGTATGCCGCGAGCCCCGCAAAATCATGAAGCGGCAGCACCTGCGCGACGTATTGATCGGGCCGCACCACGACCATGCAGCCGGTCGTCCGATCGATCCCGCGCATCCCGAAAACGTCGTGGCCGCCCTTGAGGTCCGGACAGAACATCTTTTCGTAATCGAGCAAACCGTAGCGTCCTTTGCGCGGCAGCAGCGGCGCGGGCATCGCCTCGATCGCGAGTTCGCGATGGTCCTGCTGGAATACGGCACGCAGATCGATCACGGAATCGATGTCGGCGCCGGGGGGGGTGTAGCGCCTGAGCGGGGATTTCCTGGCTTCGGCGAGGAAGTTGCACAGCGCGCGAATGGCCGAACTCGACGCTGCGGGATTCTCAGCGGGGGAAAATGCATAGATCCGGAAGCGTCCGTCAGCTTGCGCCGCGTGGCCGAGATGCATCGGCCTGGCATCTCCAAGCCGGATGGCAGGCGCGGAATGGAAACGCTTGCCGATGACGAAGCCTTGCGCGAGATGCTGATGCGAAGCTGCGCCGGTGAGGATCGACGGCGTGTAATGCGTCGCGGTGCCCGCGGTGTAGCGGCCATGCCTGACGAAATAGTCCTGCGTCTTCGCTGCGTCGGCGCCGCCGGCCTTGGCCGCGGAAGCGAGAATGCCCGCCCATTCGCGATCGAAATCGATGAGCTCCTTGGCCACCGCTTGCCGCTCCGCCGAATAGGAATGCAGCAGGCGTGGGGCGCACCGCTTGCGGAGAACGGCGGCGAGCTTCCAGCCGAGATTGAAGGCGTCCTGCATCGAGACGTTCATGCCCTGCCCGGCCTTCGGGCTGTGGGTGTGGCAGGCATCGCCGGCGATGAAGATGCGCGGCAGACGCGAAGCGATCTCGGTCTCCGGCACGTCGTCGAACTTGTCGGTCAGGCGCTGTCCGATCTCGTAGACCGACCACCAGGCGATCTCCTTCACCTCGAGCGTATGCGGTTGCAGAATCCGCTGCGCTTTCGCAATCACGTCGTCGGCCGTGATGTTGCGGTTGGCGACGCGCTCGCCGACATCGAGCTTTGCCAGTTCGACATAGAGGCGGACCATGTAGCCGCCCTCGCGTGGGATGATGAGAAGACTGCCGTCCTTCGCCGACTGGATGAGGGACTTGAAACGGATGTCAGGAAAATCGGTCACCGCCAGCACGTCCATCACGCCCCAGGCGTGGTTAGCGGAATCGCCATGAAGTTCGCGGCCGATCGATTTGCGCACCGTGCTTCGCGCACCGTCGCAACCGACGACGTAACGCGCCTTGATGGTCTCGACCTTGCCCTCGTCAGCACCGTCGACGCGGTCGATGCGCACCGTCACGGCGTGATCGGCAGGCCCCGCGGCCGGATCGATCTGCAGGTCGAGCAGACGTCTTCCGTAATACGGCTCGAGCTTGGCCGGTGATTTACGCATGACGTCGAGGAAACCGTCGTGGATGCGCGCTTGGTTGAGGATGACGTGCGGGAATTCCGACAGACCGTCCTCGACATCCTGAACCCGGCCGCTGCGGATGATCTTATCCGGCGCCCGCTCGTCCGGCTTCCAGAACGTTGTCTCGTTGACCCAATAGGCTTCCTTCAACACGCGCTCGCTGAAGCCGTAGGCGTGGAACATTTCCATGGTGCGGCAGGCAATGCCGTCAGCCTGGCCGACCGTAAGCCGGCCCGGCTTCTGCTCGACAATGCAGGTCTTGATGTCACCGAATTGCGCGAGCTGGGCCGCGAGCGTCAGGCCGGCAGGGCCGCAGCCGACGATGAGGACATCGACCTCGCCGGGCACTGCGCCAACGGCGCCCGGAGCCTGAATGCGCTCGGCGGGATCGGCGATCTCAGGATCGCCCGGCTGGAATCCATTGAGATGGAATTGCATGAGCACCTCTCCCGGGAAACGTTCTGTTTGGATATTGCTCAGTATGCTGACTATCAGTATACTTGTCAATCATCCCCTCCGTCCCCGCATCTCGAGGAGAATTCGGTGAGCGAACCCAACGACATGCCAGGCCACTTGGCGCGCCGGTTCCAGCAGATCGCCGTGGCCGTGTTTCTGGCCGAAGTGGAAGAGGCCGGCTTCGACCTCACCCCGGTGCAATATGCGGCGCTTGCGACCATCAAGGCCAATCCGGGCCTCGACCAGGTCACGCTCGCCGGCCTGATCGCCTATGACCGCACCACCATCACCGGTGTGGTCGATCGGCTGGTGCAGAAGGGCCTTGCCGAGCGCCGCGCCAGTTCGCGCGACCGCCGCGCCCGCGAGCTCGAGATCACCGACGAGGGCCGCCGTACGCTGCGCAAGATCACACCGGCCGTCGAATCCGCGCAAGCGATCATGCTGCGCGGTCTCAGCGCCAAGGAGGGCGAGGAGCTGATGCGGCTGCTGCGCAAGGCCATCGCCGCCGGCAACGAGCTCAGCCGTGCGCCCTTGCGCGAGGCGCAGGCCTGAGCGGCATTCTGCACGTATTTGTCGCAGTGCTGCGAAACCTGGAACTAACCTTCGGCTGTTACGGTCGGCGTCAATTCCGCGCTTAACGCGCAATTAACTTTGCCGGTTTGGAGTTTCGGATGTTCAGGTTCGTTGTTGCGACCGCAGTCATCGTACTGTCCGCCGGCCATGCGCTCGCGAACGGCCACGGCGGCGGTGAAGCCCCTCCTCCGCCGAAGCCCGACGCGACGATCGCGCCCGCGAAGGTGATCCTGACCAAGCAGGGTCCCAAGCTCGTCGATCTCAAGGGGATGACGCTCTACACTTACGAGCGCGATACCACCGGCAAGACGTCGAACTGCAACGGCAAGTGCACCCAGAGCTGGGTGCCGCTCGCCGCAACCGCCGAAGCCAAGGCCATCGGCGACTTCACCGTGATCGACCGCGAAGACGGCAGCAAGATGTGGGCGTATCGCTATCGCCCGCTCTACACCTCGCCGGCCGACAAGGCGCCGGGCGATGCCAACGGCAACGCCACGACGCTGCAATGGCGCATCGCGCGGCCTGAAAATTGAGCTCTGCTAGCGCGCCAGGTCAGTCGGGACCGGCTTCCAGACCGGTATCTTCGCGCTCGGCTGAAGCGGTTTGACTTCCGCGTTCACCACCACCGGTCCGGTCAAGAACCAGACCGCTGCCACGGCCGTGATCGCCACCGCTACGCCAAAAGCCGCAAACCCCTTCATCTTTCCGTCCCTTCCGTCTCTGGCACTCAGTTGCTGAGAACGACGCCGTGCTGATGGCGCGACGGATGATCGGCGCCGACCAGCGAGTCCGGATCGGCAACGATCACCACCTCCGGCAAAGGCACCGGCTCGAGGCCGGCGAAGCGGCGATACAGCGCGCCCATGATGGCCCCGCAGAAGGCTGCCGGCACCAGCAGGGCAGCGAAGACCGGCACGACCAGCACCAGCAACAGCGCGCAGCCGAATGCCGCCGCGCCTCCGATCGCCGCGTATTGCCACGCGCTGCGGCGGCTCATCGCGCGCGCGATGTGGTGCACGCAGAGCATGAAGATGCACGACGGAATAACCGAAATCACTATCATGACCATGAAGGTCTGCGCCGGGATCACGGCCGCGAAGATATGGGCGGTGCTCTTGTCCGCGAAACCGTTCATCAGGAGCGGCATCAGCGTATAGGGCAGAAGCGTTGCAAGCACGGTCGGCATCAGGGCGGCAATCGCAATCCCCGCGACCGACGTGCGGACGCGCACCGGTCCGTCGAAGACCCTTGGCGGAGCCGCCGGCGTGCCGGCGGCGGCCGCACCGGTGGCACCCAAAACCGGGCTCAGGCCGGCGAACTGGCCATAGAGGAAGCCGCCGAACATTCCCGCGATTGTCGGCAACAGACCGATCGTCACCACCGCCCCGTCGCCGGGCGCGGCCAGCTGGATGTGGTTGCGGACCGCGATGCCGTAGCTTGCGGCGGCCACGATGCCGCCCATCAGGCCATAGGCGAGACGGCTCGATATCGTCCACTGCCGCAGCACGATGTGCCCGGCGAACAGAAAGGCTGCATTGATCGCCATGCGGCCCGCGAAGAACGCCAGGATCTGGTCCGGCGCAGGCACGCCAGCGGGATCGGTCACCTGCCCGCCCGCGATGGCGAAGGCCATCAGCACGGCTTCGACGATGGCCAGCGGTATCAGCGCGGCGAACAGCGCGCGCGGCGAGTTCTTGACGACATGCATGCGAGCAACCCCTTGCTCGCTGCACGCTAGACGCGAAGCGTTACGGCCTGCGCAAGACAATGCCTAAAATTGTCGGCAAGCACGTCACCCGCGCCAGTTGGGTCCCGTCTCGATCTGCGCGCTCTGGCCCGGCGGCAGCACCACGACGGTCGCGTCGAGCTTCACGCGATCGAACAGATCGATCACGTCCTCGTTGCGCATCCGGATGCAACCCGACGAGATTGCCTGCCCGATATATTCCGGCTGGTTGGTGCCATGGATGCGGTAGAGCGTGTCCTTGTTGCCGACATAGAGATAGATGCCGCGTGCGCCCAGCGGATTGGCCGGACCACCGGGAACGCGCGCCGGATACGGCCCGAGCCGCGCCTGGATTTCCGGCGTCGGCACCCAGTCCGGCCATTCGGCAAGGCGTCCAACGCGCGCAACGCCCGAGAAGGCCATCGCCTCCTCGCCGACCGCCACGCCATAGCGGATCGCCTTGCCGTCGGGCAGAACGTAGTAGAGGTAGCGCGCATCGGTATCGACCAGGATCGTGCCCGGCTGCTCCTTGCGCGGATAATCGACGATGTGACGGAGATATTGCTCGGGCACGCTCGCCTGCGCGTAAGGCGCGTGCGCGAGCAACTGCCGGTCGCGCGGCGTCATGCTCGCGTCCGTCGACGGCGAGAGTGTCGTCTGCATGCAGCCGCCAAGCGGCAGCAAGGCAACGACGAACCAAGCGAGTCTAGATTTTGGCACCACCGGCCCCCCGATAGCGGATAGCAGCGCCCCCAGCAGAGCGAGATGCTGCCCAAATCGTGCTGAAAACAAGGCAACGCGGAACACGTGACCGTGTCCGGCCGGTCCGGTTCCATCACCACATCTGGCGGAAGACGGCCGCGATGTCTCCATCGCCTCGCCTTGCTTTGGTCAAACGCGGCTGGACTCGTGCGCCATCGGGCCAGCCTCGTCGGATGTGGATGGGCTCACGCAACGGATCGGCTCGCGCCAATGCGAACGACCAAGGGGTCAAAGGAGCTGCGATGCTCGCGACGTTGAACAGCCGGCAAATCGTTGATGAGATCGTGAAGGACACGGTCAAGGACAATGACCCGCATGACGCGGTGCAGATTTCAACCGACGTGATCAGGGCATCGCGCACCGGCAGCGAGGCGCCAACGCTGGCACCGGAGTTCACGGCTCGCCCCGAGCCGAAATTCGGGCCCGAGCCCAAAGTGACGATGGAGCCGAAGCTCAGCCCCGCGCCGGAGCCGCAAGCAGTTGTGCCCTCGGTCGACACTGCCGTGCGCATGACCGCGAGCGATGATCACATCAGGCCGAAGCGATCGGCCGCCGGCAGGTGGCTGCGCGGCGCCTTCGTGACGTTCGTGTTCGCGGGCGGCAGCGCTGCTGCCACGGTCGCCTGGGAGAAGCACGGCGACACCGCGACCAGGATGCTCGCCGAATGGACACCGGCACTGGCGTCGCTGCTGCCCTCGCCATCGCAGACGACACCGGTCGCGGCCGCACAGGCCGCGCCGCCGGCTGCGCCGGATCAGACCGTCGATCAAGCTTCAACGCCGCCCGCGACGACGCCGGTTGCGACGGACGCAGCCGCGCCAGCAGCAACGCAAGCCGATGCCGCGCCATCGGTGGAATCGATGACGCGCGACATGGCCGCGATGGCGCAGCAGATCGAGCAGCTCAAGGCGAACATCGCCGAGTTGAAGGCCGGTCAGGAGCAGATGGCGCGGGAGATGGCAAAGCCCCCTGCGCCAAAGCCGGTGGCTGAAGCGCGACCGCCGGTCAATCCGCCCACGCGTGTATCTGCACTGCCGCAGCGACCTCCGGCGCCCAAGCAGCCGGTTCGCAAACCGAAACCGGTCGTGTCGCACACCTATATGCCGGCCTACTCGCCGCCGCCCGCACCTCCGCCGCCGCCTTCGCAGGCTGCCGCTGTCCCACCGCCACCGGTCGCAACGACGCAAGCCGTTGCCGACGATGACGGACCCGTCGTGCGTCCGCCAATGCCGGTGCATTAGAGCTGCGTCGAGAGATCTGCCTCGAATGACGACGCAAGCTGTCCGACTCGATGCGGTCGGTTGAGTCCGTGCAACTACGGTGATGCGTCGCTCGCGCAAAGAGAAAAGGCCGTCGGGATCTATGCCGCCGGCCTTCTCTTGCAGCTGCCGGTTCCCGGAGCCCGGTTCTGCTGCAATTCCATGCCTCATGATCAGGCCGACATATTTAATAAAATCTTAAGGCGCGCGAACGATGCACATCATTTCTGCGCCATAAGCACAGAGATTACGCGCTCCGTTCGTCGGCTGGATATCGACTCAGTGGTACGATCCAGCATGTCTTGAAGACTTCCGTTGAAGGCTTCTTTCGAGACATTGGGTCGTCACACCGGGGAATTCGGATGCCTTACTATTCCTTCGATCTCGTTGACGGTGAAGAGTTCAAGAACCAGGGCGGAATCATCCTCGAGGGTATCGAGGTCGCTTCCGATCGCGCCGTTCAACTGGCCAGCGAGCTGTCACAGGTGAAGCCTGAGTTGCAGCGGAAGGGTTGCGCCGTGCGCGTCACCGATCGCGATCACAACGAAGTCTATCGCACGCCGCTCGATCCCGTGCCGGCCTGGCGTCGCTAGCTACTCGCCGACGTCAGGCGCTTCGAACCAGTTCGTCAGCGACAATCCGCCGTCGACGACGAAAGCTGCGCCGGTGACGTAGCCGGAGAGCTTGTTCGACAGCACGGTAAGCGCGACAGGCACGAGGTCGCCTGCCTCGCCGAGACGCCCGAGCGGAATGTGCTTCGCCAGCGAAGCACCCGCGACGAATCCGCCGGCCGCGATCGCCCCCGGCACCAGCGCGTTGACGCGGATGCCGTGACGGCCGAACGTCTTCGCAAGCTCCTTCACCAGCATCGCCATCCCCGCCTTCGCCGTCGAGTAGTGCGGCAGGTTGCGCGGCGTGCCCGCATGCAGCGACGTCAGAAACAGGAATGAGCCCGATCGTTTCGCCGCGATCAGCCGCTTTGCGATCTCGCGCGCCAGATGAAAGCCGGCTTCGAGATTGACGGCGTGCATCTCCTGCCATGTCTGGCGATCGACCGCGAGCGCGTGATCGGCCTCGCGCCGCGGCGGAGAGGCACTGTGCACGAAATGCGTGACCTCGCCGAGCTCGACATCGGCGGCCGCAAGCAGTTCGTCGCACGCCTCCAGTCTGGAGAGATCGCCGATCCAGGGCAGCGCCAGGCCGGGAGTCTTGCTCGCACCGATGGCGGCCTTCACCCGCTCGGCATTCACATCGGCAAACAGCGTCCTGACACCCTCCCCGACCAGGCCCAGCGCGATGGCGCGGCCGATGCCGTTGCCGGCACCGGTGACGAGCGCCCGGTCGTGCGCAGGATCGAACGGCGTGCTGAACAGGCTCATGGCGTTCTCCGGAGGCCGGGGACAGCTAATCTAGCGCGCCCCACGAACTGGCGACAATCGGCCCCGGCAACCATTGCGGAGCGGCGCGCCGGACGATAGCCTCCCCAAAAAACGAGGAGGACCCAAGGATGCGCTACCCCTTGCTGATGGCAGGCCTGTTACTGATCGCAGCTCCCGCCCAGGCGGCTGACGACCACACGCGCTCGACCTATGTGACGATGGTCTTGCAGGCCTTTGCCGCCAAGGTCGAATGCCCCAATACGGACGTCGTCTATCAGGATCTGGTGCAGAAGGCGCAGCAGATGCAGCTGCCCGACGGGACCACCGAACAGGTTCGCAAGGCCATTGCCTGGATGCACACCGGCGGCAAGATGGGCGAGAAGCAGGCCGACGACGTCATGGCGGAGGTTGCAGTCGCGACCCAGATGACCGATCTCGACCAGCGCCGGCTCGGCATGAGCAATTGGTGCGAGAAACAGAAGACCAGCCTTGCCGGCCTGATCCGCAGCAAGGGCAGTTAGGCCTTTCTCACCGTTAAGGACGCTGGGACGGAACCTGCGTCCCGGCCCATAATCGTCACATTCCTGGCCAGCATGCGGGCGTCTTAAATCTGGAGAATCCCATGCGGATCGCTCATTTCGTCTTCGTCGGCGTACTCGTGGCGAGCGCCGCGCTGGCCGCGCCAGCGCTGGCGAAGAATTACAAGGCCCAGAAGGGCGAGGACAAGGAGACCTCGTCGTCGTGCAGCGCCTATCAGCAGGCGCCGGACGGATCGTGGGAGCAGCTCCCCTGCAACGAGACCGGCGAGCGGGCGCAACCACAAACCCAGCACAAGCCGGTGACGCCGGGCGCCGACCAGGGCGAGCGCTAAGCCCAACGCGCGAGCGGGAACCGGCCGGCTTCATCAGGGTTGAGCCCGGCAGCTTGCCGCGGTCCGCAGGCCGATTAAAGTGCCGTGGGCAGGGCTGAGGAGCAGCCCTCTGGAAACGCCAACCCCGCGAGCGCTTGTGGATTCGATCGAGTTTGATGACCTGCAACGCCGCCTGAAGGCGCTTGAGGAGGAAAACGCACGCCTCAAGGCGCAGGGCATCGCCGTCGTCAGCGAGCGGCAAAAGGCGGAGTCAGCGCTCGCCGAAAGCGAGGAGCGCTATCGGACGCTGTTCAACTCGATCGACGAAGGCTTTTGCATCATCGAATTCTTCGATGGTCCGCACGGCCCGCTCAGCGACTACATCCATGTCGAGGCCAATCCCGCCTACACTCAGCATGCCGGCATTCCCAACGTGGTCGGGCAGAAGGTCCGCGAGATGGTGCCTGCCGAGGCGGACGGCTGGGTGGAGCTTTATGGTGGTGTCCTGCGTACCGGTATACCGATCCGCTTCGAGCGCGAGCTGGTTGCGACCCGGCGGCACCTCGAACTGGCCGCCTTCCGGGTCGAGCCGGCCAGCCGCAAGCAGGTCGCGGTGCTGTTCCAGGACATCACCGCGCGGAAGCGTGCCGAAGTCGAGCTTCAGCGTCTCAACGAGACGCTGGAGGCGCGCGTGGTCGCAGCGCTTGCGGAACGCAAGCTGATGGCCGACATCGTCGAGGGCACCAACGCCTTCGTGCAGGTCGTCGATCCCGATTTCCGCTGGCTCGCCATCAACGGCGCCTCGGCCGAGGAATTTCAGCGCATCTACGGCATCATGCCGAAGGTTGGTGACGACATGCTTGAGCTTCTGAAGGACCAGCCGGAGCATCGCGACGCCATTCGCGCCGTCTGGTCCAGAGCTCTTGCGGGTGAGGAATTCGTCGAGATCGGCGAATTCGGCGATCCCCGGCGCACCCGCCGATCCTACGAGATGCGCTTCAATTGCCTGCGCGATGGCGAAGGCCGGCTCATCGGCGCCTATCAGTTCGTCTACGACGTCACCGAGCGCCTGAAGGAGCAGGAACGCCTGCGTCAGGCCGAAGAGGCGCTGCGCCAATCGCAGAAGATGGAGGCGGTCGGCCAGTTGACCGGCGGCATCGCGCACGACTTCAACAATCTGCTCACCGGCATCACCGGCTCGCTGGAGCTGCTGCAGACCCGACTCGGCCAGGGACGCGTCAAGGAGATCGACCGCTACGTGACCGCTGCCCAAGGCGCAGCCCGGCGCGCAGCGGCCCTCACCCACCGCCTGCTCGCCTTCTCGCGGCGGCAGACGCTCGATCCGAGGCCCACCGACCTGAACCGGCTGGTGATGGGCATGGAGGAATTGATCCGCCGCACCGTCGGACCCGAAATCGCGCTGGAGGTCGTCACCGCGGGCGGATTGTGGGCGACGCTGATCGACGCCTCGCAGCTCGAAAACGCGCTGCTCAATCTCTGCATCAATGCCCGCGACGCGATGCCCGGGGGTGGCCGCATCACCATCGAAACCGCCAATCGCTGGCTCGACGAGCATGGCGCCGGCGAACGCGATCTCGAACCCGGGCAATACGTCTCGCTGTGCGTCACCGACACCGGGACCGGCATGGCGCCCGACGTGATCGAGCGCGCCTTCGATCCGTTCTTCACCACCAAGCCAATGGGCCAGGGCACCGGGCTCGGTCTGTCGATGGTCTACGGCTTCGTGCGGCAATCCGGCGGCCAGGTGCGCATTTATTCGGAGGTCGGCCAGGGCACCACCATGTGCCTCTATCTGCCGCGCCATTACGGCAGGGAGACCGAGAAGCCCTCGGCACTCGTCAGCAAGAGCACGGTGCGCCCGCAGGCGAGCCACACGATCCTGATCGTCGATGACGAGCCGTCGATCCGCATGCTGCTGACAGACGCGCTGGAGGAAATCGGCTTTGACGTCATCGAGGCGCATGACGGCCCGACCGGCCTGAAAATCCTGCAATCGGACGCGACCATCGACCTGCTCATCACCGATGTCGGCCTGCCCGGCGGCATGAATGGCCGCCAGCTCGCCGATGCGGCGCGCGCGACCAAGCCCGAACTCAAGGTGCTGTTCATCACCGGCTATGCGGAGAACGCGATCATCGGCAACGGCCAGCTCGCGCCGGGCATGCAAGTGCTGACCAAGCCGTTCGTCGTCGAGGCGCTGGCGGGCCGCGTGCTCGATATGATCAAGGACGGAACCGGGTCGGGCTGACGGATCCGGTTCCAGCGCGTCAGCTAAGGGCCGGTCCGCGCATGATCTTCATGGCGTCGGCGATGTGGCGCCACTCCTTGGCCTCTTCGGCATCGCCGCGGCCTTCGCAAGCCTGGGCCTGTTCGGAGGCCTTCGCAATCGCAGCGAAACCATGCTGTTCCAGCATCTGCCGGGCGACGGTGTGAACCTGGACCTCGGACATCATGGGCGCTTCTCCGGATTTGACGATACCGCGGAGCCTGGCTCACGCGGGTCTCGGACAACGATTTCGCCGCAGATCCTGTTCCGCCATGCACGCAAAACAAAGGCGGCCCGCCGTGCCCGGCGGACCGCCTTCACCCACCCCAAAGTCTTCGGCCGCGCCCCCTACGCGACCGCCACTTTCTTGCGCTCGAAGTCGTTGGGCACCTCGATGTCGACCTCGAGGGTCGAAACCTCGTCGCCGCGCTCGAGCCTCACGATCACCTTGGTCGGATCGAGCGTCACGTGCCTGGAGACGACGGCGAGAATTTCCTCACGCAGCACACCGAGCAGATCGGGCTGGCCGCGCATTCCGCGTTCATGGGCCAACAGGATCTGCAGCCGTTCGCGAGCGACGGGTGCGGACGCCTTGTTGCCGCGGAGAAGCCGGAGCAGACCCATGCTCATGCAGCCCTCCGTCGCAGCAGACGATCCATGAAGCCCTTGCGCTCGGTCGGCACCTGCATGGCGACGGTCTCGCCGCAGAGCCGCCGCGCCGCGTCGATATAGGCCCGCGCGGGAGCGCCATCGGCGTTCGACAGCGTCACCGGCGTGCCGACGTTGGAGGCGCGCAGCACGTCCTGGCTCTCGGGAATGATGCCCAGCAAGGGCGTCGCGAGGATTTCGAGGATGTCGTCGATGGTCAGCATCTCGCCGCGCGCGGCGCGCGAGGGATCGTAGCGGGTGATGAGAATGTGCTTCTCGACGCGCTCGCCCTTCTCGGCCCGCACGGTCTTGGAATCGAGCATGCCGATGATGCGGTCGGAATCGCGCACCGAGGAGACTTCCGGATTGGTGACGATCACGGCTTCATCCGCAAAGCGCATCGCCATCGAGGCGCCGCGCTCGATGCCGGCCGGGCTGTCGCAGATCACCCAGTCGAAACGGCTGCGCAGGTCGGCGATGACCTTGCCGACGCCCTCTTCCGTCAGCGCGTCCTTGTCGCGGGTTTGCGAGGCCGGCAGCAGCCAGAGGTTCTCCAGCCGCTTGTCCTTGATCAGCGCCTGCGGGAGTTTTGCAACGCCCTGCACCACGTTGATCAGGTCGAACACCACGCGGCGTTCGGCGCCCATCACGAGATCGAGGTTGCGCAGGCCGACGTCGAAATCGACGACGACGACCTTGTCGCCGCGTTGCGCCAGCGCAGCCCCCAGTGCGGCGGTCGTCGTCGTCTTGCCGACGCCGCCCTTGCCTGATGTCACGACCAGTACCTTGGCCATCTCAAATATCTCCTTCTGGTCAGTTCAGCGCAGTAATTCGCATGGTGTTGCCCTGCAGCCAGGCCTGGGCTGGCCGGCCGCGCAAGGCTTCGTCGATGTCGTCGGCAGTCTGATAAAATCCGTCGATTGCAAGCAGCTCGGCCTCGATCTTCTGGCAATAGATGCGCGCGCTCGTGTGACCGTTCACGCCCGCCATGGCGCGGCCGCGGAGCGCGCCGTAGATGTGGATGGACCCGCCGGCAACGACCTCGGCGCCGGAGCCGACCGAACCGAGGATCGTGACGTCGCCTTCGGGGAAGATCACGGTCTGGCCGGAGCGCACGGGGCTCTCGAGCAGCAGCGAAGTCGGCCTGGTCTCGGCCTTCGCATCCGGTTTCCTGGGTGCAGTCTGCTCGATCACGCAGCTCCGTCCGCCCGAGAGCAGCGGCGGCATGGATGGCGTGAGCCGACCCTCCTCCACGCCCTCGATGCCGAGCACGCGGATGTTGCGGTCCTGCAGGCTGGTGAGCAGATGGCCGATGCCCGATTGGCTGAGGTCGACCGAGGACAGGTCGACCACCACGGGCCGTCCGGCGAAGAAGCCCGGCGAGCGCGCGATCGTGGCGTCGATCTCCTGGAGCCAGTCCTGGATCGGAACCGTCGGCACGAACACGAAGGCCACATAGGAGCGCCCGCGCAGGCGCACCATCTGGCGTTGGACTTTTGCTGCAGCCTCCATGGCGGCCGACTCGTTCCCTGTTATTGAATGGTTAACGATGCCTCCGATATGGTTAACGCCCGGTTAATCTCTCCGTGGGGTTACGTGGGTGGCGCGGGGCCAGCGCCCTGCCCGTAGCCCGGATGGGCAAGGGCGCCGCGGAGACCGCCGTGCCCTTCTCATCATCAAGTCTTGTTGCGCATCTTGCTCAGCAGATCGTTGTCGTGAAAATTCTCCGCGATCTGTGTGTAGAACAGCCGGATTCACGCCGTCGTATTTCTCGAGCATCCAGGCGCCGGCGGCGGACGCGGCCTGCTTGACGATTGCCTGGTTACTGTGCGGCGTTTCATGACGGGTCTCTCCCTCGGCGTCAGGCTTGAAATGGATGGCGTAAGCCGCGGTCTTCGCGGACCGGTTGTCCGTTCCAGCCACGCAGTTCAAGCCATGATCAAGGAGGGGCGACCTGCCGAATCGCCGCCGTCGCACGCCCCGAGGATCGCTCAGGCGTCCCCCACGAAGATCGACAACGCCTGTCGCAATTCCTTGTAGGCGCGCGGTCCGATCTTGGCTGCGAGCGCCTTGTCACTCGCGGCGGCCGCCGGCCTCAGCCGGCCCAGCAGCGCCGTGCCGGTCTCGGTCAGGTAGAGCACGTAATAGCGGCGGTTGATCGCCGACGCCGTGCGCCGAACGAGGCCGCGGCCTTCAAGATGATCTACCAGCCTGCCGAGCCCTGCCCGCTCGATCGACAGAAGCTGCGCGACGGCGAGTTGGTTGACGCCGGGATTGGCGTCGATCACGCAGAGCACGGAAAACTGCGCGGGGCTGATCTCGAAGGCCGCCAATTGCCGGCTGAACTCCTTGAAGATCCAGAGCTGCGCCCGGCGGATGGAATAGCCGAGCAACTGCGAGAGATCTCCGAGCGCAAGCGGTTTCGCCCGGACCGGCGTCGCGCCGGACGCGACGCGCGGTGCGGCTCGCGAGGGCTTGGTCACACGCGCCTGAGGTCGCTTGGATGGGACCCGTTTTCTCACCGGTGCCTTGCCTGGCTGCATCGTTGCGCGTCTTTCGCAAAGCCTGTGCACGCGCACCCGGCTGGGATGTGTGGATTCGGGCAATGAGTCTAACGCAACGCCGCCCGATCGAGAAGCCGAGCGAAACCCGCCATCGGGCCGGCAGCTTCTACGACAGGTTGCACGGCAATATCGCGCAATGCGTCATGTTGACACGGCAACATGGCTCGCCTAAGGATCGTGAAAGCCCGCCGTGACACGAGCGGGTTCAAGGGGAGCGAACGTCCGTGCCGTCATCTGGGGTGGGCACCGATCCGCATGCCATTGCGCATCGCGTCGGGAGACTTTTCACGCGACCGAAGCTGCGTCGTGGCTCATCGCCGGCGCGCGCGTATCTCGAAACGGCAATTCCAAGGATGCTTCCGATCACGTGACGCTTCGCCGGGCGGCGGGCGCCAGGCGCTTTCGTTCGATCATCAGCAATGAAACCGGGAGGGCATGACATGAACCGACTTTTCCTCGCCTCGTCGATCATCGCCACATGGGCATCTGTTGGCCCGCAGGCCGCCGCGCACGGGCTACCGCCGAGCGGCGTCGCCCCGCGCGCGTCCTGCACCGCCCTCACCGGCCTCATGCTTCCGAACACGCAGATCCTGAGCGCGACGCAGAAGCCGGGCTATTGCAACGTGGTCGGCATCATCAACAAGCGCGTCTCCACGCAGGACCCCGATCATTTCACCTACGGCATCGGCTTTGCGCTCAACCTGCCCAACACCTGGCACGGCCGCTTCGAGATGATGGGCGGCGGCGGCACCGACGGTAGCCTCAATGCCGACCCGCAGGGCGCGGCCGGAGTCGAGGTCGGCCAGGGCTGGGCGGTCGCGGCCGATGACGGCGGCCACGAGGACAGCGCGACCAATGTGGTCGGCGGCCATCAGGACGACGATGCCAATGCCGGCGGCTCCGCACATTTCGCGATCGATGCGCAGGCACGCCGCGACTACGGCTACAACGGCATCGAGAAGACCGCGACGACCGCCAAGCAGATCATCTCCTATTTCTACGGCCTCGACACCGTCCATTCCTACATCATGGGCTGCTCGAACGGCGGACGCGATGCGATGGTCGCCTCGCAGCGGTCACCCTGGCTGTTCGACGGCGTGATCTCGCAGAACCCCGGCTTCAACCTGCCGCAGGCGGGCCTTGCCGAAGCCTGGAACGAACAGGTGCTCGGCACGCTCTCAACCAGCAAGGATGTCAACGGCCAGCCGTTCATTCCCGACACCTTCCCGCAACAGGACCTTCAGGTGGCGTCGGCCGCGATCCTGAGCGCCTGCGACGCGCTCGACGGCCTCGTCGACGGCATCATCGACAATTACCACGCCTGCACGGCGAAGAAGGTTTATCCGGCACTCGCGAGTTACACCTGCGGCACCGGCACGCACGGCGGCACGCCGCATGGCGGCACCTGTCTCACAGGCGCGCAGGTCGATGTGCTGAAGAAGATCTATACCGGCCCGGTCAATTCAAAGGGCGAGCGGCTCTATTCGAACTGGTTCTGGGATGCCGGCATCTGGACGCCGCCCACCGCGCCCGGTGCAGGCTGGCAATTCTGGAACGTCGTCACCGCCCCGGTGCCCGGCGTCAACACGGCGATCAATTTGACGCTCGGCGCCGGCGCGATCCCGATGATCTTCCAGACGCCGCCCGTGGTCACGCCCGTCAACGGACCGAACGGCCAGGAAGCCTTCGTGTTCAAGTTCAGCTTCGACACCGACGCGCCGAAGATCTTCACGAAGACGGCGGCCTATCCGGAAAGCTCGATGGACTTCATGGCGGCGGTCTCGACCGATTTGCGCCCGTTCAAGTCGCGCGGCGGCAAGCTGATCATCTCGTCCTCGGTCAATGACGGCATCTTCTCGGGCGCCGCGATCGCACGCTGGTATCGTAAGATGAACCAGCGCATGGACAATCATGCGAGCGATTTCGCGCGGCTGTTCATGATCCCCAACATGGCCCATTGCGGCGGCGGCGCGGCCACCACCAGCTTCGCCACCAACGAGCTCAAGGCCATCACGGACTGGGTCGAGAATGGCATCGCACCGGAACGCATCATCGCGGCCAACACCAACACCGCCTCGCCCTACCCGACCGGCGGCGTATTCGATCCGCGAATTGCCCAGAACTTCCCGGCCGGAGGCACGCGACCGCTCTGCGTCTATCCCAAGATTGCATCGTACAAGGGCAGCGGCCTGACCAGCGATGCCGCCAACTTTGCGTGTATCGATCCCGGCTTCAGCCGTGGCGGCGACCACGACTTCCACGACGATGACGACGGCCGCAGCCGCGATCAGCATTGACCATCGCGCCTCCGTATCGTGTCCCGACGCGCTGCAACGCTCTTAGCATTGCCGCGCTGCGTCCGGGGCGCAAGCGGACAGAGCTCGCGCTAAAACTCAGAGCAGCTTGGCGCTCACGAACAGCGCGCGCACCGCGTTGGTCGCCTGGACCGCAAGCATGGCATTGCCGGCGGCGCCCTCCAGCGCGTGGACTGCGTCGTCATGCAGGGAGCGGAATTCCATCCACTCGACCGATTTGAAGTTGGTGAGGAATTGATAGGCCTGGCCGACCGTCGCGATCGCCAGCGTGTCACCGTTCAGCTTGATCTTGAACGTGGTGCGCAGCGGGGTCTCGGAGCTTGCTGGATCACTCATGGGCTGCTTCTGGACGACAACGGCTTAACGAAGGGAAAACGGCAGCCCCGCCGTCCAGCGAATATCAGGAATCGGTGCTGCCGCGCTGCGAGGCGGTGGTCGCGCCGCTCAGGCTCGGCACCACCACCAGGCGGTTGAACTCGCCATTGTCGTAGGCCTTGAGGAAGCGATCATAGTCCTTGATCGAGACGCAGCCGTTGGAATCGCCGCGCGGCCCGAGCATGTAGGTGTGGGTGAGCAGGCCGACGCGGCCGAGCGCGCTGGTGCCGTCGGTCGGCGTCATGCGCAGCGCCCGCACGCCGTGGAACAGTTTTTCGCGCGGCTTGAGGTCGTAGGTCGCAGGCGGGGTCGCGCCGACCATGCGCTGGTCGACATGGTCAGGATCGTCCATCAGCGCGCCCATGCCCGAATGGGCCTCGATGGTGACGCCGCTCGGCAAGTAAAGCGCCTTGGCCTTGATGTCATAGACCGCGGTTCGCGAATCGTAGCCGAGCGCGGCGAGGTCCGGCGCCTTGCCGAACAGGCCGCTGTCGGGTGTCAGCGAGGCCAGCCTGATCTTGTCGGTGAATTTCTCGAAGAAGTTGCGATTGTCGACGCGAGGATTGCTCTCGGCATAGGCCTGGCTGGAGGCAATCTGGGCGCTGAAGTCCGCCTGCACCGGCCGCGAGCGCGGCATCGGGACAGCGTCGGCGTGCTGCGAGGACTTCGCGGTCTCGTCGGTTGCAGACGGGTCGTTCTCGGCGAGGGTGGAGCGCCAATCGTCGCCCTGGAGCTTTTGGGCGAGCATCGCCTTGGCATCGCGCAGCTTGAGCTGGACAGCGTTCAGGGCGGAGCGCTCCATCGTCCGCAGACCAAGCTCGCGCGCAGGCGGGTTGCCCGACAGCGAGGCGAAGCGGTCTTCGAACGACGGTGCATTGGCCGGCGGCAGTGCAGCAGTGACCAGCGGGGTCGAGTCGCCGATATCGGCGACCCACGCAGCGGCGCCGAGCGCCAGCGCGATGGCAGCCATAGACAGCAGTATTGTCTCGGCTCGCCCAATACGGCGGCGCGACAACAGCCTCTCGGCGCGTACGCGGTCGGAAACCATCAGATCCCCAAATCAGCCCCCGGGGGACCCAACCCCCACCCGGAGACTCTCTATACCAGCTACCACATTGGGAGCCAAAAGTTAGGCATAATCGCGGCCGGCAAGTCGCCCGGAGGTATCCTATGACCGATCCTTTCGATCTAGAGCGCTTCCTGAGAGCCCAAGACCCGGTTTTTCGCGCCGTCCAGGGTGAGCTGGCCGAGGGACGGAAGCAAAGCCACTGGATGTGGTTCGTCTTTCCGCAAATCACCGGCCTCGGAATCAGCGCCATGTCCCAGCGCTACGCCATTGGCTCGCGGGCGGAGGCCAAGACCTATCTCGCCCACCCCGTCCTCGGCCCGCGCCTGATCGAATGCACTCGCCTCGTGCTCGCCGTGCAAGGGCGAACCATCAATGCGATCCTCGGCGCGCCCGACGACGCCAAATTCCGCTCGTCGATGACGCTGTTCGGCGAGGTCGCCGCAGAACCCGTTTTCGGCGAAGCGCTCGCCAGATATTTCGACGGTGAGCGCGATGATGCGACGCTGGAGATCCTCGCAGCCCTTGATCGAAAGACCTAGCCGGCACCCGTCTCGCGGCCGGCAGCGTAAACCCGCAATTAAGACGGTCGCTCTATTTTTCGGAGAATTTCCTTCTCCGCCTGCGCAATTGCTGGACGAACCATGAAAATCGGTACGCTGCTGACCACTGCCATCGTCTCGCTCTCGACCGTCGGCGGAGGTCTTGCCGTCTACGTCGCCGTGACGAAATACCAGACGATAGAGCGCATCACCGAGGCGCAGGGCCGGCTCGCCATCGTGCGTGCCGTCAGCGACATCCCGCGCTATCTCAACCCCGAGCGCGGTTTTGCCACCAACATCCTCTATGGTCCTGCGACTGTCGACCCTGCCCAGCTGTCCGAGCACGACAAGCTTCGCAAGCAGACCGACGGCGCGCGCGACAAGATGAACGCGCTGCGCAAGGAGCTGCCCGGCGCGTTCGATGACGGCGGCACCATCGGCAGCAACATCGACGCCATCAATTCGAAATTCACTTCACTGCGCGAAGCCGTCGACCAGGCCATCGCGGGGCCGGCAGACGCACGCAAGGACGCCGCCAGAAAGATCGTCGCCGACAATGCCGTGCTCAACGCCGGCGTTACCGCGCTGCTCAACGAGCAGGTCCGCCGCATGGCGATCCTCAATGGCGATGCCTACCGCCAGGCGAGCTATGCCAACATCGCGATGACGCTGCGCGACATCGGCGGCCTCAATGCCAGCGTGCACAAGAACCTCGTCGGCGGCAAGAAGGTGGCGACCGATGCCGAGAAGGCCGATGTTGCCCGCATGCAGGGTCGCAACGACCAGATCGTGATGTCGCTCCAGGAACTGCGCGGTAACCCCACCACGCCCGCGAACGTCGCATCCGCCCTGGAGAGGATGAACACCGTCTATGTCGAAGGCTTCGGCCGCGAGCTGAAGCTCGTCAAGGACGGCGCGGTCAGCGGCAAATACGAGCACGACGTCGGCACCTACTACGCCGCATCGCAACTCGGTCTCAGCGCGATCATCGGCGTCCGCGACGCCTTCTACGACAATGCCGAGCAGATCCTCGCCGGCGCGTCCGCCGCCGCGCGCACCAGCTTCACGATCGCACTGGTCGGCCTGCTCGCCGTGCTGATCGCCAGCGCCGGCCTCATCGTGATGGTCCGCCGCCGCGTCTGCGCTCCCATCGTCAGCCTGACGACCCGGATGTCGCAGCTCGCCGACGGCGAAGTTGCGGATGCCATCCCCGGCGCCGAGCGTTCCGACGAGATCGGGGCGATGGCCGCGGCCGTGCAGGTCTTCAAGGACAACATGATCCGCGCCGACAGGCTCGCGGCCGAAAAGCAGGCCGAGAACGACGGCAAGATGCGCCGCGCCCAGGCGCTCGACGAATTGACCCGCGCCTTCGAGGCCAAGATCACCGAACTGGTCGGCGGCCTGTCGCAGGCCTCCTCCACCATGGAGAGCACCGCGCAGTCGATGACCTCGACGGCGGCCCAGACCAACAGCCAGGCCGCGGTCGTCGCTGCCGCCTCCGAGCAGACCTCGACCAACGTGCAGACCGTCGCCAGCGCGACGGAAGAGCTGACCTCCTCGATCGCCGAGATCGGCCGTCAGGTCGCTCAATCGACCGAGATCGCGGCCCGCGCCGTCGACAACGCCCGCCGCACCGGCGACACCGCGCGTGCACTTGCCGAAGGCGCGCAGAAGATCGGCGACGTCGTCACGCTGATCCAGAGCATCGCCGAGCAGACCAATTTGCTGGCGCTCAACGCCACCATCGAGGCCGCGCGTGCCGGCGACGCCGGCCGCGGCTTTGCGGTCGTCGCGTCCGAGGTGAAGTCGCTGGCCGGACAGACCGCCAAGGCCACCACCGAGATCTCCGAGCAGATCACGGCGA
Source organism: Bradyrhizobium sp. CCBAU 53338 (assembly GCF_015291665.1). Classification (NCBI taxonomy): domain Bacteria; kingdom Pseudomonadati; phylum Pseudomonadota; class Alphaproteobacteria; order Hyphomicrobiales; family Nitrobacteraceae; genus Bradyrhizobium; species Bradyrhizobium sp. CCBAU 53338. The sequence goes on from NZ_CP030048.1 coordinate 4,388,008, forward strand.
TCCAGGCCGCGAGCGACGAGACCGTGAACGCGATCCGCAACGTCGCCGACGTCATCGCCGAGATCGACCAGATCGGCACCGCGATTGCGGCCGCGATCGAGGAACAGGGCTCGGCGACCCGGGAGATCTCCCGCAGCGTCCAGGAAGCCGCGCGCGGCACCCAGGAGGTCAACACCAACATTTCAGGCGTGCAGCGCGCGGCAGACGACACCGGCACGGCCGCGCAGGAGGTTCTCGGCGCCGCCGAACAGCTCTCGACCCAGTCGCGCGACCTTGCCGGCCAGTTCGACCGCTTCCTCGGCGAAGTCAGGGCGGCTTAGGGCAGCAACGACGTCAGGCGGGTTTTGTCACCATCCGCCTGCGGCCGACCTCGATGAAAGGCACTTCGACAAAGCGCCACATCAGCCAGGCCGCCGGCGTCGTGATCAGCACCCCGGCCGCGAACAGGATCGCCGCGCGCACGACCGACTGCTGGTCGAACGGCAGAAGACGGGCCGCAAGCGCAAGCCCGATCATGTGCAGAAGATAGAAGCTGTAGGATATGCGTCCGTAGAACCGGACGACATCGAGATCGAACGGCCGCAGCACGGCAAGTGTGCGCGGACCGGCCGCAAGGCAGATGAGTACGGACGCGCAAAGCGTTTCGAACGCGATCGTGACTGCGGTCTGCTTCCGGAACGCGACAATGAACATGACGGCGAAGGCGGCGCAGGCAACGACGGTCGCCAGGGACGGTCGCAATCTCGATTGCGATGCATCGGTCAGCACGGTTCCGCTCGACTGCATGAGCAGACCGACGACGAAAGCATACAGCGGCGCAAGATTGGTGGCGCCGTCCAGCAGGTGCACATAGGGGCCCCAGAACGAGAGCGCGACGAGAATCGCGACCAGAATCCATACCGCCGTCGTTCCGTAACGCCGCAGCAAGGCATGGGACATCAGGATCACCGGAACCGCGACGCATTCCACGGTCAGGGACCACATCACGCCGTTGATGTCGCTCTTGATGAGAACCGCATTGAGGATCACGTTGAGCGGGTCGAACGAGGGCGGGCTCGAGCCCATGTAGAAGCCGAAGCTCTGATGGGCGAGCGCCAACAGCAGCACTGTCGCGATTGCGGCCGGCAGCAGCCGGAACAGCCGGTGACGCACGAAGGTGAACGGATCGGGATCCCGATCCAGCGATCGGGCCAGCAGGAATCCGCTGAGCGCGAAGAAGACGACAACCGGCGCCATTCCGGTGGCAATTGTGTCCCAGGACAGCGCGCAGGCGTGGAACGCAAGCACCGACAGGGCAGCGTACCCACGCATGGCCTCAAGCCGCGGCAAGAACGCCGAATTCCGTTGCGCTTCCATTGCGGTCAACGCATAGCCCAGCGGATCGCCGACGACAACCGCGCCCGGCGCCACAGCCCGTCATGCGCTCAATACGGCGGCGCCTTGCGCGCGCGTTGCGCTTTCGCTGCCTCGATCCACCAGAGAAGATCATCGGCGAAGCGCGGGAACGAGCGTTCCAGCGCCTTGCCACCCTCGCCGATCGGCTCGCTGTCGGCCGACAAAGTCTGCGCGATCGGTCCGACGCCGATGGTGCTCGAGATCACCACCATGCCCATTTCCGACAGCGTGCCGTGCCAGGCGGTCGAGGCACGCGCGCCGGACAGGCGGCCAGCGGAATAGCTCACGATCGCCGCCGGCCGCCAGAACCACTCCTCCAGGAAATGGTCGGTGAGATTCTTCAAGCCTGGCTGAATGCCCCAATTGTATTCCCCAGTGACGAAGACGAAGCCGTTGGCGCCGCGGATCTGGCCGGCGAGTTTTTCCAGCGCCTCCGGAGCCGCACCCTTGGGATATTCCTTGTACATGCGGTCGAGCATCGGCAGGCCGATCGCCTTGGCGTCGATGAACTCGACCTCCTCGCCGCGGCTGCGCAGGCGATCGACGACGAAATTCGCAAGGCGGATGCCCATGCGGTCGGAACGGTAGGAACCGTAAAGGACGAGAATGCGGTTGCTCATGGCGGCAGGCTAGCATGAAACGGCGGAACGTGCCGCAGCCGATTGGCCGCGCTATCGTTTTCGCCCGAATTCCAGCGTCTGCGACGGCGTCTCGCCGAACTGGTCGCGGTAGCTTCGCGAGAAGTCGGACAGGTGCCAGAAACCGAAGGCCAGCGCCACCGCCTTCACGCTTTCGGCGCCGGCCAGCAGCCGCTGGCGAACCAGCCACAAGCGGCGCAGGCGCAGATAGCGGTGCAGGCTCATGCCGCGATAGCGCCGGATCACCTCATGCATGGTGCGAACGGACAGACCAAGCTTGCGCGCAACCTCCTCGCTGTAGATGGGCTGGGCGAGATCGTCCGACAGCAGCGCGCGGATCTGCTGGAACGTCCTGAAGTTCCGCTCGTCATTGGGCCACAGCGTCCAGCGCGCCGGAACGATGTCGGCGATCGCCGCGTCCGCCGCGCCGAACAGGGACTCCCGCATGGCCGCCGCCTTCAGCGGCACCTCGGCGGCCTCGATCGGCTCGGATGCGGCCGCCACGACCTCCGTGACGGTTCGCCGTAACCGGTACAGGGCCGTGGTGCTGGTCTCGAACAATTTGAAGCTCGATGGCGCTTCCGGCCAGCCGCGATCCGTCACGCGCGGCCTGAATACGATCGAGGCAATCTGGCGCTGCACTTCCTCGATGGTGTTGTAGGAAGCACCACCGTCCCCGATGACGAGGACGGAGCGATCGCGCTGCGCGCCGTTGAAGCGAATGGGCACGTCGAGATCGTCCATTGCAAATCCGATCGCGGTGCAATCGGCGACGAGTTGTGCATCGACCACGCGCGGGAAGGCGCGCGTGACGTTCACGTCGCAACCGGGCAGACGCAGGATGATCTGCTCGGCAGAAATCCTTCGCACGAACGGCGTGAACTCCACGTTCAGGCCTCGGATGGAACTGCGGAACTCATCGACGTCTGAAAAGCGAAATATGCTCGGCGCCAATCCGGGCGCATCATCAATACTGGTCATGACAAAATGAAACGCGGCACCGCGAAGCGGCGCGCATCCGGTAATATCACCGGCTCGATTTCCCCCTCCGAATGCCCCTGCAAGACCGAAAGAATCACTTTCCCCTGCCGATCAGTTGGCGGAGGTTCAATGCAAAGGACAAGCAAACGGATCGTATCCTGCCAATTTTCGATATCGTTTCCAACACGCAGAAGGTGCATTGATACCCGAAGACGCGGGGATATAAAATTCAAATTAACGCCCATGGCGCGCAATGGCGGGCGTTGGATAGTCGAAATTTATTTGAGTTCAGGCCCTGCCATGACGGCAAATTCGCCTGCCGATATTCTGATCGAACTGGAAGAGGCGGTCGCGTCATGTCCTTTGGACCGCTGTGCACGCATCCTCGAAGGTATCGTCCGATTGCTCACCGGCAGTCGCGACCGGCCTCAGGAACTGCTCGCGAGTGTCGTTGACGGCGTTCTGCTTCGTTTGACGGAGCGGGTCGAGACCGGCGCGCTGGTCCAGCTCAGCACCGCTCTTGCCGAGCTCGGGGTGGCGCCGCCCGAGACGTTGCGACGTCTCGCATCGCACAACGAACCTGATGTGGCGTGCCCTATCCTGCTCAAATCGCAGGCACTCGCTACGACGGATCTCGCGGCGATCGCAGCCTGCTGCGGCGAACGGCAGCAACGCGCGATCGCGGCGCGCCAGTGCATCGAGCCTGACGTGACCGAGGCGCTGATCGCGCGCGGCGACCAGATCTGCCTTGCGCTGATCAAGAACCCAGGAACAAAATTCTCCGAGGCCGCCTATGCCACGCTGGTCGCCGGCGCGGACCAGGACGGCGAGGTTGCGAAGGCGCTGGTGCTCCGGCCCGGTATCCCCGATCCAGTGGTGCGGAAATTGCTCGCCGCCCCTTCACGCAAGATCGCGCCGGCCAAGCCCACCGCATCCTCCGTTCCGCCCGCACAGGGCGCCGCGCCGGCCCTGCCCTGCGCGGACGACTACGCGAACGCAAGACCCGAGATCGTCGCGCTCAGCCGCGTCGGCAAGCTCAACGATTCCACGGTGAACCGTTTCGCAATCCGCGGCGAGACCGCCAAGCTGCTCACGGCCTTGTCGGTGCTGTCGGGTGCTCCGATCGAGATCGTCGAGCATGTCATGATCGACGACGATTGCGAGGGCCTGGTGATGGCCTGCCGGGCCTCGCGACTGAACTGGGCGACCACGCTCGCGATCCTGAGCAACCGCAACGGCACACGGCTCTCCTTCGCCCAGCGCGAACGCGCGCAACTGACCTTTAATACGCTTCTCTTGTCGACCAGCCAGTGGACGGTGCGCTGGGGGGAGATCTCAGCGGGCGCAAACACGCGCGATCCGGGACATCGTGGCGCCGGAATGGGGAAATAGTCGATGAAGCTCGATGGCCGCAAGGACGCTCGCGTGAAAATGGATCACCGGCAACCCGTCAATCTGATGGGGTCGGACGGCACCTGGCGACGCAGTTGCGTCTTGCTCGACGTGTCGAACACCGGCGCCAAGGTCGAGGTCGAGGGCACGCTCGACGTGCTGCAAGCCAAGGAATTCTTCCTGGTGCTGTCGTCGACGGGGCTGGCCTATCGGCGCTGCGAACTGGTCTGGATCGACGGCACCACCGCCGGCATTCACTTCGTCACAGCGGACGGTAAGAAGAAGTCGGTGAACGCAAAGGCGCTGGGCGCACAGGCCAAGTAGACAATCCGGCTCGAGGCAGCTTGGGGCCGGTTCAACTCTCATACAGTCCAGGCACTCCGTGCGGAATGCGCGAACCATCCCCAGCCCCGTCAAAAGCGAGGGCGGCACCCGAGCGGCGCGATCGGCGCGGCCCTTCGTACACGTGCTGGCCGACTCTTCCGACAAATTGTCGGGCATCTGCGCGGCACTCGAGCCGCAATTCGCAGTCGCGGGCGAACGGCTCGACGCGGAAGCGAAGCTGTCGCAAGTTCCGTCCGCAATCGTCGTCCGGGCCGAGCTGCGTGACGTCGACACCATCGCAGCGATCAAGAGGCGGTCCGCGCGACTGATCAAGGCGACGAAGCGCATCTTCCTCGTCGAGCATCTCTCCCACATCTGCATCTCGCAAGCCTACGCACTCGGCGCGACGCTCGTACTTCCCGGGCTGACCCACAAGGCCAGGCTGCTGGCGGCGCTGGCTGATCCAGCCGGGCCGACGTCGGATTCGCCTGCCGGCTCGGCGGAGCCGGACAACGCCGTCGAAACCGCGGCGACCGCCATCGCGTCGATGTTCACGACCGTCACCGTGGGCCAGCCGCTCGATGTCGATGGCACCAGGGAGGCCGGCCGCAGGATCGCCGACCGCATCACCGAACACGGCCTGTCGGAATGGCTCACGACGGTGCGGCGTCATCACGAGGGCACCTATCAGCATTGCCTGCTCGTCACCGGGGTGGCGATCGACTTCGGACTAAGCCTCGGTGTCCGACGCGCCGATCTGGAGCGGCTGTATTCGGCAGCCATGTTCCATGACATCGGCAAGGCCCGGATCCCGCTCGCGATCCTGGACAAGCCCGGCCGGCTCGACGCCGCCGAGCGAGCCATGATCGAAACGCATCCAACCGCAGGCTACGACTTTCTCAAGGACCACGAGAACATCTCGCCGGAGATCCTCGATGCCGTCCGGCACCACCACGAGTATCTCGATGGCAGCGGCTATCCCGACGCGCTGGCCGGCGAGAGCATCAACGACATCGTGCGCATCCTCACGATCTCGGACATCTTCGCCGCGCTGATCGAGCACCGGCATTACAAGCCGACGATGCCGCGATCGGACGCCTACGACATTCTCTGCGGGATGACGGGAAAGCTGGAGAAGGCGCTCGTGAAGGCTTTCAAGGAGGTCGCACTCTCACGCTGAGCGCGCGCAAGGTCGGCGGGCTGCGACGACGTCACGAGCGCGTGCCGATTAGTGCGTCGCCCGGTATTTGATCCGGCGCGGGATCGAGCGACAGGCCAGCCCCTCGGCGAGTTGCTTCATGTCCTCGCGCTTGCCGCTGCGGATCAGCCTGCTGAATTCTTCAGGGGTGAAAGGAAGCGTGGGATCATCATCGATCGGGCGCCGCATTCGCGGGCCGAAGAACCATCGAACCAGGCTAGCCAGCCGCCGCATGTCAATTCCCTCGCGCCAGCAACAAACCCTTCAGTCCGCGTATTGTTCCTCCTGCACGGTGGAGATTGCAAGAGGCGCCGAGGAGTCCGCACGAAAAATTTCGCGAGGGAATAATCTCCTCCGGCCTCGCAATTCAGTCGGCGAATCCGACGTAGCGCACGAACTCGTCGTTACCTTCGCGATCCGAACGAACGGCGTTCGCGGCAAAGTTGTCGTCGGGATAATCCATCGCAACGCAGGTCATGATGACCTCGTCTTCCGGAATCCGCGCGACATCGCGCACGATGTCGGAGCGCATGATGCCTCGCCGTCGATGACGGAGCCGAGACCGCGGTCCCAGGCCGCCAGCACGATCCCGCAGCATCGCAATTGGTGCATGCGAGCCGTTGCCGATGCGGCGCGCCAAATCTATGCTGGCCCACAAGCAAGACAAAGAACCCTGTGAGGACCCGGCAAATGCCCGCACCGCTCGATCCCGTCATAGCAGAGATCATTCCGAAGCTGCCGCTGCGCGATCCCGCGACGATGACGCCACAGAGCGCCCGCGAATCCTTGCGCGCACTGGCTGCCGCGCGCGCGGCCGTGCCGCCGCCATCAGTCGATACCGTCCAGGATATCACGGTGAAGGGCGGCGCCGGCCCGCTGGATGCACGGGTCTACCGGGTCGGCGGCGCCACCGCGCCCACGGTCGTGTTCTTCCATGGCGGCGGCTGGGTCGCGGGCGATCTCGAGACCCACGACCGGCAGGCGCGCAATCTCGCGATCGAGACCGGCGCCGTCGTGGTCTCGGTCGACTATCGCCGCCCACCGGAGACCCGCTTCCCCGGCGCCTTCGAGGACGCGTTTGCTGCCGCAAGCAACATCTTCAACCGCGTTGCGGAATTTGGCGGCGATGCCAAACGTCTCGGCGTTGCCGGCGACAGCGCCGGCGGCAACCTCGCCGCCACGACCGCGATCGCATCTCGTGATGCCGGTATCAGGCTCGCCGCGCAGCTGCTGGTCTATCCCGTCACCGACGCCGTCGGCCTCTATGCGGACGCGCGCGAGAACGCACGCTTTCCCTCACGCATGGAGAATGCCGACGGCTACTTCCTCACGCGGGCCACCATGGAGTGGTTCTGCGGCCACTACTTCACCGATCCGGGAGATGCCACCGACTGGCGGGTGTCACCGCTGCGCGCCAGCTCGCTCGCGGGCCTCGCGCCCGCGATCGTGACCACCGCCTGGTTCGATCCGCTGCGCGACGAAGGCGCCGCCTATGCGAAAGCGCTGGAGGCCGCCGGTGTCCGCGTGAAGCATCATGAGGGCGCCGGCCTGATCCACGGCTATTTCGGGCTCGGCGACGCCTCCGACGTCGCCCGCGCCGAGGCCAGGCGAGCGCGCGCCGATTTCAAGGCGTTGCTGGCCCGCGGGGTCTGATCGCGTTGCGGCCCGGCGCATTCGCCTTGCGATCCCGTCTTGGCCATATCGTCGGCCTGATCGCAGCCTTGCTGCTATCGGTGCAGGCGGTCCTGGCCGCACCGCAGACTGTCTATTTCCGTAGCGCCGATGGCCGCACGGCGCTTACCGGCTATCTGTTCCAACCGAGCAAGCCCGGCCCTTGGCCCGCCATCGTCATGCTGCACGGTCGCGGCGGCCCATATTCCAGCAATGACAATGAAGATTGCAGCTTCGTCGGCGCCGGCACCGTTTCGCCCTGCAATGCAAATACCTTGTCGAAGCGCCACGCGATGTGGGGCGCGTACTGGTCGACACGCGGCTATCTCGCGCTGCTGCCGGACAGTTTTGGCCCGCGCGGCAAGGCGCATGGCTTTGGCCGCTTCACCCATGGCGACCCTGACCGCGCCGACGTCAACGAGATCAGTGTGCGCCCGCTCGACGCCGAGGGCGCACTGGCTTACCTGCGCGGCCGCAGCGACGTCGTCGCCGGTCAGATCTATCTCCAGGGCTGGTCCAACGGCGGCAGCACCGCGCTGAACGTGATGATCCGGCAAGGTCGTCAGGCCGGTTATCGCGGCGCCCTCGTGTTCTATCCCGGCTGCGGGCAGAGCGCGCTGCTGGCATCGACGATCCTGACGACGGCGCCGATCGCGATGTTCATGGGCGCCGATGACGAGGAGGTCTCGCCCGCGCTCTGCCAGCGCGTCGCCGACCGCTCGCGGCAGGCGGGCAGTCCGATCGACGTCACCCTCTATCCCGGCGCGACCCATGATTTCGACGAGCCCTCGTCGCGCCGGCAAGCGACGCCGGGGAATCAGGCCGCCATGAACGATGCCCTCGTCAAGGCCGCAAGCTGGCTCGATCGCTGGAAAAATTGAGCCGCACGCGGATGCACCGCTTGATTGCGCCACGATTCCGGGCTCCAATCCGCTCGCCATTTTTGGTTTAGGGAGACACCCAATGATGAAACGGATTTTCCTGGCTGCGATCCTTGCCACCTTCGCGGCAGGCTCGGCTCTTGCGGACGACACCTGCGAGAGCAAGGCGGTCGGCAAGGACGGCAAGGCGCTCGCCGGCGCGGCCAAGACTTCGTTCATGAAGAAGTGCAAGGAAGACGCCTGCGCGCCCAAGGCCGTCGGCTCCGACGGCAAGCCGCTCGCCGGCGCCGCCAAGAACAGCTTCATGAAGAAGTGCGAGATGGGCGCGTAACGCTCTCCGGATTTCGACCGCGCCCGATACGCCCGCCGCAGCGCGGGCGTATCTTTTTTCATGACCGCCTGAACCGGTAATCGAACGCATCGCCGAACGGCTTGATCAGGCCGACCGTCGGCGCCGGAAAATGGATCGGCAGGATCAGCGTGTCGGTGTCGGCGACCGACGCGAAGAACTTTCGCCGCGACACTGCCGACTGCTTCGCATCCCAATCGGGCCTCGCCGACCAGTCCGGCTCGCGGCACTGGATCTGGTGATGCATGAGATCGCCGGCGACCACCGCGCGCTGGCCTTTCGAGAAGATGTTCACGCAGCAATGACAGGGTGAATGCCCCGGCGTCGGCGTCAGCGTGACGGTGTCGTCGAGCGCGTAGTCGTCGTCGACCAGGAGCGCCTGCCCCGCCTCGACGATCGGCAGGCAATTGTCGCGAAACACGGTGCCGGGCGGGTTGTTGCCTTTGGCGTTCTCGGCCTCCCAGGCCGCGTACTCGCCCTTGTGAAAGACGTATTTCGCGTTCGGGAAGGTCGGCACCCAGCGACCATCTCGTAACGTGGTGTTCCAGCCGGTGTGATCGATGTGCAGATGGGTGCAGAAGACATAGTCGATCTGCTCGAAGCCGATGCCGAGCGCGAACAATTCGTTGCGCCAGCGCTCCTTGCCGGGAAAGTCGAACGGCGGCGGATGGCCCTTGTCCTCGCCGGTGCAGGTGTCGACCAGGATGGTGTAGCGCGGCGTCCGCACGACAAAGGTCTGATAGGTGATCACCATCATGCCGCGCGCGGCGTCGAACACTTCAGGCTCCATCGTCGGCAGATGGCGCTTGAACACGGCGTCGTCATATCCAGGGAAAAAATCCTGCGGCCGCCGCCACGGCCCTTCCCGCTCGATCACCGCGTCGATGGTGATGTCGCCGATCCGCAGTTGCTTCATGGTTGTTCGCTCCCTTTTTGAGGGAGCGTAGCGGCAGGCGCCAACGCGTCAAGACGCGCGGAGGAATGCTAGCTCCGCAGCCCCGGCGCTTCCTGCCCGGTGCGTGCGACGTATTCGGTATAGCCGCCGCCATATTGGTGGATGCCCTCGGGCGTCAGCTCCAGCACGCGGTTCGACAGCGTCGCCAAAAAATGCCGATCATGTGAGACGAACAGCATGGTGCCTTCGAAATCCGACAGCGCATTGATCAGCATTTCCTTGGTGGCGAGGTCGAGATGGTTGGTCGGCTCGTCCAGCACCAGAAAATTCGGCGGGTCGAACAGCATCTTTGCCATCACCAGACGCGCCTTCTCGCCGCCTGACAGCACGCGGCAGCGCTTCTCGACGTCGTCGCCGGAGAAGCCGAAGCAGCCGGCGAGAGCGCGCAGAGATCCCTGCCCCGCGGTCGGAAACTGGTCTTCCAGCGACTGGAACACGGTGCGCTCGCCGTCGAGCAGATCCATCGCGTGCTGGGCGAAATAGCCCATCTTGACGCTGCCGCCGAGCGCCACGGTGCCCTCGTCCGGCTCGCTCGCGCCCGCAATGAGCTTGAGCAGCGTCGACTTGCCGGCGCCGTTGACGCCCATCACGCACCAGCGCTCCCTGCGGCGGATCATGAAATCCAGCCCGTCATAGATGCGCTTGCTGCCATAGCCCTTGTGGACACCCTTGAGCGCCACGACGTCCTCGCCGGAGCGGGGCGCGGGCAGAAAGTCGAACGCAATCGACTGGCGGCGGCGCGGCGGCTCCACGCGCTCGATCTTGTCGAGCTTCTTCACCCGGCTCTGCACCTGAGCGGCATGCGAGGCGCGCGCCTTGAAGCGCTCGATGAACTTGATCTCTTTCGCCAGCATCGCCTGCTGACGCTCGAACTGCGCCTGCTGCTGCTTCTCGTTCAGCGCACGCTGCTGCTCATAGAATTCGTAATTGCCGGTGTAAGTCGTGAGTGAGCCGGAATCGATCTCGACCACCTTGGAGATCACGCGGTTGATGAACTCGCGGTCATGCGAGGTCATCAAGAGCGTGCCTTCGTAGTCATGCAGAAACTTCTCGAGCCAGATCAGGCTTTCGAGATCGAGATGGTTGCTCGGCTCGTCGAGCAGCATGACGTCGGGGCGCATCAGAAGAATACGGGCCAGCGCCACGCGCATCTTCCAGCCGCCGGAGAGTTTTCCGACGTCGCCGTCCATCATCTCCTGGCTGAAGCCGAGGCCCGACAGAGCTTCGCGCGCGCGACCGTCGAGCGCGTAGCCGTCGAGCTCCTCGAAGGCGTGCTGGACCTCGCCATAGCGCGCAATGATCTCGTCCATCTGGTCGGCCTTGTCGGGGTCGGCCATGTCAGCTTCGAGCTGACGCAGCTCGGCCGCGACCTCGCTGACGGGGCCTGCGCCATTCATCACCTCGGCCACGGCGCTGCGGCCACTCATCTCGCCGACGTCCTGGTTGAAATAGCCGATGGTGATGCCGCGATCGGTCGAGACCTGACCCTCGTCGGGCAGCTCCTCGCCGGCAATCATCCGGAACAGGGTGGTCTTTCCGGCGCCGTTCGGGCCGACGAGGCCGATCTTCTCGCCCTTGTTGAGGGCGGCGGAGGCTTCGATGAACAGGATCTGGTGGCCGGCTTGCTTGCTGACGTTGTCGAGGCGGATCATGTGGTCTTTTAGGGGGATTTTTGCGTTGCAGCGTCATATTCCATGCCGGCCTCCAGGGGAAGCCCGGCGGGGTACGGATTCTTCCACCATGTCCAGCCCGTTGAGACCTCGCCCCTAGCCCTTCGCAGCGGGAACAGGCGGCACCGGCAGAATGATTTCGGAAGCAACCTTCCAGTCCTTCCCGACCCGAAGCCAATTGATGATCATCAGAAACGGCTTGGGCGTTCCATCCTGCCCCGCATAGGAGACCGTGATGTTCATCGGCACGTAGGACTCGGCGACGTCGTGCGTCAGGCCGACCACCCTCAGCTTCGAATAATCCGGCGCGAGCACGACCGGACCGGAGGTCCCGATATCGCGCAGCTTTTGATCAATCGCCTCGTTGCCCCAAAAGCCGGCCCAGTTCCCCTCGGACGGGATCGCGCTCTTGGCCACCAGCAGGGCCGAGGGCGATTGCCAGAACATCTCATGCAATGCCACAAAATCGTGCTTGTTGGCCAATTCCATCAGTGTGCCGAACTTCGACTTGATCGTGTTGAGGGTGGCGACATCCAGCGGCTCTTTCTCGGCGGCGGAAGCGGATGCGACAGTCCCGGTGGAAAGAGCCAAGGCGGCGATGGCGACGGCAAACCTCTTGTACATGCAAGAATTTCCCCTTCATCGGATGCGTGAGCGCTCCCGGCACGAAAGCGCCGGGAGCGATACCGTCACTTCGCGAGCGCGGCCTTTTCGATGACCTCGGCGACTTGCTTCGCATGGACGACCAGCGAGGCGTGACTGCCGGCGACTTCCGTCGTCTGGGCCTTGATCCTGGTTGCGAACGACTTCTGGGCCTCGGGCGCGAGGACCTTGTCCTTCGTGCTGATGACGTAGAACGTCGGCTTGTCGTGCCAGGCCGCGACGTCCACGGGCGCTTCGAACGCAACATGGTTCAGCGGAAGCTGCGAGTTGGCCAGGTGCGTCGCGATCTCCGCAGGAAGGTCGGCCGCAACGGCCGACGGAAACACCTTGGGGTCGATGTACAAATTGCCTTTCGCGTCGGGATGGATCGCGCTGCCGCCCTCGGTCGGCGGGCCGGCCTTGGCCAGCGAGGCCAGGGACTCGCCAACCTCCGGCGCGAAAGCTGAGACATAGACCAGTGCCGAGACCTTGGGATTGTTGCCGGCTTGTGTGATCACCACGCCGCCCCAGGAATGGCCGACCAGCACGGTCCTGCCGTCCTGCTTTGCCAGCGCCTGCTTGGTGGCATCGACGTCGGCGGCGAGCGAGGTGAGCGGATTTTCCACGAGCGTGACGTTGTAGCCCCTCTTCGTGAGAATATCGGCGACTGGCTGCCAGCTCGTCTGGTCCACGAAAGCGCCATGCACGAGCACGATGTTGTGCGCCGCGCCCTTGGGTGGTTCGGCGTGGGCGGAGCCGACCAATGTCGATCCGGCAAGGAGTACGGTGGCGGCTGAGAAAAGAATGTTTCGCATCGATCGTTCCTGTTGGCATGTCGGACGAAATCAGTCCGGGGGAATGGACAGGCGTTTCCAGCAAGGCCGCGGTTCTTCCATCTGCCGTCGGCGAAATGGTTGCCGCACGTCACGTCGGCCCGCTGCGACATGACCTATGGCGCGGACCTCTTGGACGATAGGGATCAATCGTCCGGATGTTGTGTCCGATCGTCCACCAGTCTAGTCTCGGCGCCATGGACATCCTCGCCCAGGTGCTCGATCGCGTTCGTCTCGGCGGGACGCTGCTGTTTCACTTCGAGCTCGGCCATCCCTGGCATATCGAGTTGCCGGCGCGGCCCTACGCCCTGTTTCACTATCTGAGCCAGGGCTCGACGACCCTCGCGCTCGGAGAGGGACAGAAAATCGAGATGACCGCGGGCGATTTTGTCGTGATCACACGCGGCGAGCCCCATGTGTTCTATTCGGACCGCCAGGCCAAGCCGTTGCGGATCATCGATATTGATCGATCGTCGCCGCGTCTTGGCGTCATCAGTCACGGCAGCCGTGCAAAACCGCACTCGACCATGATCTGCGGCAATTTCACCGTCTCCCGGCCAATGTTCGGCAGCGTGCTGGAATTACTGCCGCCCGTGCTTCTGCTGAAGCCGACGGCGGACGGTGGCTGGCTTGAAGCCATCCTGCGCCGCATGGTCAACGAGTCCGCTGCTGAGCGTCCCGGCCAAAGCGTCGCGTTGTCACGACTGACGGAAGTGCTCTTCGTCGAGGTGCTGCGAAGCTGGATCGCGTCTCTCGGTCCCGGAGAAGGCGGCTGGCTCGGCGCCATATCCGACCCGCAGATCGGACCGGCGCTCAGGCTCATTCACGAAAACCCGGAGCGACCGTGGTCCCTGAGCGACCTCGGCCAGCGCGTCGGGCTCGGCCGCTCGGCATTTTCGGCGCGCTTTACCAAGCTCGTCGGCCAGTCCATGCAGCGCTATGTGATCGAACGGCGGATGGCGGAAGCCGCGTTCCTGCTGGAAACCAGCGATGAGCCGATTGCGCGGATTGCCAGCCGGGTCGGCTACGAGACCGCCGCGGCGTTTTCAAAACTCTTCCATCGACATCATGGCTTGTCGCCTGGTCGGTACCGGACAGCTCGGCGCGCAGACAGCGGCGAAACGCAAGGCGACGTTGAGAAAGCAGAAGCCGCCGGTTGAGTTGCAAAAGTTCGTGCCGTCTTGTCGCTTTCTGAACAGAGCATCCGCCGCTCCTACGCGTACACGTCCTACGCCCTACGCATCAGCTTCAGCGAGGCCGCCAGCCGCAGGCTGCGTTTGCCCGCGAGCGCGATGCCTTCGAGCTCGCCGCTGTCTTCCGTGCAGGTCCCGGAGAAGCCGATCCCGACCTCGTAGCCGCCGAACACGGGATTGTCGCCCTTTGCCGGCGTGTGCTCCTGGTTGAGCATCTCGCCCTTCCAGCGACCGTCCACCGAGGAATAGGAACCGAGATAGTAGAAGAACGCGTCGCCGCCGAGGATGCGGCCGTCGAGCAGCAGCATCACGCCTGACAGCGCGGCATCGACGCCGTCGAGTGCACGGAGCTGCATCGCATAGAGCCCGTTGGCGATGCCGCCCTCTCCGATCACGCCGCGCGGCGGCAGCGCCGCGTCGTCGAGCGGCGCGAGGTTGGCCCAGAACACGCCGTCGGGCATCGCGTCCGCTTTGCCCTCGAGCAGGATCGTCGATCCCTCCGTGCGTCCGCGCACCTTGATCCCAGTGACGTCGGCGCCCATCAGCGGCTTGAAATGCGGATCGTCATTGTGGCGCTCGGTGATGACCTCGGCTTCGATCACGCCGTTCCTGACGTCGTAGCTGCCGAGATGGGCGAAGGCGGAATTGCCGCCCAGCATCTTGCCGTCATGCAGGCACATGATGCTGCGGCCGAAGGCGCCGTTGATGCCGTATTCAACTTTGTAAAGTCCGTCGAGCAATGTCCTGAACCCGCAAAATCAATAAAGAATCGCGGGGTACCTAGCACCGTCGCCGCACCGATGCCATCCGGCTTATCCGCGCAGGGACTCGCGGAACCGGTCCGGCCATCGTCCCATCATGCACCTGTTTTGCCCGACGGATCAACAAAATTTCGTAAAAACAGCAATCGCGGTTTCCGAAGGTCCGGCTGCCTTGAACTTCAACCACTTGCCTACTGTGCATGGGGTTGTTTTCGGCTTTGCGCCGGCCCGGTTCACCACCGGCATCGCTGCGCGCGTCAGTGGCGCTTGAAATATTGCACGTCGCGCTCGTGCTTCTCGGCCGCCGCGCGGCTCTTGAACGTGCCGAGGTTGCGGCGCTTGCCGGTCTTGGGATTCACCTTGCGCGAATACAGCCGGTATTCGCCGGATGCGAGCTTGCGGATCATGGTTGCGCCTCCTGTCATGCCGCGAGGTCAACCAGCTTGGCTCGCGTTGCGTTCCTTTACGGCTTGGCCTGTGGTGCGAACTGCTGGTTGGCGAACGGCTGCGGATCGGTGGGAACCTTGATGACGACGAAGCTGCGCCCCATCGACCGGTGGCAGGCATTGCAGCCCTCGGTCAGATCGCCCAGAGCTTTTGCGAATTTGCGTCCGTCTTTCGCCGCGATCGCGCCGGTGACGGATTGCAGCGACGGTTCCAGTGTCGTGACGTTGCTGACGGGGATGCCGGAATACAGCACCGCGGCCTCGACCAGGCTCGCCGTGAGCTGGCGCAGCTCGAAGGCCGCCAGCTCCCAGTTCTGCGCCCGGCCCGCAAGCCAGAGCTTCTGATGGCGCGTCTGCGCGGCGCTCATGATGTCGCCGAGCCGCGGCACGTACAGGTCGGTCGACGGCGACTTGAGATCTTGCGCCGCCACGGCGGTGGCCGCTCCCAGGCCGGCCAGCGCCAGCATCCACATCCGAAGCTTCATCGCAGATCTCCAGTCCTTCTGAAGACCCAGTCTACGACGTGCCGATCCCGAAGGACCTTGCGCTCGATCAAGGACCGCGAGCTAGAAGCACAGCGTGGTGACGAGCTTGCCCTGCTTGTCCTTGATCGCGTAGGGGCAGCGCAGCCGCTCCAGCGCCTTCTTGGCGTCCTCGTCGCCGAGCGCAGCCGCGCGCTCGTAATAGGCCTTGGCCGCGTCCTTGTCCTTCGGACCGCCGCGGCCTTCCTGCGCGAAGGCACCCATGCGCTCCAGCGCTCCTGGGTGATTTTGCGCAGCCGCCTTCTCGAACAGTGCGCGCGCGGCGAAATCGTCCTTCTCGCCGCCATTGCCATTGGAGAGCATCAGGCCGAGCTGGTACTGCGCCTCCGCATTGGTCTCCGCCGCCTTGCCCAGCAACGCGCGCGCCTGCGCGGGATCGGCAGGTGCTCCCCCGCCGGCGCTGCCGAGCGCGGCGAGGTTGGAGACGCCGCGGGGATTGCCCGCTTGAGCAGCCTTCTCGAACAGCCTTCGCGCCTGCGCTTCATCTTTCGCGATGCCGGCACCGGTGCCGTAGGCGACGCCGAGCTCGACCATCGCAGCACTGGAGCCCTTGTCGGCCGCCTTGCGCCAGGCGGCGATCGCCTCCGCCGTCTGCCGGTTGGCCGCATAGGCGCGCCCGAGCGCATACATCGCGCGCCGCGATGAAGCCGACGCCTGCCTGCAGAACTTGATCGCGGTTGCGATGTCCGAGGCTGCAATCTCCGGCACGCCCTTCACGTCGGCCGGCTTGTCGGGATCGCTGGGGTCGGCGGCGACACGGTCGCACAGCACGAGGTCGGCCGATTGCGCATGCGCGATGACAGGCGCGGCAAGCACAACGAGGATGGCAAAAAGAAAAATCCGCATGGCGATCACGTTGCGTCCGCGCTCCGGCGAATTCAAGGCTCGAGCCCCGACTGCCGCAACACAGGCACCACCTCCGGCGAGGCCAGATAGCGCAGCAACCTGTCGGCAGCCTCGGCCTGCTTCGCGTCCACCATGCGGCCGGCGGAGAACACGGCCGGAATCTGCAGATCGTGCGGCACCGGGCCGATCACCTCGATGCCGCCAACCTGCTTCAGCTCGCTGATCTGCTGCACGGCGAGGTCAGCCTCGCCGCTGACGAGCCGCTCGGCGGTGAAGCCCTGCTCGACGATGGTCGCCCTGGCGTTGATCTCGTCGGCGATGCTCATCCGCACGATCAGCTGGGCGAAGTAGACCCCGCTCGCCCCCAGCCGCGAATAGGCGACGGAGCGCGCCGCGAGCAGCGTCTTGCGCAGTGCGGCTTCATTGGCGATGTCGGGGTGCGGTGCGCCTTTCCGCACGGCAAGGCCGACATAGGAGCGCGCGAGATCAGCTGCGCTGGCTGCGATCACCCGCCTCTCGCCGATCATGTCGTCGAGCCCCTCGCGCGTGAGGATCACGAGATCGGCGGCCTCGCCGGCGCGCAGGCGCTTGAGCAGCGCCAGCGTCGGCGCGAAATCGGCATCGACGTGAATGCCCGTTGCGGTCTCGAACGCGGCGGACAGGCTGCGCATCGCCCCCATCAGGCCGAGCGTCGAGAGCATGCGAACTTTTTCCATGGGCGGCTTCCCTGTCGCGATCAGGCGCGATGCATGAGCTTGAGCGCGGCGGTGAGGCGCAGGCTGCGCTTGCCGGCGAGCGCGGTGGCTTCCAGCACCGCGCCCTCGCCGTCATAGCTGCCGGAGAAGCCGATGCCGACCTCGTGGCCGCCGAAGATCGGATCGTCCTTGGCGGGCGTGTGCTCCTGGTTGAGGATCTGTCCCTTCCAGCGGCCGTTCGCGGCCGCGTAGCTGCCGAGATAGTAGAAGGACGCATCGCCGCCGAGGATGCGGCCCTTGTTCAGCAGCATCACGCCGGTAAGTCCGCCGTCGACGCCGTCGAGCATGCGCAGGTGAACCGAGTAGAGGCCGTCGATGATGCCGGCCTCGCCGATGCCGCCGGCGATCGGTACCTCGTCGTCGGTGATCGGCGTCATCAGCGACTGGAAGGGCACGCCGGGCAGCTCCTTCAGCTCACCCTTGAAGCGGTAGAGATCGCCGTCCGCAAATCCCTTTGCGATCAGCGTCGCATCGTCGGTGCCGGCCATGGCGCGGTAGTTCGGATCGGGGTTGTGGCGGACGGTCTTGATGATGGTGTCAACGCCGCCTTCGGTCTTCTCGTAGGTGCCGATATGGGCGAACGCCGAATTGCCGCCGAGCATCTTGCCATTGCCGGCATGCATCACGCTCCGGCCGACGGCGTCGCCGAGCTGAAATCGAACCTTGTAGAAACCTTCAAACACCAGCCGTCCCCGGCCCTGCGCACATCGAGAAACAGTCTATCCCGCTTTCGCCGATGATGGGCAGGTTTCGCGCGGCGCAGCCCCGCGCTGCACAGGAATGGCCGTCATTTGAATGTAAAAATCCGCCGGAGCAGTTCTGCTCCGGCGGATTGAAAGCCAACCCGGACCAAGCCCCCAAGGTCCGGGCCGGGAGGATCTTAGGCCGCGGCCTTCTTGTCAGCCGGGACGGACGCGATCGTCTTCAGGATCTGCGAAGCGATCTGGTATGGGTCGCCTTGCGAGTTCGGACGGCGGTCTTCCAGATAGCCCTTGTAGCCGTTGTTGACGAAGGAGTGCGGAACGCGGATCGACGCACCACGATCAGCCACGCCGTAGCTGAACTTGTTCCACGGAGCGGTCTCGTGCTTGCCGGTCAGACGCTTGTCGTTGTCAGGACCGTAGACGGCGATGTGGTCCATCAGGTTCTTGTCGAAGGCCGCCATCAGCGCCTCGAAGTACTCCTTGCCGCCGACCGTACGCATGTACTCGGTGGAGAAGTTGGCGTGCATGCCCGAGCCGTTCCAGTCGGTGTCGCCGAGCGGCTTGCAGTGGAACTCGATGTCGATGCCGTACTTTTCGGTCAGGCGCAGCATCAGGTAACGGGCCATCCACATTTCGTCAGCGGCCTTCTTGGAGCCCTTGCCGAAGATCTGGAATTCCCACTGGCCCTTCGCGACTTCCGCGTTGATGCCTTCATGGTTGATGCCGGCAGCCAGGCAGAGGTCGAGATGCTCTTCGACGATCTTGCGGGCGACGTCGCCGACATTCGAATAGCCGACGCCGGTGTAGTACGGACCCTGCGGGGCCGGATAGCCAGCCTCGGGGAAGCCGAGCGGGCGGCCGTTCTTGTAGAAGAAGTATTCCTGCTCGAAGCCGAACCAGGCGCCGGCGTCGTCGAGGATGGTGGCGCGCTTGTTGGACGCGTGCGGGGTCTTGCCATCGGGCATCATGACTTCGCACATCACCAGCACGCCGTTGGTGCGGGCACCGTCCGGGAACACCGCGACCGGCTTCAGCACGCAATCCGAGCTGTGGCCTTCGGCCTGCTGGGTGGAGGAGCCATCGAAGCCCCAGAGCGGAAGCTGCTCGAGCGTCGGGAACGACGCGAATTCCTTGATCTGAGTTTTGCCGCGCAAGTTCGGAGTCGGCGTATATCCGTCGAGCCAGATGTACTCGAGCTTATACTTGGTCATTGAGCCTCTCTGTAGATGATGCGAAAGGTGGGGTTGAGAGCCCCGCACGTTTGTACCCGGCCATCATCGGCCGGCCCCTTACAAGCATGTTGCGTGCCAAAAGGCCGCAGCGCGGGAGGTTTTCCACTGCGTCCCGAACCAGGCGGCTGATGGAAAACCGTCCACAGCGGCATGCGGCATAGCCGCGCACCTTCCCGTGAAGCTGCACTGCAAAAATCCCGCGGAAAACGCCTGATTCTGGAGCAGGCAGGCGCAGGTCCAAGGTTGCCGATCAAACGCGCATCAACGTCCGGCAACTTTCGAAAAGGGTCCCGGCCCTGCCCAGCAACCTTTGGAATGGCCCAGGCGTTAGTCACTCAGACGGTGCCTTGGAGGGTGCAGATGGTCGTCTGCCCAATAATTGGGCGGAAACTGATTTCCTTTTCAGCACTTTCCAATCCGGGAGGCGCGGCCGATATGGGGATTCCAAGTAACCACATCAGAACGAGTCGGGCGCACCATGGAGGCCAAGGCGCTTCGACCAAGGAGCAATCGCAATGATGAACAATGGTCTAAGTCACGGATCTGCGAAGATCTATCAGTTCCCCGTCGGGGGCCGCGCGGCTCTCGCCGGACGCCGCCACGACGAGACCCGCCTTCCCACCGACCACGCATCGCTTCCCGCGAACGCGTCGATCTGCAGCGACAGCTGGTACCACCAGGACGCGGTCGACGAAGCAAAGCCCAAATGGGAACGCTAATGCCAGTGTCTGGTTCGAGGCCGCCGCGCTCGATCAACCGCTCGGCGGAAGTTTGAAAAAGGGTCGAAACAACGACGTTTCGACCCTTTTTGATTCCGGACCCGACGCCGTCGTCAGATCACGGCGCAGGCCGTCGCCGGCCGCTTCAGATGCTTGACCGTGGTGGCCCCGGTCTTGTCGACCCGCAACGTGATCCCCGCCCCCGAATAGCGCGCGCCCGTAACGGCCAATCGCTTGGCAAGCGTCACCGGCTCGCCGTCGATCTGGAGAAACGCGCGCTTGTCGTCGTCATAAAACGCAACGATGAACTGGGTACCGTCGGCGCAGCGATAGGTGCGGAACGTCTGCGCCTCGGCCTGCCGCCCGCCGGACATTCCAGCCGCCAGCATGATGATCCCCCAAAGAATGGCCTTGTGCCGGCCCATGATCGCCCCCTGTAATAGACCTCAAGGACGCCCTCAGTGCGTCCGGTGGAACCATAACCCAAGCTGAGCCCAACCTAACCCATGTCAGATTCCCCTGCCCGTCACCTCGCTTTGCAAGGCGCCAGCAATTTTCGCGACCTCGGCGGCTATGCCACCCGTGACGGCCGCACCACGCGCTGGCGCCACATCTTCCGCTCCAACCACCTCGGCCAGCTCACCGCTGACGATATCGCGATCGTCCGCGCACTCGGCGTGAAAAGCGCGTTCGACTTTCGTGGGCTCGAGGAGCGCACGGCCGGCATCTGCGTCGTCAACGAGATCACCGTGCATTCGCTGCCGATCGAACCGACCGTTGTCGCCGCGCTGCGCGCTGAACTCGCGAGAGGCACGCTCACCGGACCGGTCGCGCTCGAGCTCATGCGCGAGTCCTATCGCAACTATGTCCGCCACAACACGCACAGTTTCCGCATGTTGTTCGGCCATCTGCTGGAGGACCGCGCTCCTCTCGTGATCCACTGCACCGCCGGCAAGGACCGCACCGGCTTTGCCAGCGCCCTGATCCTGCATGCGCTCGGCGTGCCCGATGACGTCATCGCGGAGGACTATCTGCTGACCAACCGCCACTACAAGCGCGACGTGTCGAGTGTCTCCGATCTGCCAGCCGACGTCCTCGACGCCATCGGTTCGGTCAACGCCTCCTATCTCGATGCAGCCTTCGACGCCGTCGGCCGCGACTATGGCGATGTCGAGACTTACTTGCGCGATGGCCTCGAGCTTGGCGCGGCCGAGCGGACCGCGCTGAAGGAACGCTATCTGCAATCATAGGCGACCGCGCCCGGGAGATCGACGATGCAAGGCAAGGTTTTGATCGTGACCGGCGCGCTCGGCGCGCTTGGCAAGGTGGTCACTGAGGCCGCGCTCGCGCGCGGCGCGCGGATCGCCGGCATCGATCACGCGCCCTCTCAGGTTGCGGCAACAGCCGAGCGCATCGAAATCGGCGGCGTCGACCTGTCCGACGCGGCGCAGGCGAAGACGGCCGTCGAGGCGGCCGCGAGGCATTTCGGCAAGGTCGACGCATTGGTGAACATCGCCGGCGGCTTTGCCTTCGAGACCGTCGGCGACGGCGACATCAAGACCTGGCACCGCATGCATGCGCTGAACCTGCTGACGGCGCTCAACACTTCGCACGCGGCGCTGCCGCATCTTGCCGCGTCGAAGGCCGGCCGCATCGTCAATATTGGCGCGATGGGCGCGCTACAGGCCGGCTCCGGCATGGGGCCCTACGCGGCATCGAAGGCGGGCGTGCATCGCCTGACCGAGGCGTTGGCCAATGAATGGAAGGGCAAGGTCACCGTGAACGCGGTGCTGCCGTCGATCATCGACACGAGGGCCAATCGCGCCGACATGCCGACAGCGGATTTCGTCAAATGGGTCACGCCGCAGGAGCTTGCCGAGGTGATCCTGTTCCTCGTCAGCGACGCCGCGAGCGGCGTCACCGGCGCGCTCATTCCTGTCAGCGGACGGGTGTGATCAATCCGGCACGAGCAGCCGCAGATTGCCCCTGAAACGGATGCTCTGCTTGCCCGCGAGCGCGATGCCGCCGCCATAAGCGGTCTCGACGGTGTAGGTGCCGCTGAACCCGATGGTCACGACCTTGCGGCCCCACACCGGGCGCTCGTCGAATGAGGGCGAATGCTCCTCGTTGGTCAGCTCACCCTTCCACTTGCCGTCGGCGGAAACGTAGCTGCCATAGGCGAAGAAAAAGGAATCCCCGCCACGCATGGTGCCATCGCGCAGTACCATGACGCCCTGATTGCCGCCCTGCACGCCGTCCAGCATCTCGATCCGGATGTGATAGAGCCCGTTCCTGATCGTCATGTTCGCGAGCACCCTGTTCCCCGCGCGAGGATATAGCCGGCATGGCCGGATCCGGGCAAATCCCGATCAGCCGTGAGTCCGATCCGGGCTAGACTGCCGGCAACTGATTCTCCGATCGGAAACTCGCCTTGGAAACCGCGCTCTATCTGCCCGTCAAACGATTCCTCGAAGGCCTCGGCTTCGACGTGAAGGGCGAAATTCGCGGCTGCGATCTCGTGGGCCTGAGCGCCGGCGATCCTCCCGTGGTGGTGATCGGCGAGCTCAAGCTCGCCTTCAATCTCGAACTGATCCTGCAAGCGGTCGATCGCGCGCCGGCGGGCGACGAGGTCTGGATCGCGGCAAAGATATCGGCGCGCGGCAAGGGCCGCGAAAGCGATGCGCGTTATCGCAATCTCTGTCGGCGCCTCGGCTTCGGTATGCTCGGGGTAACCGACAAGGGCGAGGTCGAGGTTCTGGTGAAGCCGCCGACCACGGCTCCCCGCCGCGAGCCGAAAACGCGCTCGCGGCTGGTCGCCGAGCATCAGCGCCGCCAGGGCGATCCCGTGCTTGGCGGCAGCACTCGCGCGCCGATCATGACCGCCTACCGGCAGCAGGCGCTGGCCTGCGCTTCCGAGCTCGTTGCTGGCCCTCGGCGCGTGCGCGAGCTGCGCGAACGTTGTCCTGATGCCGGCAAAATCTTGCTTAACAATGTGTATGGCTGGTTCGAGCGCGCCGACCGGGGAATCTACGGGCTGACGACGGCAGGCCATGCGGCGCTGAAACGCTGGCCGCAACAGCGGGTTGAGGTCGATGCCGGTGCTGCGTCACCGCCATGACACCCGACCGGTGCATAGCTGTGATGCCACACTGATTTCATATTGCAATGCAACATCGATGGCACTAGGTATCCCGGCATCAAGACGAGGCCGTTATGAGCGCAGACTGGAATACCAAATATGGCACGCGGCGCGTGCGCCACGATCCGCCCACCCTGGATGAGGCGATCTTCGCCGCCGTCGGCATCACCGACGACCAGGAGCAGCAGGCCGAGATCGCTGCCGCGCTGATGGGGATGCCGCTCGACGTCGTTCAGGCCGAGGTGAAGAAGCAGGCCCGCACCAACAGCCGCATCACCGCCACGCGCGTAATCGCCGGCGAACAGGGCGCACAGCGCTCGGTCGTGGTCGAACGCCGCGTGGTCCGCCGCTTCGGCAACGACAAGCGCACCGGCACCTGAGCGCTCATTCATTTGCTTCGACAAGAAAGCGGACCGGCCTGGCCGGTCCGCTTTTTTGATTCAGGCCTTCGATTTCAGGCCGCGCGATTGCCGTACATGCTGGAAATCAGCTTCCAGCAGGTCGAGTTGAAGCTGAGAAGCGCACGGCCGGCCTTGAACGGCGCCGCCGCGAGATCGGCCAGCTCGTCCTCGGGAGCCTTGGTCAGATCGATCGTGCCGGTGGATTCGCCGTGGCGGAATTGCAGGTGCGCGCCGAACTTCTTGGCGAGCGCGCGCATGGCGTGGTTCTCCGCGCCTGTGGTGATGCGCAGGCTCTTGTAGCCCTTCCAGCGCGCTTCCGCGATCAGGCGGCTGAACAGCACGGTGCCGACGTTCTGGCGGCGCGCGGAGGCTTCCACGCTGAATGCGACTTCGGGCAGCGAATCGCCCTCCGGCGGATGCAGCTCGGCCGCACCGCGAACCACACCGTCGACGATATAGGCGACGATGACGGTGCCATCCTCGGCGCAGCGGGCGGCGTAACGCTCGATGAAGCCGTCGTCGAGAAATCCGTTGAATCGGTCGTGCCGGCTTTCGGCATCGAGCCTGAGCAGGTGATCGCGCAACAGCGGCAATTCTTCCTGCTGGATCAGGGTCCGCACATAGCCCGGGGCGGTGCGGACGGTGTCTTCAAGTACCACGTCAAAACTCCTCTTGGTGTCCCTCGAGGAGGCGTTCGAATCCCTAGGTCCCTAATATTGTGCGTCGCAACAAGCTTTTCAAGACGGGAACCTGCCCAAGTTTGAGGCAAAGGGAACGACTAATTCGTTAATAAAATCAAGGCCCCGTAGTCTTACAGGACCAACTGCGTCTGGGTCACAACAGCGACCAGCTTGCCGTCCTCGGTCTCCAGCCTGGTGGTCCAGACCTGGGTCCGGCGGCCACGGTGAACGGGGGTGGCGGTGGCGATGATAGTGGTTCCCTCCTTGGCGCCGCCAATGAAGTTGGTCTTGCTCTCCAGCGTGGTCGTGCCCTTGGCATCCCCCGGCAGATTGATCACGGTCGCAGCAGCTCCAACGGAATCCGCAAACGCCATCACCGCGCCGCCATGGATCGTGTGATGCAGCGTGCACAGATCGGGGCGTACGGTCATCCGCGCCACCACGCGATCCTTCTCGGCCTCGACGAATTCGACGCCCTTGAGATCGGCGAATGGCATCTTCATCGCTTTAAGCTTTTCCAGCGGCGTCATCGGATCTCCTCCCAATTCATTGTTGCCGCAACGTGAATGGCTTCGCGCGGCAAATCAATGACGTCGGAGGTAGTGGCTGTGACCTCGGAAAGACTTCGCGCCTCACGTCACCGCATTGACGACCTGATATTCCGGCCGCCGCCACACCTCGCCCGCGATCACCTCCTCGACGATTTCGGCCGCCCGGAGGACCTCGCTCTCGCCGATATACAGGGGCGTGATCCCGAACCTCATGATGTCGGGCGCGCGGAAATCGCCGATGAGACCGCGGGCGATCAGGGCCTGCATTGCAGCGTATCCGCCCTCGAAGGCGAAGGAGACCTGCGAGCCACGTTGCTCGTGTGCACGCGGCGTCATGAGCTTCAGAGACGGACAGCGACGCTCGACTTCCGCAATCAGGCGATCGCCGAGCGCCAGCGAGCGCATGCGGACCTCCTTGATGTCGACCCGGTCCCAGATATCGAGCGAGGCCTCCAGCGCCGCCATCGCCAGCACCGGCGGCGTGCCGACGCGCATGCGCTCGACGCCGCCGGCGGCCGCGTAGGCAAGCTCGAATGCGAACGGCTTTGCGTGGCCCATCCACCCGGACAGTGCGGCGCGCGCGTTATCGGCGTGGCGCGGCGAGACGTAGAGGAACGCCGGCGCGCCGGGGCCGCCGTTGATGTATTTGTAGGTGCATCCGGCGGCGAAATCGACGGCGCAGCCGGCGAGATCGACCGGCAGCGCACCAGCCGAATGCGCGAGATCCCAGACGGTGACGATGCCGAGCCCATGCGCCTTCGCAGTCAGCTTCGCCATGTCGTGGCGACGGCCGGTGCGATAGTCGACCTCGGTGATGTAGAGCACCGCGATCTCTTCCGACAGCGAAGCCTCGATCGCCTCCGGCGCCGCCAGGCGCAATTGATGGCCACGCCCGAGTGTCGCCATCAGGCCTTCGGCCATGTAGAGATCGGTCGGGAAATTGCCGGTGTCCGACAGCACGACCTTGCGCGACGAATTCATGTCGAGCGCGGCGGCGAGCGCCTGATAGACCTTGAGCGACAGCGTGTCGCCGACCATCACCGAGCCGACTTCGGCGCCGATCAACCGAGCGATGCGATCGCCGACATGGCGCGGCTGGGCATACCAGCCCGCGGTGTTCCAGGCGCGGATCAGCTCAACGCCCCACTCGGCCGTGATGACGCGATTGACGCGCTCGGCGACGCCGAGCGGCAATGCACCGAGCGAATTGCCGTCGAGATAGATCACGCCGTCAGGCAGGTGGAACAGCGCCCTTGTGTCGTCGTAGACGCGAAGCCTGGTCATGGATGGATCTCTACAGAATGGTGCGGACGCGCCAGAGCTCCGGGAACAACTCGACCTCCAGCATGCGCTTGAGATAGCTGACGCCGCCCGTGCCCCCGGTGCCGCGCTTGAAGCCGATCACGCGTTCGACCGTCGTGACGTGGTTGAAGCGCCAGCGCCGGAAATAATCCTCGAAGTCGACCAGCTTCTCCGCGAGCTCGTACAGCATCCAGTGCGTCTCCGGCGCCTCGTAGACGATACGCCAGGCTTGCAGCACGCCCTCGCTGAAACCGTGGGTCTCGCGGACATCGCGCGCCAGCACGGCGACCGGCATCTTCAGCCCGTTGCGGTCGGCGAGCCGCAGCACCTCGTCATAGAGGCTCGGCGTGGCGAGCTCGGCCTCGAGCAGCTTCGTCGTTTCCACATCGTGCGCGTGCGGCTTCAGCATGGCGTGGTTGCGATTGCCCAGCAGATATTCGATCAGCCGGTACTGGCGCGACTGGAAGCCCGAGGACTGGCCGAGCTGCGACCGGAAGCGCGTATATTCGCTGGGCGTCATCGTGCGCAGCACGTCCCAGGCGTTGTTGAGCTGCTCGAAGATGCGCGACATCCGCGCCAGCATCTTCATCGCGGGCGCCACCTCGTCCCCGGCGATGGCCCGGCGCGCGGCACTGAGCTCGTGGATCGCGAGCCGCATCCACAGCTCCGTGGTCTGGTGCTGGATGATGAACAGCATCTCGTCATGCGCTTCGGAGAGCGGATGCTGTGCGCCGAGGATCGCATCCAGCGCGAGGTAATCGCCATAGGACATGCGGCGGGCGAAATCGGTCTCGGCGCCTTCTTTTGCGGGATCGTAATCGCTGGACGTCATGACAAGCCCTCTCGATCGATCATCCCTGCCCTCATCAGTCGAGCCCGATCAGGCGCGCCGTGATCGGCGACGACGGATCCTTCAGGCCGTCGATCACGGTGAAATGGTTCAGCCCGGGATCGACGACCAGGCGCGTCGGTACGTCGAAGCCGGTCCAGACATTGGCCAGCAGGTCGGACTGGCGGATGAACTCCGGCCTTTCGCTGCCGCCGACCCAGGCAGTCACCGGCGCGTGCCCGCGCGGCAGATACAACGCCGCGCTTTCGAGCGTCGCCTCCTCCATGGTCATGCGCAGCGTCTCGTTCATCTTCGTCTTGAGCAGCGGCCGCAGATCGTGCAGGCCGCTGATCGAGAGCGTGCCGGCAATGCGGTTGAAGATTGCGGGCTCTAGCCGGCCGTCGTCGCACAGCATGCGCGTGACGAGATGGCCGCCGGCGGAATGGCCGGCGAGCCGGATCGGCCCCGCGACGAGCGAAGCCGCTTTCGCAACAGCGGCGGTGATCTCCGCGGTGATGTCGGAGATGCGCGCGGCCGGCGTCAGCGTGTAGCTCGGCAGGCAAACCGTCCAGCCATGGTGCCGCGCGCCTTCGGCGAGATCCGTCCAGGCCGACTTGTCGAAGCGCATCCAGTAGCCGCCGTGCACGAACACGACGAGGCCCTTGCTGTCGCCATCGGGCAGGATCAGGTCGAAACGCTGGCGCTCGCCCGACCCGTAGGCGATATCGGGACGAAAGCTTCTCAGCCCGGCGCGGTAAACCGCCGCCCGCTCCGCCCATTGCGCCGGCATCTTGTCCGAGCCCGGGATATGGGCCGAGTTGGCGTAAGCGTCATCCCAATCGCGCATTGCTACTCCCTCGACGGACTCAGGCCTTGCGATCGGGCGCCAGTCTGCCACCGGGAGCGGCCGCATCCTAGTCTTTATTTTAAGCTTAAAGGATTTGACGGAGCCGTTGTTTCGGGCAACTGGCACCCAGCCAAGATGCCGTAGACGGAGCGGCCTCTACGCCTTCTCCACCCCACACCATTCCGCGATGAACAGTGCCATCGCCTTGGTGGTCTTCTTCAGCGACTCCAGGTCCACGAACTCGTTGAAGCCGTGCATCTCGCCGCCGCTGGCGCCGAAGCACAGGCTCGGGATGCCGTGGTTGAGGCCGTAGAAACGGGTGTCGGTCAGCGCGGTGAAGACGAGATTTTCGACCGCGCCGCCATAAACCTTGTCGAAGGCCTTGCCGAATGCGGCCTCTGGCGCAGCGGAATCGGTCAGCTCATAGCCTTCCGACAGGAAGCCGGACCATTCAACCTCGGGCGGGTTGTTGGCGAGAAAGCGATGGTTGCGCGAGGCAGCCGCAACGCAGGCCAAAATCTCCTTCTGGTGATCGGCGACCGACCAGCCCGGCAGGATCGCGATGCGGCAATCGACGTCGCACCAGGCCGGCACGCTGGACGCCCAGTCGCCGCCCTTGATGATGCCGGGATTGAAATTGATCGGATGGTTGAGCGTCTTGAAGTGACGATCCGCTTTCGCACGCTCGTTCCACTCGATCTCGAGCTTCTGCAAGGCGTGGACGAGGTGATATGCCGCCATGATCGCGTTCGAGCCAGAGCCCGCAAACGCGACGTGGGTCGGATGGCCTTTCACGCGCAGGCGAAACCAGATCACGCCGACCTGCGAGCGCACCATCTTGCCGGCGGTAGGCTCGGGGATGAAGCAGGCATCGGCGCGGTAGCCGCGCTGCAGCGTCGAGAGCGCGCCGACGCCGGTGCTTTCCTCCTCGATGACAGACTGAAAGTGAATTCGCGCCGTCGGCCTGAGGCCGGCCGCCTTGATCGCATCCAGCGCGTAGAGCGCGCCGATGGTGCCCGACTTCATGTCGCAGGCGCCGCGGCCGAACATCTTGCCGTCCTTGATCACGGGCGAGAACGGCGGCGTGTCCCACAATTCCAGCGGCCCCGCGGGCACCACGTCGCAGTGGCCCTGCAGGATCAGCGATTTGCCGGCCTCGGTCGCCGGACGATAGGTGCCGACCACCGAACGTGCCTTGGAGAAGTCATGCTCGATCGGACCGAAGCCGCGCAGATCCTTCAAGTCGTCGACATTGATATGCCAATCGTCCACCTCATAGCCGCGCGCGCGGAGGAGATCGCCGATCATGTCCTGGCACGGTCCCTCCGCCCCGCGGGTCGAAGGGATCGCGACGAAATCGCGTGTCGTCGCAAGCTGGGCTTCGAAGCCGGCATCGACGGCGTCAAGAATCCTCTGCTGCGTTTCGGCATTCATCAGGCAACTCCGGGCATCCAAATGATCAAGGGTGCGCGCAAGCTAGCCGATTTCAGCCGTTCGGGTACTCCACAAAATATGCATCCCGCAATGCATCTTCGAGCAGTCGGCCTTCCGAATAACCAGTCAGCGTCGCAGGGCGCGTCACGCCATCGAGCAGCCGCGGACACGGCTCCGGCGCGCCGAGAACGGTGCGGACCGGAATACGCTCGGCGTAAATGGGCAATTCGTAGTCCTCATCGTCGTCGGCTACACCCTTGGCGCGGACCTTTGCCGAGGCTTCCTCGATCTCCATCGCGATGAAGGAGGTCGCCTTGATTTCCTGGACGTTGCTGGCCCGCAAGCTCGCGGTGCGACCCGGGAAGAAGCGGTCGACCATCGCGACCACCGCGCGCTCTTTCTCCTCGGGATCAGTGACCAGATAGGCGTTGCCGAACGCCATCACCGCGCGGTAGTCGGCGGAGTGATTGAAGCCGCATCGCGCCAGCACGAGGCTGTCGAGATGGGCAACCGTCAGGCACACCCGCTCGCCCCTGGTCTGGTTGCGCAGCATGCGGCTCGCGCTCGAGCCGTGCCAATAGAGCTTGCTCCCTTCGCGCCAGAAGAAGGTCGGCGTGCAATAGGGCTGGCCGTCGATCACGTAGGAGACGTGGCACAGCATCGAGGAATCCAGGATGCGGTGGACGGTGGCGTGATCGTAGAAACCGCGGTCGTGCCGGCGCTTCACCTGGTTGCGCGCTGACGTCGGATAGGAATTCGGGCTCACGGCCACTCCTGTCGTATCTGGAACAATTCCAGAGCCGTTGTAGCGACGCATTTGGTCTGCGATAGTGCCAATTCCATGCAAAAAATTCCGACCAATTCCCCTGGAAAGACCGAACTGCCGCTCGATCTAGCTGGGCCGCATATCACCCCCGGCGCGTCATCGGCACACCGGCTGTACCAGGCGCTGTGCGAGATGATCGTCTCTGGCCTGGTCAAACCGGGCGAGCCGCTGCCGCCCTCGCGCACACTGGCGAAGCAGACCGGCTTTCGGCGCAACGCCGTCGTCACCGCCTATGAGCGGCTGATCGCCGACGGATTTGCGCAAGCGACCGTCGGCTCCGGCACCTACGTCGCGGCGCGGATTCCCACACGTGCGACTGCACCGAAGAAGTCGAAGGTCATCGTCGAGACGCCGCGGCAAGGCGCGCTCGCACTCGGCTGCACGCATATCGACGAGCGCGCGGTGCAGCGTTTTCGCGCCTTCGTCGGCCGGCGGATGCGCGCCTTTGGCAGCGAGCATCTGCATTACGGCGACCCGCGCGGCAGCCGCGAGTTGCGCGTCGCGATCGCCGATCATCTGCTTTCGGCGCGGGGCCTGCGCTGCGACCCCGACCAGATCATGCTCACGTCGGGCACGCTGCACACGCTGCGCATCGTTCTCGGTGCGATCCTGAAGATCGACGATCGGGTCTGGTGCGAGGATCCCGGCTATCCCATCGCGCGCAGGACCATCGCGCAATGCGGCTATCGCACCGTACCCGTTCCCGTCGATGCGCAGGGGCTGCAAGTCGCCAGAGGCCGCACCGCCGCTCCATCGGCGCGCGCGGCCTATGTGACACCGTCGCATCAGTTTCCGCTGGGCGTGCAGATGTCGATGCCGCGGCGGCTCGAGTTGCTGGACTGGGCCAGGCAGGCCGGGGCTTTCGTGTTCGAGGACGATTACGACAGCGAGTTCCGTTATGACGGCGCGCCGCTGATGTCGCTCGCCGGCATCGATCGCCTCCAGCGTGTGATCTACATGGGCACCTTCGCCAAGACACTGTTTCCGGGCTTGCGCATCGGCTATTGCGCCCTGCCCGAGCGTCTCATCGGCGACGTCACCGCCGCGCGCGCCGCGCTCGACCGCTTTCCTGCCACGCTGATGGAGGGTGCGGTCGCCGACATGCTCAATTCCGGCGCGTTTGCGGCCAATTTGAAGCGCGTGCGAAGACTCTATCGCGAGGCACGCGATGCGCTGGCCGAGACGCTCGAGGCGGCCTCGGACGGCGCATTGTCGGTTCCGGTGCCGTCACAGGGCCTGCACCTCGTGGCGCGGTTCGATCCATCGGTTGCGCCTGTCGCCGCGACCGAGGCGAAGCAGGCCGCTGGCGCGGAAGGTTGGCTGCTCGCCGACACCTACGCGCGGGCGCGACCCCTGCCCGGTTTCGTGCTGGGATTTTCGGGGCACGCGGTTCCACACATCGTCGTCGCCGCCGAACGGCTGGCGCGGGAAGCACGCATCGCCTTGCGCAAAGTCAAGCCGGCCCGGCGGGCATAACGAAGGTTGACTATCAGAATCACCGATCGCTCCCTAACATCCCGGCTCGCTTTCGGGATCTCTCATCATGTCACATGTCACAACAATTGGCCGCGCAAGTTGCCTCGCGCTTCTGGTCTCCACTGCGCTCGTGTCAACGGCCTGCGCAACGACGGTCGGACGCGAGCAGGACATCGTCGACCTCAAGCTCGGCCAACGCGTGCAAGTGGATGACGGAACTTGCCCGGCGGGACAGGTCAAGGAAGTGCGCGGTTCGAAGATGACCGACAAGGGCGTCGTGCGAACGGCCAGTTGCGTGCCGCGGTTCGGCCCGAAGTCGAGGTGACCGCCTAAGACTTCGCCGGATCGAACATGCACTGCAGGGTCGGCTTGGCGATCTTGGTGAAGGTCGCGCCGATCTCGCTTTGCTTTGATACCGGCACCCAATCGGTCTCGATGGTGGGAACGCCGGTTTCGCTGATGCCGCGCAGCAGCGCCTCGCGAAGGTCGCGGTCCTCGACAACGGCCGCGGCATGATCATGCAGACAGCCGCAGACCTCCTCCGGATGCTCCCAGCGTCCGAGCATGCGCGGGGCACATTGCCTCACGAATTCGGTGCGCGGGTCCGGCAACCGGCTCGGTGCGCGCACCTGCGCATCAACGGAGCCGATCGTCAGAAGGGTCAGGAACGCCGCGGCGCAGAGACGAAGGTGCATGATGGACTTTGCCGGCTGATGTCTTGTTGCTGATCACAAGCGCGCTGCGAGAACCACCGGCTGCGCCGCCGTGATCGTGACCGGCGAGCCGCTGTAATGGAAGGTGCCGATACCAGGAAGATCGCCGTCCGGCGCGCCGGCGAGCGACGAACCGGCGAGCACGAAGCCGAAAGCCAGGATGAAGCTGAGCGCGCGCATGGCGATGTCCCTGAATTGCGTGGCCGGCGGTCTGCCGTCGTCGTTGTGACGCTGATAACCATCACCGGTTTCTCCCGTGATGCGCCCAAAGCCCAAAATGGTTTCATTGCCGGTGAGAATTGTTTCGTCGGCGGCGGCCTGACGAAACAATTCGCGGAAAACATCAATCATTTCAGAAGGGGCAGCGGCGCCTTGAGCCCGCTTGGGAACCAGCGTTCGGCCTGGCTGAAGCCGTGCGGTCATATCGACGACGTCAGCGCTTCACATGCATTTTACGGTTTTCTGCTGAAGAGGTCGGCATCCGAGGGTCGGATGTGAGGGATGGTCATTATGATGGCGCAAGATCGCGCAACGATGCGCGACACGACGCAGCCGCCGGACCGCGCCGATCGACGGATCAGCCGCCGCAGTGGCTCGCCTGGCGCGATGGCACTGCAATCGGGATGCGGCTACGAGGCCGCGCCGCAGGCATTCGTGCGGCTGAGCGGTTCGCACCTCGTGAAACCGCGCCTCAGCCGCGATCATACTACTGAGTAAAGAAGTCGCCGCATTTCTGGACGTTCGCGTCAGCCGGTCCCCACGGCATGATCGGCACCGTCGAGGTCGAGTTCTTCGGCGATCCCTCGATCAGCTTGTCCGAATAGACCATGTAGACCAGCACATTGCGCTTGGCGTCACAGCCGCGGACGATCTGCATCTTCTTGAAGAAGAGCGAGCGGCGCTTGCGGAACATGTCGTCGCCCTGCTCCATCTTGTCCCTGAACCTGATCGGGCCGATCTGGCGGCAGGCGAGCGAGACGTCAGAGACCTCCTCGGCAAGCCCGAGCCAACCCTTGAACCCGCCCCTCTCCGGCACCGTGAAATGGCAGGCCACGCCCTCGACCTCGGGGTCGTCCAGGCCATAGGTCGCGAGCTTGTCGTTCGGGCTCATCCACTTGAACACGGTGGAGCGGCGGAAGATCAGATCCGGTTCGTCGGCAGCTTGCGCGGTCGCCGCGGACGCGACCAATGCCAGAAGGAATAAAACGAGGCCTTTCAAGCGGATGCCGGAAAGACCGGGGAAACGAGATGACATGAAGTTCTCCGGCAACAAGTCCCCGCAATGTAGGTATGGGATGTCGCGTCAGGAAGATGACGGCAGGCGAACACGGCCGCCGTTTACCGCTCCGTGAGGCTTTTTTGTTACGGATTGGACAAAAGTCGCTGACGGCAGAACTGCCGTGCTAGTGAACGCGTATCCCCTCTGCGACACTAACGTCTGATTTGGATTGCGGATTCGAGGAATGAATAGCGTGAACGGGTCCCCTTTTTCGGCTGCGCCGGCACGGTTGTGGCAGGTCGCGATTCTGGCGGCGGCAGGTGCGATCGGGACAGTGAGCCAGGCGGAAGCAGCGTTCTATTATTATCCTGATTATTCCGACGGATCCTATGGACGGCAGGTACGGCGTATCGAGGAGCCGCGGCTGAGGCCGCAGAAGCGCAGCGCTGCTTCCGCCAGGAACAAGAAAGAGGCGCTCGTCGAGAAGGAGAGCGGCGCGAAGCCGCAAGGTCCGCTCGTCATCGTCGTCTCGATCGAGCGGCAGAAGGTGACGATCTACGATTCCAACGGCGTGTTCGCGGAATCGCCGGTGTCGACGGGGATGAAGGGCCACTCGACGCCGATGGGCGTGTTCAGCATCATCCAGAAGCACAAATTCCACCACTCCAACATCTACAGCGGCGCGCCGATGCCGTACATGCAGCGGATCACCTGGTCCGGTGTCGCCATGCATGCCGGCGTGTTGCCGGGCTATCCGGCCTCGCACGGCTGCATCCGCATGCCGATGGCGTTCGCGGTGAAGATGTGGAACTGGACCAAGATGGGCGCGCGCGTGATCGTCACGCCCGGCCAGATGACGCCGCAAAGCTTCTCGCATCCGATGCTGGCCTCGCTGCGTGTCCCGCCACAGCCCGCAGCAAGCCTCGAGCCGACGACCAGCGTTGGCGACAAGGCGGACAAGGGCGCGCCTGAAAAGGTCACGGACGCCAGCCCCGTCGAGACCAAATCGATCGAGACGAAGACCGCCAGCGCCGACGCCGTGCTCGAGTTGCGCTCCACGGTCGGTCATGCCGTGATGTCTGACGTGACCACGGGCAATGCACCGGTCCGCGAGGAAACCGCCAAGACCGAAGTTGAGACCGAGGTCAGGACCGGCGACACCAAGTCAGCCGAGGCTTCCGAGCCGGTCAAGCAGCCCGACGTAGCTGCGAAGACGGACGAAGCAGCCAAGCCTGCCGACACAGTGAGCCCGGCCGCGAAGCCAGCCGAGGCTGCCGAAGCGCCCAAGGCAATTTCGGACGACAAGGTCGAGGCCGCAAAGTCTGAGCCGGTCAAGGCCGACACGACGGCAACCGAGACGAAGCCCGACGCGGCAGTGACGGCCACGGCTCCTGCGCAAGCTGCTCCGCCGGATGCGAAGAAGGACCAGACCCGCGTCGCCGATCCCGCGCCGTCCGTGAAGCCCGACCTGCCGAAGCGGACCGGCCAGATTGCCGTGTTCATCAGCCGCAAGGATTCCAAGCTCTACGTGCGGCAGAACTTTGCGCCGCTGTTCGATGTGCCCGTGACGATCGCCGCAAGCGACCGGCCCCTCGGCACGCACGTTTTCACCGCCGAAGTCGACAAGTCCGATTCCAATGCGCTGCATTGGTCGGTCGTGTCGCTGCCGGTTTCCGTCCGTGCCGCGGCGCGCGACGATGATGGCCGTGTCGTGCGCCGGCGCGGCGCCACCGTGATCCCTGTCGCCGCAAAGCCCGTGATCACACCGGATAGCCCGGCCGAGGCTCTGGATCGCATCACGATCCCCGCCGACGCCATGGCGAAGATCAACGAGATGCTCACCACCGGCGGCTCGGTCATCGTCTCCGACCAGGGCATCAACCAGGGCGAGACCGGCGAAGGCACCGACTTCATCGTCCGCCTCTACTGAGCCTGGCTGCGATAACGCGGTGTTGAGCGGGACGGCCGCAACGGCGGAGTAAGCTTCGTGCCGGATCACATCCGGGGGACGCCGTCATGATGAACCGCAGAACCGTACTCACCGCGGCGCTGCTCGCAGCATCGGCAACGCGCGCGCGGGCCGATGGCGGCATGAGCCGGATTTCCGCCTACGCCTTCTCCTTCCCGGCGCTATCAGGCGACGACATTCGCCTCGCCGCCTTCACCGGCAAGCCGGTGCTGGTCGTGAACACGGCCTCGCTGTGCGGATACACGCCGCAATATGCGGGCCTGCAAGAGCTCTGGAGCGAGTTTCGCGCGCGCGGCCTTATCGTAATCGGCGTGCCCTCCAACGATTTCGGCGGTCAGGAGCCGGGCGGCACCAGCGAGATCTCGGAGACCGCGCATCACCAATACGGCGTTACCTTCCCCATGACGGCAAAGGCGGTGGTGGTCGGAGCCAAGGCGCATCCCTTTTACCGATGGGCCGCCGAAGCGCGGCCGAAGGAAGTTCCGAAGTGGAACTTCCACAAATACCTTCTCGGTCGTGATGGCTACATCGCCGAGGTGTTTCCATCCGCGGTGGAGCCTGCCGACACCCGCATCAAGACTGCGATCGCGCGGGCATTGGCGGACAGTTGACGCGCCTCTCCAAAGAGGCTTGGGCACAATTGTGGCGAAGCGCCAAACAGCCGTTGCAATGGCGACGGGCCACCATCTAGGCTAGGATGAACGGTAAGATATTTTGGGCAGGATAGGTTTTGCCGGAGGTGAAAAGCCACGGCGGAACAACGGGATCATCTCGAGGACAACACCATGCGTGTGGCGGCAGGACTGATTTTGGCAAGCGCGATCTCTGTTGCGCTGACAGGCGCGGCTTGGTCGCAGACCCCGGCTGCGAAACCCGTGGCGGCCACGCAGGCCGCTCCCGCGCCGGCGCCGGCTGTTGCAGCTCCGGCTCCGGCCGCCGCGGCCCCCGCTGCTGCAGCGCCCGCGTCGCAAGCCGCTGCCTTCCCGCCGCCACCGCAACAGGCGCCGCAGCCGGCGCGCGCGGCCTGCAACAATCCGAACGCACTGGGCGTCGCCCGCACCGTGGAGATCGACACCACAGGCGGTCCCGGCTTCGGCTTCGAGCATTTCAAGGAGCTCGACTTCCTGCGCGACAAGGAGGTCGTCCTGACCTTCGACGACGGTCCCTGGCCCCACAACACGCCCGCCGTGCTGAAGGCCCTCGCCGACCAATGCACCACCGGCATCTTCTTCTCGATCGGAAAGCACGCCACTTACGAGCCGGAGCTCCTGAAGCAGGTGTACGCGGCCGGCCACACCATCGGCACTCACACCTGGTCGCACGCCAACCTCAACAACAAGAAGCTGACCGAAGCGCAACGCAAGGAAGAGATAGAGAAGGGCATCAGCGCCGTGAAGTGGGCGCTCGGCGGCATTTCGCCGGCTGCGTTCTTCCGCTTCCCGGCGCTGCAACATCCGCCGGAGATGGTCACCTATCTCGGCAACCGCAACGTCGCGATCTTCTCCTGCGACATCGACTCCTTCGACTTCAAGGCCTCGAAGCCCGAGAAGGTGATCGAGACCGTGATGAAGAAACTCGAGAACAAGGGCAAGGGCATCATTCTGATGCACGACTTCCAGAAGCACACGGCGGAAGCCCTGCCCGAGTTGCTGAACCGCCTCAAGGCCGGCGGCTACAAGGTGGTGGCGATGCGCGCCAAGGCGCCGGTCGCCTCGCTCCCCGAATACGACCAGGAGCTGATGAAGGACGTCAAGCTGCCGACGGTGAGCACGCGTCCGGTCAGTTCCGTGGTGACGACCGTTTCCGAATAGTCGTCGCTTGACGTTCCATTTCGAAGGCTACGTCATCGTCTCGGCGGACGGCATGCTTGCCGACGCCAGTCGCGTCATGCCCGACAGCCTGAAGTTCGAAGGCGACAAGCTGTTCTTCGAGCAGGCGCTCGATGGCGCCGCGCTGATCGTGCACGGCCGCAACTCGTACGAACAGCAGACGAACTCGCCCAAGCGCAAGCGGCTGATCGCCACCCGCAAGATCAAGGCCCTCACCGTCGATCCGGAGATGCCGAACGCGACGCTGTGGAATCCGGAGCATGCGAGCTTCGAGGATGCCTGCGCCTTTGCCGATGTCGCGGCGGGACGGGTCGCCGTCATCGGCGGCCCCGTCGTGTTCGAGATGTTCATGCACCGCTACGACACGTTCTGGCTCTCGGAAGCCC
Source organism: Bradyrhizobium sp. CCBAU 53338 (assembly GCF_015291665.1). Taxonomy (NCBI): domain Bacteria; kingdom Pseudomonadati; phylum Pseudomonadota; class Alphaproteobacteria; order Hyphomicrobiales; family Nitrobacteraceae; genus Bradyrhizobium; species Bradyrhizobium sp. CCBAU 53338. The sequence goes on from NZ_CP030048.1 coordinate 4,425,736, forward strand.
CGCATGTGCGGTTGCCCGGCGGCGAAGGCTGTTTCGTCGATGTGCCCAGGCGGACTCCGCACGAGGTGCTGGCGTCACACGGGTTGGCGCCGGGCACGCCTTACATGCTCGACGCCGCGCACGACGTCACCGTCACGCCGTGGCGGCGGGGCTAGGCCCCGCCGATCGGCGGCTCAGGGCGTCGGCAGGTGATAGACCAGTGAACCGCGCACCGTGTGGATCGTGCCGCCCGCGCTCAGGCTGGTGAAGAAGCTGTCCGTCAGATCGTCGCGCGTCTCGACATGCGTCATGCGATATTCGGCGCGGGCCGAGATCCTGTCGCTGAAGAAACGCTCGAAGCCGCCGCCGATCGTGGCGCCGTGATATTCGCGCTCCGGACTGGTGCTCTGAATGGCGCCGAAGAGATCGTAGCTGACGGAGCGCGCCGTCGATCCGCTGTAACCGCCGAGCACGTAGACGAGTGTCTCCGGGCTGACGAGATAGCCGGCACGCCCGCCCACGGTCCAGGCCCACTTCACCGAGGCGAGATCCGACGTGATCGTTCCTCCGGCACCGGCGCCCGTCGCCGTAATGCTCGCCCCGCCGTTCGTCGCGACGTCGATCAGGCCAAATGCGCCGATCACCCATTTCGGTGCGATCTGACGATCGTAGCCGATGGTGAAGGTGCCGCCGACATCGGCGCCGCCAAGCCCCGCCGCGTTGAAATCCAGAATGCCAGGGGCCGAGGCCGCAACATGGGGCGTGATGGCGTCACCGCCAATGCCGGCGCCGACATAGACACCGGTCCAGGCCGGATTGAGCGCCGGTGCTACCGCAGTCGTCGCCGCACCGCCGAACTGGCCGAAGCGGTAGGCCGCGCCGATCCGGATCACGTGCTCGGAAAGGTCGGTGGTCCAGACTGCGCCGAGTGGATCGACCGTGGTGTTGTGGCCAAGCCCGACATAGCGATACTCGCCACGCAGCGACCAATTGTTGGCGAGGCGATACTCCGCGCCTGCACCCACCGTATAGCCGTACGCGGTCAGTGCGGGCTCCTGCACGGTGAACGACGGGCCGCCGCCGAGCACCGCGTAATTGAGATTCCAGTTGTTGATGCGCATCTGGCTGTAACCAGCGAGGCCATAGAGCAGAATATCGGGCGTCGCCAGAAATCCGGCACGACCGCCGATGGTCCAGCCCTGGTCGAGCGACGGCATGGCCGCCGTGAGGGTCTGCCCGAAACCAGCCCCGCCCACGTTCACGGTCGTCCGCTGCCGCGACCAGTCGTAATCGACGAAGCCGCCAACCACGAAGCGCGTCGCAACCTGGACGTCGAAGCCGGCGAACGCGGACAATCCGAGATCGGCGCCCTGCAAGCCGTCGAGGCTGAAGAGCGAAGGGCCGCCGCCGAGCGGCGCCAGGTTCGACTGCCCCGACGCGAAGTCGAAGCCAAGTCCTGCGCCGACATAGAACTGGGTCCAGTTCGCCGCGGGCGCCAATTTCGGCGGCGCCTTCACGGGCAGGTCGGCAGCATCAGCCGCCGTGACGGCAAGGGCTGCGGCATGCGCGGCTCCCAGAACAACCACCGCACGCGCCATCAGTCGCTTCGAATGAACCAAGTCCCGCCCCCGAATACGCCACGCCGGTCGAGCCCATCCAACCGGTCGACTGGTCGTATTCGGTTCCGGCAGAGTCCGACAAGGCTAGAAAGGTGCGCGCGGTCCAGCGGCCGCGATTTTGTAGAACCGCTGTGATCTCAAAGCCATAACGTGTGAATGAGGGTTCACGCCACGCGCACTCGCGCGTGCAGAAACGCCTGTCCGGCTAGACGTCGCCGTAGGCGGTTTCGGCCGACCGCGTGGCGCGGCCATACCCCATGATCATGAACAGCGCGCCGATGATCGAGAGATTCTTCAGCGCGTCGACCACCATCGCCGCATTGTCGGGCGCCGCCTGATTCCAGAAATCGGAGAACAGGACGGTCGAGACCGCGACGTAGATGACCATCAGCAGAGCGAAGAAACGCGCACCGAAATTCAGCGCGATCATCAGCCCCGCTATGATCTCGAGCCCGCCGGCCGCGATCGCCAGCAGCTGCGGCGTCGTCATCGCGGTCGCCGTCTCGACCTGCTTGGCATAAGGCGCGATCGCATCGGGCACCACGATCTTGCCAGCGATGAAATCGGCCGTCGCCTGGAGGGGAAAGAACTTGGTCGCGCCCGTGTAGATGAACAGAACGGCGAACAGGATTCGCCCGAAAGTCACGAACGCTGGCATGATCGGCCTCTTGGCAAAACGCTGAGCACGGGACGCACAAGGATTATGAAGAGTCCGTTCGCGGTTTACAAACGGGGAAATGGAAAACCGCAAGTTATTCAAAAGCGGCGGGGCGCCTCTTCCCCTCTCCCCCTACAAGGTCCCTACAAGGGGGGAGAAGGATTTGCACTTCCGACGACGCTTCCGTTCTACGTAAACAACGTCGGCTGCTGCCGGGCCGCGCGCTCCTGCGCTTCGACCACGGCGACCGCCGTCATGTTGAGGATGCCGCGCGCGGTCACCGAGGGGGTGAGGATGTGCGCGGTCCGCGCCGGGCCGATCAGGATCGGGCCGACGGGGAGCGCGTCCGCCAGCGACTTGATCATCTGATAAGCGACATTGGCCGTGTCCAGGCTCGGCATGATCATGATGTTGGCCTCGCCCTCCAGCTTGGAGTGCGGCAGCACCATGCGGCGCGCCGCGGCAGAGAGCGCGGTGTCGCCCTGCATCTCGCCGTCGGCCTCGATCTCCGGATGCTTCTCCTTCAACAGCTGGGTCGCCCGGCGCATCTTGCGCGAGGAGTCGGTGTCGTAGCTGCCGAAATCGGAATGCGAGACGAAGGCGATCTTCGGCTTGATGGTGAAGCGCTGGACGTGGACGGCGGCCAGCGAAGCGATCTCGGCCAGCTCTTCCGCGCTCGGATTGGGCCTCACTTGCGTATCTGCGATGAAGAACGCGCCCTTGCTGGTGATCAGCAGCGCCAGGGCGGCGTAGTCGCTGACGCCAGGCGAGAAGCCGACGATCTCGCGGACGTGGCGCAGATGGCTCATGTAGCGGCCCTCGACGCCGCAGAGCATCGCATCCGCCTCCCCGCGCGTCACCGCGAGCGCTGCGATCACGGTGTTGTTGGTGCGCACCACCGTCCGCGCCGCGTCCGGCGTCACGCCGCGGCGGCCGGCGACCTCGACATAGGACTGCACGTAGGAGCGGTAACGCGGATCGTCCTCGGGATTGACGAGGTCGAAATCCTTGCCCGCCTTGATCGACAGGCCGAAGCGCTTGATGCGCGCCTCCACCACCGAGGGACGCCCGACCAGGATCGGCGTCGCCAGCTTCTCCTCGAGCACCACTTGCGTGGCGCGCAGCACGCGCTCGTCCTCGCCTTCGGCGTAGATCACGCGAACCGGCTGGGTCTTTGCCTTGGCGAACATCGGCTTCATGACGAGGCCGGAGCGGAAGGCGAAGCGCTCGAGCAGCGCGGTGTATTCGTCGAAATTGGTGATGGGGCGCGTCGCGACGCCCGACTCCATCGCAGCCTTTGCCACGGCGGGCGCGATGCGGAGAATCAAACGCGGATCAAAGGGACTGGGGATCAGCGAGCCCGGGCCAAAACCCTGCGTCTCGCCGGTGTCAAAGCCCTGCGCGACCGCATCGGACGGCGCCTCGCGCGCGAGCTGCGCGATGGCCTCGACGGCGGCGTGCTTCATCTCCTCGTTGATGGCGCTGGCGCCGACGTCGAGCGCGCCGCGGAAGATGAAGGGGAAGCAGAGGACGTTGTTGACCTGGTTCGGGTAGTCGGAGCGGCCGGTGCAGATCATCGCGTCGGGACGCACCTTGCGTGCCTCCTCCGGCATGATCTCCGGGGTCGGGTTGGCGAGCGCCATGATGAGCGGCTTCTCGCCCATCGACTTGGCCATCTCGGGCTTGAGCACACCGGGTGCCGACAGGCCGATGAAGATGTCGGCGCCGCCGATGACGTCGCCGAGCGTGCGCTTGTCGGTCTTCTGCGCGTAGACCGCCTTCCAGCGGTCCATCGAGGTGTTGCGCCCTTCGTGCACGAGGCCGTCGATGTCACAGACCCAGATGTTCTTGCGCTGCGCGCCCATCGACACCAGCAGGTTGAGCGTCGCGATGGCCGCGGCCCCTGCCCCCGACGCCACGATCTTGACGTCCGACAGTTTCTTGCCGTTCAGGCGGAGGCCATTGGTGATGGCGGCGGCGACGATGATGGCGGTGCCGTGCTGGTCGTCATGGAAGACCGGGATCTTCATGCGCTCCTTCAGCCGCGCCTCGATCTCGAAGCACTCCGGTCCGCGGATGTCTTCGAGATTGATGCCGCCGAAGGTCGGCTCGAGCGCCGCAACCGTCTCGACCACGCGGTCGATGGTGTCGGCGGCGATCTCGATGTCGAACACGTCGATGCCGGCGAATTTCTTGAACAGGACGGCCTTGCCCTCCATCACCGGCTTGGAGGCCAGCGGGCCGATATTGCCGAGGCCGAGCACCGCGGTGCCGTTGGAGACCACGGCGACCAGATTGGCGCGCGTCGTCAGGGTCGCGGCTTCCGCCGGGTTCTTGGCGATCTCGGTACAGGCGGCGGCAACGCCCGGGGAATAGGCAAGCGCGAGGTCGCGCTGGTTGGCGAGTGGCTTGCTCGCCTGGATCTCGAGCTTTCCGGGGCGCGGCAGACGGTGATAGGCCAGCGCCGCCTGGTGGAGATCATCGGAGTAGGACGACATGCGGTCTCTTGCCTCGCGTTACCGGCCTCAAAATGCATCATCCGGAGCAGCCTTCCAAGCGGTTGGTATTTCCGGGTCGTGGAAACCGGATGAAGCACGGCCGAAGGCCCGGTGGCAACATCCGATTGCGCCCCCATCAACAGGGCGCACTGTCAAACATCTGATAGCGCTAGCTTTCCCTGGGCCTTGCGACGTTCCCCGAAGGTGGCAGCTTGCGCAGCGCACAATGAGCAACGGAGAACGAGGACGAGGACGAGTCACGCTGCCGGGCGACCGAAGCGTCGCTGATGCAGATGATGCAGCTCCTGCAATCCGACCCGCAGAACGCGCTGGCGCAATTCAGGATCGAGGCATCGATGGGATTGCAGGAAGATAGCAAACCCTCGTGTCCCGGACGCGCTGCAACGCGCAAGCGCTGCGCAGCGTCCGGAGCACGAGATCACTTCTGCGGCAGGTTCACCCGCACGTGCAGTTCGCGGAGCTGCTTGGTCGTCGCGTCCGACGGCGCGCCCATCAGCAGGTCCATCGCCTGCTGGTTCATCGGGAACAGCGAGATTTCGCGCAGATTGTTGGTGCCACAGAGCAGCATCACGATGCGGTCGACGCCGGCGGCCATGCCGCCGTGCGGCGGGGCGCCGTACTGGAAAGCGCGATACATGCCGCCGAAGCGGTCGACGACTTCCTGCTCGCCATAGCCCGCGATCTCGAACGCCTTCACCATCGCTTCCGGCACGTGGTTGCGGATGCCGCCCGAGGCGATCTCGTAGCCGTTGCAGGTGATGTCGTACTGGAACGCCTTGATGGTCAGCGGGTCCTGGCCCTTCAACGCGTCGAGACCGCCCTGCGGCATCGAGAACGGGTTGTGGGAGAAGTCGACCTTCTTGTCGTCCTCGTTGTACTCGTACATCGGGAAGTCGACGATCCAGGCGAGTTCGAACCGCTCCTTGTCGGTGAGGTTCAATTCCTCACCGACCTTGTTGCGGGCGAGCCCCGAAAACTTCCAGAACTTGTCGGGATCGCCGGCGACGAAGAAGGCGGCATCGCCTTCCTTGGTACCGATCTGCGCGCGGATCGCGGCCGTCCGCTCGGGCCCGATGTTGTTCGCGAGGGGACCAGCGCCCTCGCCGCCCTCGCGCCACATGATGTAGCCGAGGCCGGGCTGGCCTTCACCTTGCGCCCACGAGTTCATGCGGTCGCAGAACGCGCGGCTGCCGCCGCCGGTCGCGGGGATCGCCCAGACCTGGTTCTTGGGGTCTTCGAGCATGCGCGCGAACACCTTGAAGCCGGAGCCGCGGAAATGCTCGGAGACGTCCTGCATCTCGATCGGGTTGCGCAGGTCGGGCTTGTCGCTGCCGTATTTGCGCAGCGCCTCGGCGAACGGAATCCGGCGCCAGTTCTTGCTCACCGGCTTGCCGTTGGCGAACTCCTCGAACACGCCGGTGATGACGGGCTCCATCGCCGCGAACACGTCTTCCTGAGTCACAAAGCTCATCTCGACGTCGAGCTGGTAGAACTCGCCCGGCAGACGGTCGGCGCGCGGGTCCTCGTCGCGGAAGCAGGGCGCGATCTGGAAATAGCGGTCGAAGCCCGACATCATCAGCAGCTGCTTGTACTGCTGCGGCGCCTGCGGCAGCGCATAGAACTTGCCGGGATGGATGCGCGAGGGCACCAGGAAGTCGCGCGCGCCTTCCGGCGAGGACGCGGTCAGGATCGGCGTGTTGAACTCGAAGAAGCCCTGCCCTTCCATCCGCCGGCGCATCGACTTGATGATCTCGACGCGCGTCATGATGTTCTGGTGCAGCTTCTCGCGACGCAAATCGAGGAAGCGATATTTGAGCCTGATGTCTTCCGGATATTCCTGGTCGCCGAACACTGGCAGCGGCAGGTCGCCGGCCGGGCCCAGCACCTCGATCTCGCTAACGTAGATCTCGATCTTGCCGGTCGGCAGATCGTCGTTGTCGGTGCCTTCGGGGCGGCGGCGAACCTTGCCGTCCATCTTGACCACGAATTCCGAACGCAGCTTTTCGGCCAGCGAGAATGCCGGCGAGTCCGGGTCGACCACGCACTGGGTCAGGCCGTAATGGTCGCGCAGGTCGATGAACAGCACGCCGCCATGGTCGCGAACGCGATGAACCCAGCCCGAGAGGCGGATGGTCTCGCCGATGTTGCTCTCGCGGAGCGCGCCGCATGTATGTGACCGGTAGCGATGCATGGTCGTCCCAAAAATCAATGTCGGAGGATACGAATCGGACGGCCTGAAACGACCGGTCCGACGTTGCGGCAGGGTTTACCCGACGAGGCCGGATGCGGCAACCAAGGGAACGGCCTGTTTTGGGGCTTGAAGCGCCCATTTTTGGCCGATTGGGCCCCAAGCCTTTGCCATCAGGCGTTCCCCGCCTATCTTTACCTCCATGACCGTCCATTTCCCCTTCCAGAACTCCTATTCGGCACTGCCGGACAGCTTCTTTGCCCGCGTCGCGCCGACCCCCGTGGCCGCGCCCCGGCTGATCAAGCTGAACCGGCCGCTGGCGGTCCAGCTCGGGCTCGATCCTGATGTGCTGGAGACCCCCGAGGGCGCCGAGATCCTGGCCGGAAAGACGGTTCCGTCAGGCGCCGATCCCATCGCCATGGCCTATGCCGGCCACCAGTTCGGGCATTTCGTGCCCCAGCTCGGCGACGGCCGCGCCATCCTGCTCGGCGAGGTCATCGACATCGACGGCGTTCGCCGCGACATCCAGCTCAAGGGCTCGGGCCCCACTCCGTTCTCTCGCCGCGGCGACGGCCGCGCCGCGTTGGGTCCGGTCTTGCGCGAATACATCGTCAGCGAAGCGATGTTTGCGCTCGGCATTCCGACCACGCGCTCGCTCGCCGCCGTCATCACCGGCGAGCCCGTGATCCGCGAGACCGTGCTGCCCGGCGCCGTGCTGACGCGCGTCGCGTCGAGCCACATCCGCGTCGGCACCTTCCAGTTCTTCGCGGTGCGCCGCGACACCGATGCGATCCGCCGGCTGGCCGACCATGTCATCACCAGGCACTATCCGGATCTGCTTCAGGCCGAACGGCCCTATCACGCCCTGCTCGGCGCCGTCGTCGCGCGCCAGGCCGAACTGATCGCGCGCTGGCTGCTGGTCGGCTTCATCCATGGCGTGATGAACACCGACAATTCCTCCATCTCCGGCGAGACGATCGATTACGGCCCGTGTGCTTTCATGGACGCCTACAACCCCGCGCAGGTCTTCTCGTCGATCGACGAGATGGGCCGCTACGCCTATGCCAACCAGCCTCGCATCGCGTTGTGGAATCTGACACGCCTCGCCGAATGCCTGCTGCCGCTGTTGTCCGACGACCAGGAAAAGGCCGTCGCGGAAGCCCAGGACATTCTCGGCGCCTTCAGCGAGACGTTCAGCGCCGCCTATCAAGCCGGCCTGCGCAAGAAGGTCGGCCTGTTCACGGAACGCGACGGCGACGAGGCGCTGATCCAGGATCTGCTCGACGCCATGGCCAAGAACCAGGCCGACTTCACCCTCACCTTCCGCAAGCTCGGCGACGCCGCGGCCGATGACGGGGCCGACGTGCGTGCACAGTTCATGGAGCCCGCAGCCTTCGACGAATGGGCCGGCCGATGGCGCGCGCGCATCGCGCTGGAGCCGCAGAGCGCGACCGAGCGGCAAGCCGCGATGCACGCCGCCAATCCGATCTTCATCCCGCGCAACCACCGCGTCGAGGCCGTGATCCAGGCCGCGGTCAACAACGACGACTACGCGCCTTTCGAGGAATTGGTGAAGGTGCTGGCGAAGCCGTTCGAGGACCAGCCGGAGTACGCCGCCTACGCCGATCCGCCGCTGCCGGACCAGCGTGTGTTGCAGACGTTCTGCGGGACGTGACGGTTAGCCACCAGAAGCATCATCACCACTCAAAATCGAGCGCAAGCCGCCAATACCGACCCACTCGACGATTCCGTGATCATCAAGGTCTCGCCGGTCCGATCCAGCGCCACGTTGGTGCAGGTCTGCCCGGTGCATGATTTGATCCGTGCGATGCACTCCCCGTTCGGCGCCAGCACGAAGACATGGCCAAGCGAGGCATGCGCAACGAACAGGCGCCCGGCGCGATCCATTGTAAGCCCATCCGGCCCGCTGGTGCCGAAGAACGAGGCGACGCGCCCGACCTTGGCGACGCCGCCGTCGCGCATCAGCGGCACGCGCCAGACGCTGTTGTCGCGCGTCATCGCGACGAACAGCACCGCCTCATCCGGGCTCAACACAAGCCCGTTCGGGCTTGGCCCGTTCGCGATCAGGCAGTCGAGACGGCCGTCCGCGCGCAAGCGAAACACCCGGCCGCTCGGATCATGCAGCCCGGTCTGGCCCTGATCGGTGAAATAGACATCGCCGTTCGAGGCGATGTGCAGGTCGTTGCAGCCTTTGAAGGACTCCGAGTTGCGATGCGCCAGGATTGGCCTGATCGTGCCGCGTCCGGGATCGAGCTCCATGATGCCTTCATGTAATCTGCCACGAGAATGCGGCCGTCCGGCGCGATCTTCAGGCCGTTCGGCCATCCCCGGTATTCCGTGATCAGAGACCATGTCCCCTCGGGCGCAATCCGGAAGATGCGGCCGAACGGAATGTCGACGACGTACAGATTGCCATTCGCATCGAAGGCCGGCCCTTCGATGAAACTGTCGACGGGATGGCCGCCGCGGTTGGCATCGGCCCAGTCCGAGCGAACGCCGGTGCGACGAAATTCCGCCGGCATCGCCGAAAAGACGCGGCTCTCAAGCCGCCGCGGCGGCGTGTCGAGATACATCATGGCCGTTCGCCGAGCGCGCGGTGCGGCTGCCCCTCATATTTGTAGGCGAACTGCTTCGGCATCGGCCCCTTGTTGCGGTCCTTGCGTCCGGTCTGCTCCCAGGCGTGCGCGAGAATGCCGACCGCGCGCGACAGGCAGAACACGCCTCGCGCCAGCGGCGGCGCAAAGCCGAGTTCGCCATAGATGACGGCGGTGGCACCGTCGATGTTCATCGGGATCAGCTTGCCCTTGCGCGCCTGCATGACGCGCTCGATCGCGCGAGCTGCTGCGGCGTAACGGCCACCGACGTTGCCCTCGGTCGCGGCAGCATCCACCAGCGCGAGCAGCGGTGCGGCACGCGGGTCGACCGGATGAAAGCGATGGCCGAAGCCCGGCAGATATTTGCTGCGGGTCGCGGTGAAATGGTCAATGGCCGCGCCAGCCGCTGCATCGATGTCCTCAGTTTCGCTTCGCCGCAACACGTCGTCATAGAGCTCGACCGCCTGCTCGCCGGCGCCGCCATGGACGTCGTCGAGCGTGTTGATGGCGGAGGCCATCGCGCCATTGAGCGGCAGGCCGCAGCTCACCGCCATCTGGGCGATCGCAATCGACGGCGCATGCGGGCCATGATCGACGGAGGCGACCAGCGCGGCCTGAAGCAATCGTTCCTGCGCCGCCGTTGGCAACTCCCCGCGCAGCATCAGCCAGATCATCGCCGGAAAGGAGATCCGGCCGATCAGGGCCTGGATCGGATAGCCCCGATAGGCAATGCGCCCAGGCGCGATATCGCAGATCGACGTCCGCCACCAATGCGCGGCCGCTTCCCGCAATGCGGTTTCATCGCTCATGGTGCCCCCCAGCGGCTTGCTCTACCTTCTTTCCTGCGACCGCTCCGCTCGCCACGAGCTGGGCGATGGCCGCCGCGGAGTAGCCGAGTTGCGCGAGCCAGCCTTCGGTGTCGGCGCCGAGCTCGGGCGGCAACGTCGGCACCGGAAACTCCTCGCCGAGCCGGAAGCCCGGCCGCGTGATCCGCAGCGGTTTTCCCTCGTCCGGATCTGCCGGCAATGCTTCGACAAATCGACGCTCGAGCAACTGCGGCTGGGTGAGGATTTGCGGCACCGTCAGCACGCAGCCTGCAGGCACGCCGGCCGCGTTGAGCTCGCGCTCCCAATCCTCCGCCGCCTTCGCGCCCAGCGCATCGTTCAGCGCTATGTTCAGGGCCGCGCGGTTGGCCTTGCGCGTCTCGCGTCTGGCGAAGCGTGGATCGGTCGCGAGCTCGGGCCGGCCGACCAGATCGCACAAAGTCTGAAACTGCTTCTGCTCGTTGGCTGCGATGTTGAGCGGCCCCGTCGCGGTCCTGAACGTGCCGGAGGGCGCGGCGGTGAAGTTCTCGTTGCCCATCGGCTCCGGTTCGACGCCGGCGTTGAGGTGGTTGGAAACCACCCAGCCCATCGCAGCGACGGTGGCTTCCAGCAGCGACACGTCGATGAAGCGGCCGCGGCCGGTTTGCCGCTGATCGACCAGCGCAGAACTGATGGCAAAGGCCGCGGTCAGCCCGGCGATGGTATCGGAGATCGGAAATCCCGTGCGCAGCGGCGCGGATTGCGCATCGCCCGTCACGCTCATCGCACCCGACAGGCCCTGCACGATCTGGTCATAGGCCGGCCTCTTCGCCCATGGCCCGGTCTGGCCGAAGCCCGAGATCGCGCAATAGACCAGCCGCGGATTGTGCCGGCTCAGCACGTCATAACCGAGGCCGAGCCGCTCCATCACCTTGGGTCGAAAATTCTCCAGAACGACGTCTGCCTTGGCGACGAAGCGCAGGAACACCTCCCTCCCCGCCTCCGACTTCAGATCGAGCGCAACCGATTGCTTGCCGGCGTTGACGGCGACGAAGGACAGGCCCTGGAGCCGCTCCGCCCGCTTCGGGTCGGCGCCGAGGCGTCGCGCCAGGTCACCGCCATCAGGTTTCTCGATCTTGATCACCTCGGCGCCGAGGCGCGCGAGATGGTAGCCGCAGAACGGACCCGCCAGCACGTTGGACAGGTCGAGGACGCGGATGCCGGTGAGCGGCAAGGACATTCCGGTTGCCCCTTACTTCAGTAACTCGGCAGCGCGCTCGGCGAAGCGGTTGGTGAAGGTCTTGGTGAGGTCGATCTTGGCGGCCGCGATCTTGGGATCGTAGTCGCTCAGGACTGCGAGCGGGACCTTGGCGGCTTCGGCGTCCATCTGGCCGGTCTGCGAGAACAGCGCCTTCGAGGCCTTCATGATCTCGATGTTCACGTCGCGATTGTCGGTCTTGTAGCCGGCAGGGATCGCATCGACGAGCTGCTCGGTCGGGACCGAGTTGATCCAGCGGTGCGTCTTCAGGAAGGCGTTGACGAGACGCTGCACCGTCTCCGGATTCTTGTCGATGAACGACTGCTGGAGATAGAGGCAGGCTGTCGGATAGATGCCGCCGAAGGCCTGCTTCGAGCCCTCGATCGTGCGCGCGTCGAACAGCGGCGCCGCGGAGCCCTTGCGTGCCAAGAGCGTCGCGACCGGATCGAAATAGACGAGCGCGTCGATGTTCTTGGCTTCGAGCGCGACCATGCCCGGCGCGCCGCTGCCGACCGCGATGATGTTGACGTCGCGCGGCCCGAGCCCGGCCTTCTTGATGTAGTAGCGCGCCATGGTGTCGGTCGACGAGCCGGGCGCCGTAATGCCGAGCTTGAGCCCCTTCAGGTCGGCTCCGGTCTTGACCTTGTCGGCGAGATCGTTGCGCACGCCAAGCAGCACGCCTGGAATGTCGTTGAGCAGGAACACGCAGGAGATCTCCTTGCCTTGCGCCTGCATCTGGATCGTGTGGTCGTAGAAGCCGACGGTGCCGTCGACCGAACCGCCGATCAGCGCCTGGAGTGCCTTCGAGCCGCCGGCCTGGAAATTCTCGACGGTGACGTCGAGCCCCTCCTCCTTGAACATGCCGAGCTTCACGCCGAGCTCGAGCGGCATGTAGTTGAGGATCTGGGAGCCGACGGCGATCTTGAGCTTCGCCGTTTCGGGTTCGCCGGCCTGCGCGGACAGGACGGAAAGACAGATCGCCGATGTGGCCAGGATCAGCCGGGTGAAAACGCGCATGCGAACCTCCATGATTATCTCGTTGTTCAATCAGACTTCGTGGGCCGGCGCGGGACGCCACACCAGGAGCCGTTTCTCGGCGCGATCGACCAGCGCATCGAGGGCGACGACGAAGGCGGACAGCACGATGATGCCGGCGAACACACCGGCGGCATCGAGCACGCCCTCGGCCTGGGCAATCAGGTGACCGAGCCCGGCCGACGAGCCGAGATACTCGGCGACCACCGCGCCCATCACGGCCATGCCGACGGAGACCCGCAAGCTCGACAAGATCCAGGTCGTGGCCGACGGCAGGTAGACGTGGCGCAGCAAGGACCATTTGGACGCGCGCAGCAGGCGGGCATTGGCGAGCACCACCGGGTTAACCTCGCGCACGCCCTGGAAGGTGTTGAAGAAGGCGACGAACAGCACCAGCGTGACGCCCAGCGCCACCTTCGAGGTCAGGCCGAGGCCGAACCAGATCACGAAGATCGGTCCGAGCAGAATGCGCGGGATGGCGTTGAACATCTTGATGAAGGGCTGCACGACCTCGGCCGCAAACGGGCTCAGGCCGAGCCATATTCCAAGCGTGGTGCCGATCGCGATCCCCGCCGCGAAGGACAGGATCGTCTCCAGCAGCGTGACGCCTACATCGGTCCAGAAATCCGCGGTCGACATCCATTCGCCGATCCGCGCCACCAGCGTCGATGGCGCCGGAAAGAAGAACGGGTCGATCAGTCCTGCCCGCACGCCGGCTTCCCAGACCAGGAGCAGACTCAGCACGATCGCGACCTGAACGAGAACGACCTTACCCTTGCGGGGCATAGCTCTTCTCCACTTCGGCGCCGAGCAGCGACCAGATCTGACGATAGAGTGCGACGAATTCATCCGTAGTCTGGAGCGCGGATACGTCGCGCGGGCGTGGCAGCGTGATCGGGACGTCCCCGACCATGCGACTGCCCGGTCCCGCCGACATCACCACGACACGGTCGGCGAGCGTGATCGCCTCGTCGAGATCGTGGGTGATGAAGATCAGGGAGCGCCGCTCCGCCTGCCAGAGATCGAGCAGGATGCGGTGCATCAGCCGGCGGGTGTGCACGTCGAGCGCCGAAAACGGCTCGTCCATCAGGACGATCCTCGGCTCCATGATCAGGGTCTGGGCCATCGCCACGCGCTTGCGCTGGCCGCCCGACAACTGATGCGGATACCGCTCCTCAAAACCCTTCAGGCCGACCTTGGCGAGCCAGGGGCGCGCCTGCGCCCGCGCCTCTTCGACCGATTTGCCCTGAAATACGAGGCCGAGCCCGACATTGTCCTGCGCGGTCTTCCACGGCAGCAGGCCCTCCTGCTGGAGCATGTAACCGGACTGGTCGTTCAGGCCCGTGAGCGGCTTGCCGAAGATGCAGACATCCCCGGCGGCTGGCTTCAGCAATCCTGTGACGGTGTTGAGAATGGTCGACTTGCCACAGCCGGTCGGCCCGACCACAGCGACGAACTCGGCCTCGCCGACCTGGAGGTTCATGCTTTTGACGGCGGTGAAGTCGCCGAAGCGGATCATGACGTCGCGCAAATCGACGGCCGAGGCCGGCTGCCCTTCCATTGTTTCGCTCCGTAGAACCAGTTCTATTAATCGAAACCCGTAGCCCGACGCGCCACTTGAGTCAAATTAATTTCACCAAACAGAACCTGTGTGTCGGCCTTTTTATCGACTTCTGAGTGTCTCCGTGATATTTGTTCTGTCTGACAGAACAGGAGCAGAGATGGTCAAGACAGGGGTTGATGCGGTGGCGCGGGCGCTGGCGATCCTCAAGGCCTTTGGGCCGGAGCGCAGCGCCATGACGCTGACCGAGATCGCCGAGGCGACCGATCTCTACAAGAGCACGGTGCTTCGCCTCGCCGCGACGCTGGAGAGCGACGGCTTTCTTGTCCGCGGCGCGGACCGGCTGTTCCACCCCGGGCCAGAACTCTGGCGCCTCGGTGCGCTCTATCAGCGCGGCCTTGATCTCGGTGACCTCGTGAGACCGACGCTGCATCGCCTGGTCGAAGCGACCGGCGAGACGGCTTCGTTCTACATTGCCGACGGTGACGAGCGCATCTGCCTCTACCGGGTCAACTCCCCGCGCTCCGTCCGGCATCATCTCGACGAGGGCCAGCGACTGCCGATCGATCGCGGCGCCGCCGGTCGCGTGCTCACTGCCTATCGCGATCCCGCGTCGGCCGAAGCCAGGAAAATCCGCGAGCGCGGGTTCTACGTATCGCTCGGCGAACGTGATCCCGAGGTCGCCGCTGCCGCAGTCCCCGTGATCGATGTCCAGGGCAAGCTGCGCGGCGCCTTGTCAGTGTCCGCGATCCGGACCCGCTTCGACGCAGAGGCGCGCAAGGCCGCCGTCGACGTCCTGACTAACGAGGCCAAAGCCCTGAGCGGTCTGCTGCCCGCCGGCGAGCGCTGACGCATCGCGCGTGCCGCCGGAACGGTCAATCTGCGCCGCCGCGCCTCGAAGGCGCAGCCGCTGCCGGAGCAGCAAGCGTTGCAGACGTTCCGCGGGGCGTGAGGCGAGCCGGGCTTCGCACGCTGGTCCTGCGTCGAACCCTACCCTCGGCTGATCATCTGCGGATTTTCCGATATTGGCAACATGCCCCTGTTTTGCCCGACGTGTCAACTTGTGTCGAACGACGCGTAGGGCATTGCCCCGGCAATCCTCGGCTACTGTGCATGGGGTTGTTTTCGATACTTTTTTGCGCGATCGACGAATACCGCACCGCGAGACGAGCGGATTGACCCGCGCTGCCGTTCTGCCCAACAATTCGAGGCATCGGCAATCGCTGTCATCAAACTGAAACACTCGCACTCTAACCGGCTGGCGGGCCGTCTTGCCGGAGGCGACCGTCCTCCCAGAGACCTGACAAGAGCGCCATGCCCTTCAAATTCATCCACATCACCGACACGCATCTGGCGAACCCCGGGCTGAAGCTCTATGGCCTCGATCCGCGCGCCCGGCTGGACGCGGCCGTTGCCGACATCAACAAGCACCAGTCGGATGCGGCGTTTGCGGTCGTGACCGGCGACCTCACCCATTGGGGCGAGCCTGAATCCTACGCCAACTTCGCCGAGGCGATGGCCGCGCTGAAAATGCCGTACATCGCCATGGTCGGCAATCACGACAAGCGCGTGGCCTGCCTCGACGGCCTCAAGGCCGCGCCGCGCGATCCCAACGGCTTCGTGCAGGGCACCCGCACCACCGAGCACGGCCTGTTCGTCTTCCTCGACACGCTGGACGAGACCAGCCATGCTGGCGAGATGTGCGCCAGGCGCTTCGACTGGCTGGCGAAGACGCTGGCCGCCGCGCCGGCCGACCAGCCGTTCGTCGTCTTCATGCATCATCCGCCCTTCCCGGTCGGCGTGCACGCCATGGACGAGATCGCGCTGAAGCAGAGCGCCGAATTCGCCGAGGTGATCGCGCCCTATCGCGCGCGCATCCGCCATCTCTTCTTCGGCCATGTGCACCGGCCGATCTTCGGCAGCTACGGCAAGATCCCGTTCTCGACGCTGCGCGGCACCAACCACCAGGTCTGGTTCGAGCTCGACGCCAACCCCGCCGACCATCTGGCGAGCCACGAGCCGCCCGCCTATGGCGTGGTGCTGATCGACGACGAAAACCTCGTCGTGCACAGCCACGACTTCCTCGACACCAGCCTGCGCTTCCCGTTCGAGCCTCCCGCCGGCGTGGACGGCCGCGACTATGCGCTCAATTTCCCGGCGCGATGACATGAGCCTCGCAGAACCCGCGGCTCTTCCGGTCGCGGCATCCGCGCCGCCGCGCCTGCGCGTCGCAAAGCGGTTCACCAGCCGCCTCAAAGCCTCGCTGCCGGCCTATCTGCTGTTGCTGCCCTCGTTGATCTTCCTTGCGCTGTTCACCTATGGCGCGATGGGACGGGTGCTGATCGATGCGCTCTATCAGCGCGCCACGCCGAAGGCGCCGCTTCGCTTCGTCGGCCTCGAGAACATCGGCGCCGTGTTGGGCGATCCCGCCTTCACCGGCGCCGTCGTCAACAACCTCATCTACGCCGTCGGCACCGCGATCCCCAGCATCGGCCTTGCGCTCCTGTTCGCGCTGGCACTCGCGCGCACCAATGTGGTCACCAGCGCGCTGCGCGCCGCGTTGTTCCTGCCGGTGCTGATCCCGATGGTGGCTGCGTCCGCGCTATTCCTGTTCATCTTCCTGCCCAATGTCGGCCTGCTCGACCACTATATCGGAGGCCTGCTGCCGGTGCTGCCGAACTGGCTCGGCGATCCCGACATCGCGCTCTACGCGATCATGATCATCACCATCTGGAAGAACGCCGGCTATTACATGCTGTTCTTCCTGGCCGGCCTCCAGGCCGTGCCGGAGGACGTGATGGAGGCGGCGCATCTCGACGGCGCCGGTCCCTTCATGCGACTGCGCTACATCATCCTGCCGGAGCTCAAGCCGACCTTCCTGTTCGTCATCGTGATCGCCACGCTGAACGCGGTCACGCAGGTCGACCACGTCTTCGTCCTCACTCAAGGCGGTCCGTCGAACTCCACGAATCTCGTGCTGTTCTACATCTACCAGCAGGCGGTCGAGCATTTCGACGTCGGCAAGGCCTCGGCCGCGACGCTGCTGACGCTCGCAGCGCTGATGGCTCTCACCGCGCTCTCGTTCCGGACCATGGCGAACCGGGAGGGCGGGCCATGAAGCTGATCGACGCGCTCTACAAGGACGCCCCGCTCGCCACCCGCAACGAGATCACGCCGAAGCTCGGCTTCCTGCTGACGATCCTGCTCGCACTCGCCTGGCTGATCCCGTTCCTGTGGATGGGCGTCGCGACCCTGCGACCGTCCTCCGACGGCATCAATTTGATGGCCGAGCTGATGCCGAGCCTGAAGCCGACGCTCGACAATATCAGGGATGCCTGGGAGATCGGCGATTTCCCGCGCTACTTCCTCAACACCACGATCATCTGCACGGGCATCCTGCTGGTGCAGTTCGTCACGATCACCCTTGCGGGTTTTGCCTTTGCGCGGCTCGACTTCGCCGGCAAGACACCGATCTTCTATCTGTTCCTGATGCAGCTGATGCTGGTGCCGGTGCTGCTGATCGTGCCGAACCTGAGCCTGGTGGTCCAGCTCGGCCTCTACGACACGCTCGCCGGCGTGATGATGCCGTTCTTCGCCTCGGCCTTCGGCACCTTCCTGATGCGCCAGGCCTTCGAGGCGATTCCGACCGAGCTGGAAGACGCCGCGCTGATCGATGGCGCGAGCCTGATCCAGCGCATCCGCCACATCTACGTGCCGCTGTCGCTGCCGAGCTTCTCGGCCTTCGCCATCATCTCGGTCACCAGCCACTGGAACGACTTCCTTTGGCCGCTGATGGTGATCAATTCGCCGGACAAGCGGCCGCTCACCGTCGGGCTCTCGGTCTTCACCAAGACCGCGGAAGGCACGCAGGACTGGGGCACCATCGCCGCCGGCACGCTGATGGTGATCGCACCGCTGCTCGTCACGTTCCTCATTTTCCAGAAGCGCTTCATCAGCTCTTTCGTCACCTCAGGCATCAAATAGGAGATTTATCGATGCTGTTCTCCCGCAGGCTCATGCTTGGCCTCGCCATGGCAGGCTCCATGGCAGGCGCCCTCGCCTTACCGGCTCACGCCGGTGAAGGTCCGACCGAGATCGACCTGTTCTTCCCCGTGCCCGTCGACGGCAAGCTCGCCCGCGACATGGGCACGCTGATCAAGGAGTTCAACGACGGTCACCCCGACATCAAGGCGACCGCGGTCTACACCGGCTCCTATGACGACACGCTGATCAAGACGCGCGCCTCGATCAAGGCCGGCAAGCCGCCGGCGGCCGTGATCATGTCGGCCAACTTCCTGCTCGACATGCAGATCGAGAACGAACTGACCAATCTCGATCCGTTGATCAAGGCGGACGGCAGCACCAAGGAGCAGTTTCTTGGCCAGTTCTTTCCGGCGCTGAGCGGCAATGCGGTGATCAATCGCTCGGTCTATGGCGTCCCGTTCCAGAATTCGACGCCGTTGCTCTACATCAACGCCGACAAGGCCAAGGAAGCCGGCCTCGATCCGAACAAGCCGCCGCAGACCTGGGCCGAGCTCACCGACTGGGCCAAGAAGCTCACCAAGCGCGAGGGCGACAAGGTGACCCAATGGGGCATCGCGATCCCCTGCGCCTATGACTATTGCGGCTGGATGATGGAAACGCTCACCATGACCAATGGCGGGCGCTACTACAACGAGGAGTTCGGCGGCGAGGTCTACTACGATACGCCCTCGATGCTCGGCGCGCTGACCTGGTGGAGCGACCTCGTGAGCAAGCACAAGGTCCACCCACCCGGCGCCACGCCCGGTCCCGCGGTCAGCACCTCCTTCATTTCCGGCAACGCGGCGATGATGATGCTGTCGACGGGCTCGCTGACCTATGTGCGTGAGAACGCCAAGTTCAACTACAAGGTCGCGTTCATCCCGCGCAACGTCCGCAACGCCGTGCCGATCGGTGGCGCCTCGCTGATCATTCCGGCGGGCGTCGAGGCCGACAAGCAGAAGGCCGCCTGGACGCTGATCAAGTGGATGACCTCGCCGGAAAAGAGCGCCTGGTGGAGCCGCGCCACGGGTTACTTCGCGCCCAACATGGCCGCCTACAAGACGCCCGACATGGTCGACTTCCTCAACAAGAACCCGGACGCGAAGATCGCCGTCGAGCAGCTCGACGTCGCCAAGCCCTGGTTCGCGACCTACAAGACCGTACCGGTCCGCAAGAACCTCGAGGACGAGGTGATGCTGGTGCTGAACGGCAAGAAGCAGCCGAAGGAAGCCCTCGTCGCCGCCCAGAAGGCCGCCGACGAGACGCTCAAGCCGTACAACGCCGAGACCTCGCTGAAGCTGCCGTAAGACCAACGACGACGGCCAACGAACATCGGCGCTCCGTCATGCGGGGCGCCGAATTTGTTTTGGATGGTTACCCCCGTTAACCCGCCGTCCACCATCCCGTCCGGCCCTCCGCCGGTAACCATTGGAATTAACAGACCCTCAACGCACCCACGACAAATCTACCGATGTTTCTGGAGATTTCCGCCGTGGATTTGCTGGTTTTTGAGTTCCTGGGGTTGGCCCTGGTTGGCATGTGCCTGGTCGTGGTGGCACTGCCCTGCGCCCGGAAATCCTCAGGTCGGGTCCGCTACGAATAGGAATTTCGGCCGCAAGGAGTGATTCCGGGGCGATGCAAGCCTCGAATTCGCTTAGAGCCCCTTGACATCACAGCGCTTTCGGCAGAACGGCTGATACCAAGTGTCATGGGCCGTTCATGGATTTGATTACCACCACCGCTGACCTCGCGGCTGCCTGCAGCCGGCTGGCCAAGCACCCCGTCATTACCGTCGATACCGAGTTCCTGCGCGAGACCACCTATTACCCGCTGTTGTGCGTGGTGCAGATGGCCAGCCCCGAGGAAGCGATCGTCATAGATACCCTGGCCGAGGGTATCGACCTCAAGCCGTTCTTCGAGCTGATGGCCAACGAGGCCGTGCTGAAGGTGTTTCACGCCGCGCGCCAGGACATCGAGATCATCTGGCACCAGGCCAACATCATCCCTCACCCGGTGTTCGACACCCAGGTTGCGGCCATGGTGCTCGGATACGGCGACAGCATCGCCTATGACGCCCTGGTCGAGAAGGTCACCGGCCACCGCCCGGACAAGACCCACCGCTTCACCGACTGGTCGCGCCGGCCGCTGACCAAGGAGCAGATGCACTACGCGGTGTCCGACGTCACGCATCTGCGCGACGTGTTCGCAGCGCTGGATGCCGATTTGAAGAAGCGCCGCCGCAGCGAATGGGTCTCGATCGAGATGGAGATACTGACCTCGCCCAAGACCTACGACTTCCACCCCGAGCGCGCCTGGGAGCGGCTGAAGACGCGGGTTCGCAAGCCGAAGGACCTCGCCGTGCTGATGGAGGTCGCCGCCTGGCGCGAGCAGGAAGCGCAGAGCCGCGACGTGCCGCGGGGTCGCGTGCTGCGCGACGAGGCCGTCACCGACATCGCCACCCACGCGCCGAACACGCTCGAAAAGCTCGCCCATCTGCGCTCGGTCCCGAAGGGCTTTGAGAAATCCAAATGGGGCGCGGACATCGTTGCCGCCGTCGAGCGCGGGCTCAAGCGCGATTTCTCGACGCTGCCGAAGCTGGAGAAACCGCGCAACAACTCCAATGGCGCAGCCACGGTCGAGCTGTTGAAGGTGCTGCTGCGCATGACTGCCGAGCGTCACGCGGTGGCCAGCAAGGTCATCGCGACCGTCGATGATCTCGAGGAGATCGCAGCTGACGACGACGCGGACGTCCCGGCCCTGCGCGGCTGGCGCCGCGAGCTGTTCGGGGACGCCGCACTGAAGCTCAAGCGCGGCGAGCTGGCGCTCGCGATCGAGAAGGGTCGCGTGATCGGAGTTCAGCGGGTTTAGCTCGCTGCATCCGCCTCGTCGTTGCGAGCGTACCGAAGCAACCCGGACTGCCTCCGCGGAAAGATTCTGGATTGCTTCGTTCGCAATGACCGAGTTCTGCGCACCGGCTTCACCTACGCCGCGTGAGCTTGGCCACTTCCGGCTTCATGTCATTCAACACGCCAGTGATCGCCGCCAGCAGGTCGTCGATCTGTGCCTTGGTGGTGATCAGCGGCGGGCAGATGGCGATGGCGTCGAGCATGTTGCGCGAGATGACGCCGCGCTCCTGGAGCATGCGGCTCGCCATGCCGCCGACGGCGCCGGGCGTTGCGGCCGCGGTCTTGCGGCCCTTGTCGAGCACGAGCTCGAGCGCTGCGATCATGCCGACGCCGCGAACCTCGCCGACCAGCGAATGGCTGGTGAGTTCACGTAAGCGGCTCTGCATGTAGCCGCCGAGTTCGGCGGCATGCGCGACGAGGCCGCGCTCCTCGATGATCTTGAGGTTTTCCAGCGCAATCGCCGAGCCGACCGGATGGCCGCCGGCAGTGAAACCGTGGCCGAGCACGCCGATCTTGTTGCTCTCGTCCGCAATCGGCTCGAACATGCGGTCGTTCATGATGATGGCCGACAGCGGGAAATAGCTCGAGGTAATCTGCTTGGAGACCACCATCGCGTCGGGCTTGATGCCATAGGTTTCGCAACCGAACATTTTGCCAGTGCGTCCGAAGCCGCAGATCACCTCGTCGGCGACCAGCAGGATGTCGTACTTCTTCAACACCGCCTGGATCTTGTCCCAATAGGTGGCCGGGGGCACCACGACGCCGCCCGCCCCCATCACCGGCTCGCCGAAGAAGGCCGCGATCGTATCAGGCCCTTCCTTCTGGATCAGCGCGTCGAGCTCCTCGGCCCGGCGCGTCGCGAAGGCTTCCTCGGTCTCGCCGGGCGCGCCGTCCTTGTAGAAATGCGGCGAGCCCGTGTGCAGGATGTTCGGCAACGGCAGGTCGAACGAACGATGGTTGTTGGGCAGGCCGGTAAGGCTTGCGGATGCAATGGTGACGCCGTGATAGGCGCGCATGCGGCTGATGATCTTCTTGCGCTGGGGCTGGCCGAGCGAATTCGAACGATACGCGATCAGCTTGAGGACAGTGTCGTTGGCTTCCGAACCGGAATTGGTGAAGAACACCTTGCTCATGGGCACCGGCGCGAGCGCGACCAGCTTCTCTGCGAGGTCGATCGACGGCCCGTGCGATTTGGCGGAGAACGTATGGTAGAACGGCAGCGCCTGCATCTGCTTGTGCGCGGCCTCGACCAGCCGCTTCTCGTTGAAGCCGAGCCCGACGCTCCACAGGCCTGCCATCGCTTCGAAATAGCGCTTGCCCGACGCATCGAACACGTAGGGCCCCTCGCCGCGCTCGATCACAAGGGGACCCGCCTGCTGATGCGCGCGCGCATTGGTGTAGGCGTGGAGCTGGTAAGCCACATCCCGGGCTTCTTGCGAATTGGGCAGCATGGACATTTGCAGGGATCCCTTGAGTCATGACGTCGCCGGCACGGCCGACGTCACCACTTGGCTATTGCGACGGGACAAAACTTGCAACGCCAATTCGTCGGCAGCAAGCGCTCAGCAGCGTTGCACAAAGCCGCACCAGGGACAGTGTTCAGGTCGCGCCGTCGTCATTTCCGTCGTCGGCTGCGGCCTCCCTTACCTCGACCAGCGCCATCGACAGCAAATAGACGGTCGTGGGCAGGCCAACCCGGCGCGCCGTCTCGACGGCCCGCGACAGCTCGCTCGCCAGTTCCTTGAGCTCGTCCTCCCGCAACAATGTCCCACCCCATCCATCCGCCGATCGGGTCTGCCTAGACCGCGACGGCGCCGCTGGTTCTGATCAGCTCGGCGCTGGACTGGAGTGTAGCAAAGTTGGCGATGACATCCACCACCGACTGTCGGTAGACGGCCGCCTCGCTTGTGCCCGGCTGCCGACAGGCCACGGCATCGGTGACCACCTGATAGCGGTGGCTGCGATGAAATCCCTCGATGACGGTGGCCAGAATGGTCTCGTCGAGGGAAAAGCCCGTCAGCACGCAGCGCAGATTGCGGACGCTGGATACGTAGTCGGCGAAACGGGAGGAGCTGTAAGCCGACGGCAACGCGTGCTCGAACGTCATCTCGCCCGGCCTGGGTTTCGCCTCCGCAATCCAATCAGTCAGCCTGGATGACGGATTGAACCACGTCGCCTCCGCGATGCGTTTCAAATGCATCACCGGCCAGAGATTGCTCCGCCACAACGCCAGCAACTCCAGGCAGCGAATGATCGTGACGTCGCCGTCGAGGATGACGTGGCGACGCCCCGGGATCAGATATTCCACCTGAAGGTCGGCGCAGACCAGAACCAGCGGATCGTCGTGGGACACCGGCATTGTCTTGCGCAGAGCTGCACCCGTTTCAGCGGTCGGCGAGCGCGAGGTCCCGCAGCGGCGAAGTGACCGCGCGCCCCGCAGAGGCGTCGAGCACCCCCGGACGATCCCAGTCGCCCTCCGGGCGAATGATCACATAGGGATCGCTGTCCAGCGTGATGGCGTCCGGCCCCGGCTCGATCTCCAGCAACATTTCCGTATAGGAAAAGTCCGAGAAGGTGATCTTGCGGTTGTGGCCGAGCGGCTTGGCGCCGAAATGAGCCCAGAAGTCGACCAGCCGATCCTGCGCCTGGCCATAGATCTTGCGGAACCCCTTGCGCTTCACATAGTCCACGCTCGCCTGCACCAGCTTGAACGAGACGCGCGAGCGTCGATATTGGTGCCGCACCGCAAGCCGCTCCACCTTGGCGAAATCGCCGAAGAACCGCACGCGCAGGCAACCCGCCGGCTCGTTGCCGACATAGCCGATGAAATGCGCGGCAACCATGTCGTTGCCGTCGAACTCCTCGTCGAACGGACAATCCTGCTCGGCGAGATAGACCGCGGAGCGAATGGCCGTGACCAGCATGAGATCGCTTGGATCGCGCGCAAGACGGATGGTGATTGCGCGGGAGTCAGGCTTGGCGAGGGGAATCCTAGTGCCGTGCATCTGCATAACTCCTTGCTTGGATGATCGCGCCCGGCATCCGCATCGGCTGCCGATGCCAGGGGCGCTCGTAACACCAGAGGTCGGGCTGGAAGCTCGAGATCGGCGCAAATCCCGTTGCCCTCATGATCTCGCGGCCGGCTGCGGTCGACGGCTGCGCATAGCAATCGGCGCCGCGAAATCTCGTCTGCCGCAGATGAGCCGCGGCCTTGCCAAGACCAGCGATGCCGCGGCCCGTCGTCGCGATTGCCCAGATGTAGATGGCGGCCACGTCGTCATTCGCGGAAGCGAGATAGCGTGTCTCGGGCGCGGTCAGACAGATATCGTCCAGCATCAGCGCATCATGTCCGCAGTCATTCAGGAACAGGAAAGCCATGCCGCCGAGCAGATTGCCTTTCCGGGTAAACGTCAGGATGCTCTGCGGATCGAAGGCCAGATATCTCGCGAGCTCAACCGCCCCGATCTGCACACCCGGCACCAGTCGGTGCGCCATCTCGGAAAGTGCGGCGATTTCGGAAAATTGCGCGCAACGGACATCCACGTCCGGGTTCAGCGGCAAGGCATCGAAATCATGCCTCGCGGCAAACGAGCCCCTTTCCATACTCATGTCGTCCCTCTATCGTCCAGGGGTTTTGAACGCCGCCACGAGCAGGAGCTTAGCGGCTGGAGATCAGGAGTATGCAGCAAGTATTGCACCGGGGTGCTGCAATGATGCAGCACCATGAAGAAGCGCTAAATGCGTCCTGGGACGATTTGAAACTCTTTTTAGCTTGCGCAAAATCTAAAAGTTTCCGCAACGCGGCCGAGGAGCTCGGGCTCACCTCCACCACATTGATGCGCAGGATCGACCGGCTCGAAGAGAGCATCGGTTGCAAGCTTTTCCTGCGTGACCAGAGCGGGCTCACGCTCAGCGACGAGGGCACCGCGATGATTGCCGACGTCGCGCACATGGAACGTCACGCCTTCAACGTCTTCCGCCGCGCCTCGCGCTCGTCGAACGACACATCGGGCACCGTACGCGTCGCGGTGACGGAAGGTCCCGGCAATTTCTGGATCCTGCCGCGGCTGATCGATTTCCAGAAGACCTACCGCAAGATCACCGTCGACCTGCGTTGCGCCATGGAACAAGCGGATGTGGCGCGCCTGGAGTCGGACATCGCGATTCAACTCGAGCCGCCGACCAATCCCGATCTCATCGTCGCCAAGCTGGGGCGTTTGCACATCTATCCGTTCGTCTCGAAAGACTATGCGGATCTTTATGGCGTACCGGCGACGCTCGCCGAATTGCCGAGTCACCGCATCGTCAAGCAGAGCGCACCGCAGGTCGACGACGGCGCTTACGCCCGCGTGCTCGGGTTGAAGTCGCTGGAGGGCATCGTCGGGATCAAGACCAATTCTTCGGTGGGCGTGCTCTACGCGGTCGAGCGCGGCGCGGGCATCGGCTTCCTGCCAACGGTGTCAATCGCCCTCGGTGCGCAGCTCGTCGCCGTCGACCTGGGCGTCAGCCACCACGCCGACCTCTGGCTGACCTATCACAAGGAGTTCCGCGCCTCCGAGCGGCACAAGATCGTGGTCGACTGGCTGAAGAAGATCTTCGACCCCAAGACCTATCCCTGCTTCCGCGACGAATTCATCCATCCGAACGCGCTGGTGCCTATGATGACGGCGGCGCGAGAAGGCTTTGGATTGACCGGCTATGTCGCGGCGACGCCGACGTAGAGTCGAACGCGCGGCGTCTCACCACCGATACTCGAAGCCGACGGTGCCTTGGTGCGACGTCAGTTCGTTGCGGAACTTGCCGTCGTAGTTGACGTAGAGGCGCGCGGTGTTGGTGAGGCTGAGCGAGGCCGACGCCCCGGCGTCCATGCCGTAGCGACTCTCACCGATGCCCGGGACGATGATGTTCTGGGTCCCGAGGCTGACCTGCACCGAGCCCAAATCCTGATAAAAATTATCGACGAACTTGCCATAGGCCGAGAGGTCCAGAATCTTCCGGTCGAAAATGAAATACCGCCCGATTTCGGCGCCGATCATGACGCGCGCGCGCGCGATCGCGCTCGAGCCGACGGTAAGCGGGTCGAGGCCGCCCGCCTCCTGGAATGCCGCGCCCGTGGCGCGCACATATTCGAACGCCCCCTTGGGCACGATGCGCATCTGGTCTTTGGTCCAGTAATAGCTGATCTCGGTCAGCGCGCCGTCGACCGCCGCGCGATAGCCCGCCGTCGCGAAGCCAAAGCCGGTGTCCCTGATGGAATGGACCTTGCCGAAGCCGTGGACGACCGCGAAGGCCCAGGTCCAAGGCCCCTTGTCGACGGAACCGTTGAAACCGATCTGGGTCAGATCGAGGGTCGCAGACTGGAGCGCAAGCGGCACGTCGATGTCGGTATGGCTCTGGTCGACGGAGAAACCGAGATTGACACCCGGCACGATGCGCGCCCCGAAGCCTGCGACGCCGCCGAACGTCTTGCGCTTGTCGCCGACGAAATCGCCCTGCGGATCGGTCCGCATCGAAATGCCGTAACCCTCGTACCAGGTGCGGTAGCGCGGATCCTCGGTACTCTCGGACGCGCCGCCCCCACCCGGATTGGTGCGCGACGCCCGGTTGATTCCGCCGGAGGCCTGGTTGCCGAGCCGCTCGAGGAAGTTCGAGCCGAGATCCAGCGCACTGTTGCCGGCCGACTGGTCGTAATTGGTCGACGTCGGACTCGGAGACGGTATGGGCGTCGGAGACGCTGCCGGCGTCGGGGTCTGCGCGAAACCTGATGTCGCCGGTATCATCACCACAACCGCAAGGGCCAAGGCGAGTGCCGTCACGATCCGGCGGACACGGTCCAGCCCGATCGTCTGCCGTATCCCCTGGAGCTGCGGAGTGCAGCACATGACGACTAATCCCGAAGCAAATAAGCTGCCCGCAAGAATGCAATACGAACGGCGGCAGGTGCGGCGATTTGTGCCGAACTGCCACGAGGGGTCAACCGTTGGGCAGGACGTCGCCGGGGCAATTGCGCCTGATTGTGGTTCCGCTGCCACAGGTCGCAAATTGCAGCGGTACATTTTCGATACGGTCTTGAAATTCGCGCGCGGCTTGCTAGCGCGCAAATTTCGTGTTGGAATACCATACACAATCGGAATTGGCCGCTCGACTGTGCGTTTCGCGACAGCCTCAAGACTCGAACAGACTTCCGGAAGCCCGTTTGTGACGTGGCACGCGAAACAGCGGCCGCGTCTTTTTAGTATCTAGCGGAGGAGACTAACGATGCCACAAAAGGGCACCGTCAAATGGTTCAACCCCACCAAGGGTTACGGGTTCATCAAGCCAAACGGCGGCGACAAGGACGTGTTCGTCCACATCTCCGCAGTCGAGCGTGCCGGACTCTCCACCCTGAATGAGAACCAGGTGGTTGAATACGACCTCGTGGAGAACCGCGGCAAATCGTCCGCGGAGAACCTCAAGGTCTCCTGATTTCTCTCGACGCTAAGCGCGAGAGATCATGACGTTGCCCCCGGCTCTGCCGGGGGATTTTGTTTTGGAGGACGAAACGCAGGCCGCGCTTCAGTTCGCCACCGGCGCGATCAGGAAATTCTCTGACGCCGAACTGCCCGTCGTCTTGCAGACATCGCCCTCGATCTTGACCTTGCCGGTCGCAAGCAGGCTCAGCGCCGCCGGATAGATGCGATGCTCGACTTCGAGGATGCGCTCGGACAGCGTCTCCGCCGTATCGTGATCGCTGACGGGCACTGCACCCTGCATCACGATCGGACCGGCATCGGTCTCGGGGATCACGAAGTGCACCGTCGCGCCAGACAGCTTGACGCCGGCGCGCAAGGCCTGACCATGCGGATCGAGGCCGGGGAAGGACGGCAGCAGGGAGGGATGGATATTCAGCATCCGCCCGTACCATGCCTTCGCGAACTCGGCCGTGAACAGGCGCATGAAACCGCCGAGACAAATCAGCTCGATGCCGTTCTCATCAAGGGCTGCCTGCAATACCGCTTCAAAGCCGGCGCGGTCCTTGCCGAATGGCTTGCTCTCGATCACCAGCGTCTTCGCGCCGGCCGCCTTGGCCCGTTCGAGGCCAAGCGCATCGGCCTTGTTCGAGATGACGAGCGAAATCTCCGCCGGAAAATCCGCGGCGCTGGCTGCCTTGATCAGCGCGGACATGTTGGAACCACGGCCGGAGATCAGGATGGCGACGCGGCGCTTCATCACAGCGCCAGATCGAGATGGCCGTTATAGACGACGCGGTTCTCGCCCTCGGCCGGGATCACGGTACCGAGCCGCGCCACGGTCTCGCCGGCATCGGTGAAGACCCGCACGACCTCGTCGACCTTCTCGGGCTCGACGATCGCGATCATGCCTATGCCGCAGTTGAACGTGCGCAGCATCTCGAGTTCGGCAATGCCGGCCTGGGCTGCAAGCCATTTGAACACCGGCAGCACCGGCAAGCGGGCGAGATCGATGCCGACGCCGAGATTCTTCGGCAGCACGCGGGGAATGTTATCGGTAAAGCCGCCGCCGGTGATATGGGCGAGGCCCTTCACCGCACCGGTCTCGCGGATCGCCCGCAGGCAGGATTTGACGTAGAGCCGGGTCGGCGTCAGCAGCGCGCCACCCAGCGTCATCACCGGCGCAAACGGCGCCTGCGCCTCGAAGCCGAGGCCGGACTGTTCCACGATCTTGCGCACCAGCGAGAAGCCGTTGGAGTGGACGCCCGACGAGGCGAGGCCAATCACGGCGTCGCCCGCAGCGATGTCCTTGCGCGGCAACAAGGTGCCACGCTCCGCGGCGCCTACGGCAAAACCGCCGAGATCATAGTCGCCGTCCTTGTAGAGGCCGGGCATTTCGGCGGTCTCGCCGCCGATCAGAGCGCAGCCGGACTCGCGGCAGCCTTCGGCGACGCCGGCGACGATCGCAGCCGTCGCCTCCGGGTCGAGCTTACCGCAGGCGAAATAGTCCAGGAAGAACAGCGGCTCGGCACCCTGGACCACGAGGTCGTTGACGCTCATCGCGACGAGGTCGATGCCGATTCCGCCATGCAGGCCGGTCTCGATCGCGATCTTGACCTTGGTCCCGACGCCGTCGGTGGCCGCAACCAGGACGGGGTCCTTGAATCCGGCCGCCTTGAGGTCGAACAAGCCGCCGAATCCGCCGATCTCGGCGTCGGCGCCCGGCCGTGCGGTGGCGCGCACCATCGGCTTGATCAGGTCGACGAGGCGGTTGCCCGCGTCGATATCCACGCCTGAATCGGCGTAGGTGAGGCCGTTTTTGCGGTCGGTCATGCCCGATTTCCAGTGGGTTTGCGGCTGGTTACGTCGAATTCCGGGGACACGCAATGGCAAGCGTGGCGCCCCGCCCTATACTATGTAGATATCAACCGGTTCAGCCTCCAAGGGCCGGATTTCGAGGTCAAGTCGGGTGCCGGGAAGCGCCGCGTGAGTATTCCGAACATCATTACCCTGGGCCGCATCATGCTGGTCCCGATCATCGTCTGGGCCATCGTGTCGAGCCAAATGGAGGTGGCATTCGCCGTCTTCCTGATCGCGGGCTTCAGCGACGCGGTCGACGGTTTCCTCGCCAAGCGCTTCAACATGGCCAGCGAACTCGGCGCCCTGCTCGACCCGTTGGCCGACAAGGCACTGCTGGTGTCGATCTACCTGTCGCTCGGCATCTGGGGCGACATCCCCCGCTGGATCGTGATCCTGGTGGTCTCCCGCGACATCATGATCGTCACCGCGGTGATCGTGTCCTGGCTGTTCGACAAGCCGGTCGAGATGAGGCCCTCGAAGGTCTCCAAGCTCAACACAGCCGCACAGGTCGCGTACGCGGCGCTGGTGCTGGCCGCGCTCGCCTTCGGCTTCAAGCCGACGCCCTATGATATAATCCTCATGGGCTTCGTCACGCTGTTCACGCTGTCCTCCGTATCGCTCTATCTGGTCGAGTGGCTGCGGCACATGAGCACGATCGAAGCCAAATGAGAGGGACGCGGCCCCGTAAAAGGCCAACTCCCGATCGAATAAATCGAATCTCTTTCAGTTAGCGCCGGCGTGCCGGCACGGAGCAGAGCAAGCGTGGCAGGCCGCGTTCACCCCCGACAATTGGCATTTTCGCTTCCGCATGCGGAAAGCCTCAGCC
Organism: Bradyrhizobium sp. CCBAU 53338; assembly: GCF_015291665.1. Taxonomy (NCBI): domain Bacteria; kingdom Pseudomonadati; phylum Pseudomonadota; class Alphaproteobacteria; order Hyphomicrobiales; family Nitrobacteraceae; genus Bradyrhizobium; species Bradyrhizobium sp. CCBAU 53338. The sequence continues at coordinate 4,456,035 of NZ_CP030048.1, forward strand.
GGGACAATTTCCTCGAGGGCCCTGCCAACGCCGCCGGCCTTGCCCTGATCGACGGCTGGCCCGAATGGCCAAACCGGATCATGTGGCTCGCCGGACCCGAAGGCTCAGGCAAGAGCCATCTCGCCGCGATCTGGGCCGAGGTATCAGGCGCCCGCTCCACCACTGCCAATGCGCTGAGCGCCCCTGACGTGCCCGGCGCGCTCGCGACCGGCGCGCTGGTGGTCGAGGATCTCAAAGCCGGTGATTTTGACGAGCGCGCCCTTTTCCATCTGATGAACCTCGCCCGCGAGGACGGCGCCTACATGCTGTTCACCGGACGTGAGCCGCCGGCGGCAATCGAAGTCGAGCTCCGCGACCTCAGATCCCGGTTTCGGACGATTCCCCTTATTTCGCTGCTGCCGCCTGACGACCAGCTGTTCCGCGGCCTGATCATCAAGTTCTGCGCCGACCGCCAGCTCACGGTGGACGAAACCGTGGTGAGCTACCTCGCGACCCGGCTCGAGAGGTCCTCAGCCGCGGCCAGGCGCGCCGTGGAACTGCTCGATGGCGAGGCCCTGCGGCTTGGCCGCCCCGTCACCCGTGCGCTCGCCGCTGAGTTGCTTCGCGACGTCTGACCGCCAGGCGGCGCTTGGCCCCCAGGCCCGCTTGACGCGGCTCTGCAGCGGAACATCAATGTCATCGAAACGTCATCGCACTAACACATGCTCCGGCCGGTTTTGCGCATAAGTCGCAAATTGGGGCAAACTGGATGGACCGACTTCTCATGGACTCCGCGCAAGATGTTGAAACAAAAGAGAAAGCAACGGAGACCGAGAGCCTGCCGGCGATCGCCTCGAGCCCTGAGCGATTCATCAATCGCGAGCTGTCCTGGCTGCATTTCAACCGCCGCGTCCTCGAGGAATCGGTCAACGCCAGCCACCCCATGCTGGAGCGGGTGCGATTCCTGTCGATTTCGGCAAATAATCTCGACGAGTTCTTCATGGTCCGCGTTGCCGGCATCAAGGCGCAGGTCCGCGAGGGCATTGCCGAGCGCGCGCCTGACGGCCTGACCCCGTCCGAGCAGCTCGCCCTGATCAACCGCACCGTGTCGCAGCTTGCCAGCGATCAGCAGGCGATCTGGCGCGACCTGCGGGGCACGCTCGCCGATGTCGGCATCGTGCTGGTCGACGGCAAGGAGGTCACCAAGGCGGAGCGGACCTGGCTCGAGGACTACTTCCTCAACAACGTCTTCCCGCTGCTGACGCCGCTGGCGATCGATCCGGCCCACCCCTTCCCGTTCATCCCGAGCCTCGGCTTCACCATCGCGCTCCAGCTGACGCGCGAGGCCGACGGCAAACCGATGAACGCGCTGATCCGCATGCCCGGCAAGATCGACCGCTTCATCCGCCTGCCGGCCGAGGGCAAGGTTCGCTTGATCTCGCTGGAGCAGTTGACCGGCCTGTTTATCAACCGCCTGTTTCCGGGCTACAGCCTCCACGGCCAGGGCGCCTTCCGCATCATCCGCGACTCCGAGCTCGAAATCGAGGAAGAGGCCGAAGACCTCGTCCGCCTGTTCGAGACCGCGCTGAAGCGCCGCCGCCGCGGATCGGTGATCCGGCTCGAAATCGACGCCAAGATGCCGGAGCAGCTGCGCAGCTTCGTGCAACACGCCCTGTCCGCCGCCGACGACGAGGTGTTCCTGGTCGACGGCGTGCTCGCCATGAACGAGCTGTCGCAGCTCACCCGGCTCGACCGGCCCGACCTCGAATTCACCCCTTACGTGCCGCGCCATCCCGAGCGCGTGCGCGAGCATGGCGGCGACATCTTCGCCGCCATCAGGCAGAAGGACCTGATCGTCCATCATCCCTACGAATCCTTCGACGTGGTGGTGCAGTTCCTGCAACAAGCCGCGCGCGACCCTGACGTCGTCGCGATCAAGCAGACGCTCTATCGCACCTCCAACAATTCGCCGATCGTGCGCGCCCTCGCCGAAGCGGCCGAAGCCGGCAAGTCCGTGACCGCGCTGATCGAGCTGAAAGCGCGCTTCGACGAAGAGGCCAACATCCGCTGGGCGCGCGACCTGGAACGTGCCGGCGTGCAGGTCGTCTACGGCTTCCTCGAATTGAAGACGCACGCAAAGCTCTCGATGGTGGTGCGCCGCGAGGGCGGCAGCCTCACCACCTACGTCCATACAGGCACCGGCAACTATCACCCGGTGACCGCACGTATTTATACGGACCTCTCCTACTTCACCTCAGAACCGACCATCGGCCGCGACGCTGCTCGCGTGTTCAACTTCATCACGGGCTACGCCGCGCCGAGCGATCTGGAAAAGATGGCGGTCTCGCCGCTGACCCTGCGCAAGCGCATCATCGAGCATATCCAGGGCGAGACCGAGCACGCCCGTCACGGCAAGCCTGGTGCGGTCTGGATGAAGATGAATGCGCTCGTCGACCCCGACATCATCGACGCGCTGTACGAAGCGTCACAGGCCGGCGTGCAGGTCGAGCTGGTGGTACGCGGTATCTGTTGCCTCAGGCCCGGAATCCCTGGCCTGTCGGAAAACATCCGCGTCAAGTCGATCATTGGGCGTTTCCTGGAACACGGCCGAATCTACTGCTTCGGCATGGGCCAGGGCCTGCCGAGCGCGAAAGCGGCTGTGTATATCTCGTCGGCCGATATGATGCCGCGCAACCTCGACCGCCGCGTCGAGGTGCTGTGTCCGCTGCAAAATCCCACGGTGCATCAGCAGGTTCTCGAACAGATCATGGTCGCGAACCTGAAGGACAATGAGCAGAGCTGGCAATTGTTGCCGGACGGGTCCTCAACGCGTATGAAGGCCGCGAAGGGCGAGGAGCCTTTCAACGTGCACAATTACTTCATGACAAATCCGAGTCTGTCTGGCCGTGGAAAGTCGCTCAAGGAATCCTCGCCGCGCCGTCTCACGCGCCGAAACGAACGCCATCAGTCCTGACCGGAGATTGTTGCCGTGAAACGGCCGCGCAAGCGTGGCGCTAGCGTCGCGGTCATCGACATCGGCTCCAACTCGGTGCGTCTCGTCGTCTACGAGGCGCTGGCGCGGAGCCTGATTCCGATCTTCAACGAAAAGACGCTGTGCGGCCTCGGGCGCGAGGTGCAGAGCACGGGCCTGCTTGCGCCCGACGCCGTCGACAAGGCGCTGACCTCGCTGAAGCGCTTTCGCGCGCTGTGCCGCGTGATGCAGGTCGGCCGCGTGTTCGCGATTGCGACCGCCGCCTGCCGCGACGCCTCCAATGGCGCCGACTTCATCGCGAAAGCCGAGCGCATTTGCGCCGTGAAGATCGAGATCCTGTCGGGACCGCGCGAAGCAAAGCTGTCGGCGCTCGGCGTGATCTCGGGCATTCACCAGCCCGACGGCATCGTCGGCGATCTCGGCGGCGGCTCGCTCGAGCTGATCGACGTGCGCAGGAACAGCGTGCGCAGCGGCGTGACGTTGCCGCTCGGCGGCCTTGCGCTTCAGGACCTCGCCCACAAATCGCTGAAGCGCGCCGATCGCATCGTCCGCGAGGCGCTCGACGAAGTCGAGCAGCTCGCCGCCGGGCGTGGCCGCACCTTCTACGCCGTCGGCGGCACCTGGCGCGCGCTCGCGCGCATCCACATCATCCAGAGCGGCTATCCGCTCCAGGTGATGCACGGCTACTCCATTCCCGCGGCCGAGGCGCTCGATTTTGCCCGTCGCCTGCGGCGCCTCGCCGCCGTCGACATGCTCGCCGACATCGAAGTCGTCGCCGATGCGCGGCGCCCTCTCCTCACCTATGCAGCGCTGGTACTCGAGCACATCATCCGGGTCGCAAAACCGAAGACCATCGTGTTCTCGACCTTCGGCGTGCGCGAAGGCCTGTTGCACGAGAAGCTGCCGGAGGCCGAGCGCAACAAGGACGGCCTGATCTGCGCCGCCGAGGAGCTGAACGAGCTGTTGTCACGCTCGGCCAAACACGCGCGCGAGCTGATGGCCTGGACCGATCGCCTCGCACGCGTGGTGAAGCTGCGCGAGACCGAGGAAGACCGCCGCCTGCGTCATACCGCCTGCCTGCTGTCCGACATCGGCTGGCGCGTCCACCCCGATCATCGCGGAGAGCAGACGCTGAGCCTCGTCGTGAACGCCAATTTCGGCGCGATCGACCACCGCGAGCGCGCCTTCGTAGGCCTGTCGGTGTTCTATCGCTATGCGGGCCTCAGCGAAGAGAACCAGCCGCCGCTGACCATGCAGGAACTGCTGACGCCGGCGCAGCTCGAACGCGCCCGCCTGTTAGGTGCGGCGTTCCGTGTCGCGCATCTGATCTCGGCCGCGCGCCCCGGCGTGTTGCCGGCCACGCATTTCCGCAGCCGGGGCCGCAATCTGATGCTGGTTTTCGAGCACAGGCTCGGCGATCTCGTCGCCGACCGTGTCGGCAGCCGTTTCAAGCAACTCGCCCGCCTGATCGGGCGCAGCGGCTCGATCGTCCGGCGCTAAGCGGCGCTCCGTTCTGTCGCGGAATGAGGCAGGTTGATGCAAATCAACCCGACCGCGTCGTGCCGGACTAACGTGCCGCCACGTTGTTTCGGACCACTGCTGCCATGCTGCTCCAACCTGGGCTTCGTCTCCCGATCCGCAGTCGGAAAATGGCTGCCTGCGTCTTGTCCGCGCTCGCCTTTGGCCTTTCGCCGCCGGTTCTTGGAGCGCAGGACGAGCTCAAGCTGAGCGAGCAGCAGGCGAGAAATCTTGGCGTGCGAGTCGCTCATCCGATCGCGAGCCGGACGGACCTGACGCTGCCCTACCCCATCCAGATCGTGATCCCCACGCCGCAATTGTGGGTGGTCAGCGCACCCGTCGCCGGCATGGTCGCCAACTTGCTGGTCGGCCGCGGCGATCGCATCTCGGCCGGACAGCCGCTGGTCGTTCTGGAAAGCCCCAGCTTCGTCTCCCAACAGCGCGACTACCTGCACGCGATCGCGCAGGAGCAACTGACAACGCAGCAGCTCAAACGCAACATCGATTTGTTCGACGGCAAGGCAGTGCCACAACGCGTGCTCGAGGCGAGCCAGGCCGAGGCGCGCCAGGCCACGCTCGTGGTCGCCGAACGTCGACAGATGCTGCGCCTGAGCGGAATGTCCGATGAAGCGATTGCGCGGCTGGTCGAGGAAACTGCAATCAGCGCGACGCTGACGGTCAACGCACCGCAGACCGCATCCGTAGTCGATCTCGTGGTATCGCCGGGGCAGCGGCTCGAACAATCCGCACCGCTGGTCAAGTTGGCGCGGCTTTCACCGCTATGGGCCGAAATCGCGGTTCCCGCGGCTAGCATTCGAGCGATCCGTACCGGAGCGAAAGTCGAGATCGAAGGCTATTCCACGCCCGGCAAGGTCGTGCTGGTCTCCGAGACGACGGATCCTGCAACCCAGACGATCCTGGTCCGCGCGGAAGTCCCCAACGACGGCGAGCTGCATCCCGGCCAGACGGCCGCCGCTCGCATCGGCTTTCTCTCCGCCGGCCAGAGCGCCTGGGAGATTCCTTATGCCGGGCTCGTCCGGCGAGGCGAGCAGACGTCGGTATTCGTCGCCTTTGACGGCGGTTTCCGCCTCGTTCCGGTCACGCTCCTTGCAGAAGACCAGGACCATGTCGTGGTATCCGGCCCGATCACCGACCGCGACGAGATTGCGAGCGGCGGCATCTCGGCGCTTCGCGGCATCCTCTTGGGGCTGGGGCAATAAATGCTCCGGCGTCTGGTCGCATTCGCGCTTGCGCAGCGGCTGTTCGTCGTCCTGAGCGTGTTGCTGTTGATCGGCGCGGGCGCCGTGCTGCTGCCCAGCCTGCCAATCGACGCATTTCCCGACGTCTCGCCGGTTCAAGTCAAGATCATCATGAAGGCGCCCGGCCTCACCCCCGAAGAGGTCGAGCAACGCATCACGGTGCCCGCCGAGCTCGAGCTACTTGGATTGCCGAACAAAAAGATCCTGCGTTCAACCACGAAATACGCTCTGGCCGATATCACCGTCGATTTCGAGGACGGTACCGACATCTACTGGGCGCGCAACCAGGTTTCGGAACGGCTATCGAACATCTCGCGTGATTTCCCTGACGGGGCGAGCGGCGGCCTTGCCCCGATCACAAGCCCCCTGGGCGAAATGTTCATGTTCACGATCGACAGCGACGAGCTTTCGCTCGCCGAGCGTCGTACCCTGCTCGACTGGGTGATCCGACCGGCCTTGCGCACGGTGGCCGGCGTCGCGGACGTCAACGCGCTGGGCGGTTACGTGCGCGCCTTCGAGATCGTTCCGCGCAATGACGCACTTGCCGCCCGCGGCATTTCCTACGACGTGTTTCGCCGGGCGATCGAAGCCAACAGCCGCAACGACGGCGCCGGACGGGTGAACCAGGGCGAAGACAGCGCCCTGGTTCGGATTGAAGGCAGCATCCGTTCGATCGACGATATCAAGGCCATTGTCGTGGACACGCGCGAGGGGGTCCCGATCCTCGTCAACGACGTCGCGAGCGTCAAAGTCGGGACGCTGACACGCTATGGTGCAGTCACGTCGAACGGGCGCGGCGAAACCGTCGAGGGGCTCGTCCTCGGTTTGCGCGGTGCCAACGCGGGGCAGCTCGTCCGCGACGTACGTGCCCGCCTTGCCGAGTTGCAATCCTCGCTGCCGAAAAGCGTTTCGATCAACGTGTTCTATGACCGCAGCCGCCTGGTCGATCGCGCCGTCGGGACCGTTGTGCGTGCCCTTGGTGAGGCCACCGCTCTCGTCATCGTGCTCCTGCTGCTCTTCCTGGGCAACTGGCGGGCCTCGCTCGTGATCGCTCTCAGCCTGCCGCTCGCCATCGTCATTGCGCTGATCGTCATGCGGGTAGTGGGGATGTCGGCCAACCTGATGAGCCTCGGCGGACTTGCGATCGCGATCGGCATGTTGATCGACGCGCTGGTCGTCGTGGTCGAGAACATTGTCGGCAACCTCGGCAAGCACGAAGCCGGCAAGACGACCCCGCTGATCCACCTGGTCTACCGCTCGGTTTGCGAGGTCCTGGAGCCGGTAACCTCGGGCGTCGTCATCATCATCATCGTGTTCGTTCCCCTGCTGACGCTCCAGGGACTGGAGGGAAAGCTGTTCATCCCCGTCGCGCTGGCGATCATTTTCGCGCTCGCCGGCTCGCTGCTGCTTGCGCTCACGGTGATCCCGGTCGCGACGTCCTTCCTGCTCAGTTCTGCCTCTCATCGCGATCCCCTGATCGTTCGCGCGGCCCAGCGCGTCTATGCACCGGCACTGAACTGGGCCTTGAGCAACGAGCGCAAGGTAATGGCTGCGGCGCTGATCGGTCTGGCCGCCGCCGGCTTTGCCTATGGAAGGCTGGGCAAGACCTTCATGCCGACCATGGACGAAGGCGACGTCATCGTCAGCGTGGAGACGCTTCCCTCCGTCAATCTCGACGAATCGCTTGCGATGAACGGGAGGCTGCAGGCCGCGCTCCTCGCAGTGCCGGACATTGCCGGCATCGTCGCACGGACCGGGTCCGACGAGCTCGGCCTCGACCCCATGGGGCCCAACCAGACCGACACGTTCCTCGTGCTAAAGTCGGCAGCCGAAAGACAGACCGACGATCGTGAGGCTCTGCTGCAGAAATTGCGCGAGGTTCTCTCCGGACTTCCCGGCATCTCGCTCAGCTTCACCCAACCCATCGACATGCGCGTGCAGGAGATGATCAGCGGCGTGCGTGGCGACGTCGCGGTCAAGATCTTCGGTCCGGATATCGCCAGGCTGAACGAAGCCGCGGCTAAGCTGTCCGCCATTCTGTCCGGCATCGACGGTGCCGAGGATGTCTACACCACGCTCAACGAAGGAGCTCAATATTATACGGTTTCCGTCAATCGAATGGAGGCCGGACGTCTCGGCCTGACGGTTGACGCGATCGCCAATTCGCTCCGTACCCAAATCGAGGGGCGAACGATCGGAACCGCGCTCGAGGAGGGACGCCGCACACCCATTCTCGTCCGGGGCAGCAAGACGACCAGAGAGGCGCCGACCCTGCTCGCGAGCCTTCCGCTGACGCTCACGTCCGGTCAGCACGTCGCGCTGTCGCAGGTCGCCCGAATTCAACGCGTCGACGGCCCGGTCAAGATCGACCGCGAAGACGGCGCTCGCATGAGCGTGGTTCGGGCCAACGTCCGGGGCCGTGACATGGTCGGCTTCGTCGAAGCGGCCCGCCAGAGGGTCACGGCGGAACTTCAGCTCCCGGAGGGCTATCGGTTGACCTGGGGCGGACAGTTCGAGAACCAGCAACGTGCCTCCGCACGTCTGTCGGTCGTCGTGCCTGTGGCGATCGGCCTGATTTTCGTCCTGCTCTTCACCACGTTCGGCGCCATCCGGCAGGCCTTGCTCGTGCTCGTGAACATCCCCTTCGCCCTGATCGGCGGCGTGTTCGCGCTGGTCGTCACGGGCGAGTACCTATCGGTGCCGGCCTCGGTCGGGTTCATCGCGCTGCTCGGGATTGCCGTCCTCAACGGCGTCGTTCTGGTTTCCTACTTCAATCAACTGCGCGCCCACGGCCTGAGCGAGCATCGCATCGTCGTCGAAGGCGCCATGCGCCGGCTTCGGCCGGTGTTGATGACCGCGAGCATCACGGCGCTCGGCTTGATTCCCCTGCTGTTTGCCTCAGGTCCGGGATCCGAGGTCCAGCGACCGCTCGCCGTCGTCGTGATCGGAGGGCTGTTGTCCTCTACGGTGCTGACGCTGATCCTGCTGCCGATCTTGTATCGCCGCTACGGCGGCGCGTCGAAGGTGGCCAAATGACCGACCAGCAGGTCTGCCTCACGCTGATTGTGCCGCGCCAACTCCGTGAAGAGATGTTCGACTATCTCGCCGAACAGAGCGACATTGTCTCGGGCTTCACCGCCTCGCGCACCGCCGGCCACGGCGGCGAAGTCCGACTGTACACCGCCGCCGAACGCGTCCAGGGCCATGCCGATCAAGCCATGGTCCAGGTCATTCTGGCGCACGATGAAGCCGTCCGCCTGCTCGATCGGATTCGGGGTTCGTTTGCCGGCACCAGGCTCGTCTATTGGACGACGCCCGTGACGGAATTCGGCATCATCGACTGAACACTAGCCTTCAGCCGACGCCTTGGCGTGCTGCTTGGAGGCTTCGAGCGCGGCGGCATTCATGCTGCGGCGGCGCCAGATCGAGCCGATCAGCAGCACGACGACGATACCGAGCACAGCGCAAAGATATTCAGCCCCACCGCCGCCATGGGCGAATTGCGGCGGAACGTGCAGAGTGCCGAGCATCCGGTCCAGCGAGACGCCGAACCGACCTTCGGAGAGTGCATGCAGCTTTGGTGCAATGCCGGGATCGGTCGCGATCACCTCGCCGGCGATCCAGCCCAGCAGCGCCGCACCGGCCCAAACCAGGATCGGCAATTGTGCGAGCAGCGCCATGATCAGCGCCGCGCCCGCAACGATCAGCGGCACGCTGACCGCGAGGCCGAGCACCAGCAGCGGCACGCTGCCATTGGCGGCGGCGGCGACCGCGATGACGTTGTCGAGGCTCATGACGATGTCGGCGACCACGACGATCTGCACCGCCTGCCACAGATGCGAGGCGGACTCGACGCCCTCCTCCTCGTTCTCAGGCACCAGCAGCTTGGCCGCGATCACGATCAGCGCGAGTCCGCCGGCCAGCTTGAGGTACGGCAGAGCCATCAGGCTCGCGACGATACCGGTGAAGACGATCCGCAGCAGCACCGCGGCGCCCGCGCCGAGCACCATGCCCCACAGCCGATGCCGCGGCTTCAGGCCGCGGCAGGCAAGCGCGATGACCAGCGCGTTGTCGCCGGACAAAAGGACGTTGATCCAGATGATCTTGCCGACCGCGATCCAGAAGGTCGGTTCGGCCATCTCATTGCGGAACTGGGTGAAGAATGCCCCGATCGTGGCGGGATCGAAGATCTGCCAGAGCCAGTTCACAATGAGTCCTTATCGCCCCGTCGAATTAGTTCGCCGGCTGGGTCAGCCGACGATCTCGTTGCCCGAGAAGAACTGCGCGATTTCGATCGCGGCGGTTTCCGGAGCGTCCGAGCCGTGCGCGGAGTTCTCGCCGATCGACTTGGCGTAGAGCTTGCGGATGGTGCCCTCGGCCGCCTTCGACGGATCGGTCGCGCCCATCGCATCGCGGTACTTGGCGATGGCGTTTTCGGCTTCCAGCACCTGCACCACGACCGGGCCGGAGGTCATGAACTCGACCAGTTCGCCGAAGAACGGACGCGCCTTGTGGACGGCGTAGAAGGTCTCGGCCTGTTCCTTGGTCATGCGGATGCGCTTCTGCGCGACGATGCGCAGGCCCGCCTTCTCGATCACGGCGTTCACGGCGCCGGTCAGGTTACGCGCGGTGGCGTCGGGCTTGATGATCGAGAAAGTGCGTTCGATGGCCATGATCTTGTCCTTGAAGAGAAAAAGGTGGTTTGGAGTTGCGGGGCTTATATCGGCGCCTTGGCGATCCGGCAAGCGAGTGCCGGGACGCACCGAAGGCTGCTTCGCCGCAGGCCGAGGCCCGAATTCCCGGCCGGATTCCAACATGGATTACAACGATTTCACCCAGATGAACCCAATCTGAAGGCCCTGTCAGGGTTTGGTTCAGCCTCGCCGGCGTAACGTCAGCTCCATCGAAACCAAGCCTTCCCCCGAGGCGGACCGTTTCGGCGGCCTTTCCATCGACGCGATGCCCCGCGCCGGCAGTTCTGAGGAGATCACCATGTTGAGGAAACTTTCGCTCGCTGCAGTCGCCGCGGTCGCGCTGGGTGCCGCACTGGCCCCCACCTCCGCCTCCGCTCACTGGCACGGCGGCGGCTGGGGCTGGCACGGCGGTGGCGGCTGGCATCACGGCGGCTGGGGCTGGGGCGGACCGCGCGTCTACGCCGCCCCCGTGGCCTATGGTTACGGCGGCTGCTACGTGCGCCGGCTGGTCCCGACCCCCTGGGGACCCCGTTGGCGGCTGGTCAACCGCTGCTACTGAGCCCGACAGCGCCTTCCTGAATTACCAGAGGTACCGTTCCCCCTGCGGTACCTTCCAAGAGAGGCCCCGGCGTTCCCCCCGCCGGGGCCTTGTATTTGGGCAGATACGACGAATTCATACAATTTTTACTAGAATGCCAGCCATTCCCCGCGGCCTGCGAAACCATTTCGGGGGCCAATGACTTGGTACCGTGTCGTAACCTTGCACACACGGAACCCCGCGATGGCTGGCCTCTTTGCCAATGACAGCGAACAGATCGACCGGCGTACCAGCCGCTCGATTTGCGATGCCGTAGGCGAGCGGCTCCAGCAGAGCATACGCCCCGAACCGCGCCTCCCGACGCATCTCGAGCGGCTCCTCAACGAGCTGAAACAGCGCGACCGCGACTCGCACTGACGAAGGGTCACGGAAAAACGGGTTGCGTTTGATCTCGCCTGCGGTGACAAGGCCGCATGCTCTCCATCACCGACCTCTCCATCCGCCTCGCCGGACGTCTTCTGATCGATAATAGCTCCGTGCAGATCACGCCCGGCTCGCGCGTCGGCATGGTCGGACGCAACGGCACCGGCAAATCGACGCTGTTCAAGGTGATCCGGGGCGAGCTTTCGGCCGAGCACGGCTCGGTCACCTTGCCGCCGCGCTGGCGGGTCGGCAGCCTGGCGCAGGAGGCGCCGAACGGGCCGGAAAGCCTGATCTCGGTCGTGCTCAAGGCCGACCTCGAGCGCGAAGCGTTGCTCACTGAAGCCGAGAACGCCACTGACCCGCACCGGATCGCCGAGATCCAAACCCGCCTCGTCGACATCGACGCGCATTCAGCGCCGAGCCGCGCCGCCGCGATCCTTTCCGGCCTCGGCTTTTCCGCCGCCGACCAGCTGCGTCCCTGCGCCGAATTCTCCGGCGGCTGGCGCATGCGCGTCGCGCTGGCCGCAACGCTGTTCGCGGCGCCGGATCTCCTGCTGCTCGACGAGCCCACCAACTATCTCGACCTCGAAGGCACGCTGTGGCTGGAGGATCACCTCGCGCATTATCCGCGCACCGTGATCGTGATCAGCCACGACCGCGACCTGCTGGAGAGCTCGGTCGACCAGATTTTGCACCTGGAGCGCGGCAAGCTCACGCTCTACAAGGGCACCTATTCCTCGTTCGAGGAGCAGCGCGCCGCGCGCGAGCTGCTCGATGCCAAGGCCGTCAAACGCCAGGAGGCCGAGCGCGCCCGCCTCCAGGCCTTCGTCGACCGCTTCAAGGCCAAGGCCTCGAAAGCGCGCCAGGCCCAGTCTCGCGTGAAAATGCTGGAGCGGCTGAAGCCGATCACGGCGCTGGTGACGGAGGACGTGCGCGAGATCACTTTTCCGGCGCCGGAAAAACTGCTGTCGCCGCCGATCATCGCCGTCGACAATGCCTCCGTCGGCTATGATCCGGCGACTCCCGTGCTCAGCCGCGTGACGCTGCGCATCGACAACGACGACCGCATCGCGCTTCTCGGCGCCAACGGCAACGGCAAGTCGACCCTCGTCAAGCTGCTCGCTGCCCGTCTTGCGCCCTTCTCGGGCAAGGTGACGCGCGCCGACAAGCTGTCGATCGCCTATTTCGCCCAGCACCAGCTCGACGAGCTGAACGAGGACGCCTCCGCCTACGACCACGTCCGCAAGCTGATGGGCGATGCGCCCGAAGCCAAGGTACGCGCCCGCGCCGGCGCGATCGGCTTCTCCGGCAAGGCGGCCGACACCAAGGCAGGAAAACTATCCGGCGGCGAGAAGGCGCGGCTGTTGCTGGGCCTCGCGACCTTCTTCGGCCCCAACATGATCATCCTGGACGAGCCGACCAACCATCTCGACATCGACAGCCGCGCAGCGCTCGCCGAAGCGATCAACGAGTTTCCCGGCGCGATCATCATGGTCTCGCACGACCGCTATCTGATCGAGGCCTGCGCCGACCAGCTCTGGATCGTCGCCGACCGCACCGTGACCAATTACGACGGCGACCTCGACGAGTACCGCCGCCTGGTGCTGTCCTCGCGCAATGCCGAGCCCGCCCCGCGCGAGCGCAGCGCTCAGATCGAAAAGCCGCAGCGTCCCAAGTCGGACAATCGCGGCTCGCTGAAGAAGCGCATCGCGGAAGCCGAAAGCGAGATCGCCCGCGTCACCGAGATCATCGCCAAGATCGACACCGCGCTCGCCCTGCCCGACATCTTTACGCGTGATCCAAAGCAAGCCGCGCAGCTCTCGAAGGCGCGGGCCAATGCCGCCGATGCGCTGGCGCGCGCGGAAGAACAGTGGCTCGAAGCGAGCGCGCAGTTCGACGAGGCGGCGGGGTAGCTCTTTCTATTCGATCACGCGATCGGCGCGCGCGAGCAGCACGGGCGGCACATCGACGCCGAGCGCCTTCGCCGTCTTCAGGTTGACGACCAGCTCGTAGCGCCGCGGCGCCTGGATCGGCAGATCGCGCGGCGAAGCCCCCTTCAGGATGCGATCGATGTAGTCGACGGGTGCGCTGACCAGTTCGTCCCAGACGAATGTATAGGACATCAGCGCCCCGCTATCGACGGCGCCCAGCACCGAATTAAGTGCCGGCACGCGAAAGTGGGCACATTGCGCGACGATGTGGTCGCGATGCCCGTTGGTGAACGGCTCTGGAATGACGAGCAGGCTGCCGTTGCCCGCACGGCTGAACGCTTCGAGCCGGGCCTCGGTCTCGCCGTCATCGTGCGTCCGCATCTCGACCACCTCGATGCCGGATGCAGCGTCCCTCGCGGCGGCAACGAGGCCAGGCGCATAGGGTGCGGTATCCGGATTGAACAGGATGGCAACGCGGGCAAGCTTCGGATCGAGCTCGCTCAACGGAATTTGTAGCGGCTCGTCGCGCATCGTGCGGCTTTCGTGCTACGAAGCAAGCCCTGACCTTTTCGGCCAGAACAATATTTTGAATAGGCAATCTCGAGGGAAATCGCAGATGCCGTCACCCGAACCAATCAAATTCACCGACGGCGCGGCCTATGAGCGCTTCATGTCCCCCTGGAGCCGATCGGCGGGGACACTTTTCCTGGATTGGCTGACGCCGGGCTCTGGACAGGCCTGGGTTGATGTTGGCGCCGGCAATGGTGCGTTCACCGAGCTCCTGCTTGCGAAATCCGCCCCTTCCTCCGTTTGCGCGATCGACCCCTCCGATGCACAGATTGCGACGGCGCGCCAAAAGTTTGCGGGAAAGCCGGTCGAGTTGTCGATTGGCGATGCGATGGCCCTTCTCTATGACGCCAACCGCTTCGACATCGCCGTGATGGCACTGGTGCTATTCTTCGTCCCCGACGCGCGCAAAGGTGCTTCGGAAATGGTCCGCGTCACCAAGCCCGGCGGCATGGTTGCATCCTACACCTGGGACATTGTGCGCGGCGGCACGCCGACGCAACCGCTGTGGGAGGAGTTGGATGCCCTTGGCATTCCCGCAGCGCGTCCACCGAGCGCGGACATCTCGCGCTTCGAGGCGCTGAAAGCACTCTGGGCGGAGCTTGGTCTGCGCGAGATCGAAACCCGCGAGTTGGTCGTCGAGCGGACATTCGCCGACTTCGACGACTACTGGCTGTCGATGGTCGTCAGCAGCCCGAGCGGCGTGATCGCAAAGCTGTCTGAAAGCCAGGGCGCGGAGCTCAAGAGCCGGCTTCAGGCGCGACTGCCCGCAAGCGCGACCGGAGCGATCACCGTTCATGCCTCGGCCACTGCGATCAAGGGTCGCAAAGCTGCATAGCGATGTCGATGGGTGAAAGGCCGACGGCGCGTTACGTCGCCGCCTTCTTCTTCGCCTTCGGCTTCACGGGCTTCGCAACCACCGGCGGCTCGGGCGTGCCCTCGATTGCGGACAGGCGTCCTGACGTGAAGGTGTAGATGCCGGCACGCGGACCCGCGGTCCAGGTCACCACCGCGACGCGACGGCCGGCGGGATCAGTGGAGAGATTGACGGTAGAGGGTGCGCCGATGCCGCGCACGACGTCGCATTCGGTGTGGCCGAGTGCGACCGTGCCGCCCACGGGCGCCGGCGCCGTCGTCGACGCATTGGCGTCTGCAGGTCCGGGCGGCGGTGCCATGCCGGGGCAAGCACCGTCGGCGCTGACGAGGTCTTCGGCCCTCACGGGCTTGTCAGGGGTCAGCGGCGGCGACTCGATCGAGATGTTCTTGATGAACAGGCGGCTCGGCTTGTTGAACCATTCGGCGTCTTTGGCAGACGCCAGCAGATCAGTTCCGCCCGAGCAGCCCGCGATCAGCGGCGCGACCGCGGCCAACGCAACTATGAGCGACTTTGGAAGCTTTTGATGTCGCACGATAAACTAGGTTCCCAGCATGAAGGAGCAGCCCTAAGCGATTGTCCCAACATCACTTTGCGGCACGAAGGTGGCCGAAACCAGTCTGTCCGCGAAAGTCCAAATTATCATTAATTGCGCGGGGGCGCTAATTCCGCCGCTGCCACCGGCCCCGTTCGTCCGCCTGCCAATAGGTGACCTCAAATCCGCGCGCCTTGCAATCGGTCCAAGTGCTGCGGGCAGATGCAAGCGCGTCCGGATCGTCGCCGTTGAACAGCAGTACCATCCGCTCATAACGTTCCGTGTCCTCCGGCAACGCGGCGTTGTCGACCAGGAAGCGAACATTGGCGCCGTTCGGATTGTCCGCCTCGATCGCCAGCACGATCGGCTGCTCGGCCGCATCGTTCACTCGCCATGTCGCGTGCGGCAGGAAGGAATCGTCGCGATAGGTCCACAAGTGAGCGTCGAGTGCATCGGCGCGCTCCGGCGAGGTCGACTGCACCACGACGCGCCAGCCGCGCTCGAGCGACTTCTCGAGAAGCGGCGGCAAGACGTTCTCAACCGTCATGTTTTGCAGATGGTAGAACAGGACTTCGGTCATCTCACGTCATTTGCGCTCGTAGTGATCGGCCACCAGGCGGTCGAGCAGCCTGACGCCATAGCCGGACCCCCAGCTCTGGTTGATGTCGGTCTTGGGCGCGCCCATCGCGGTGCCGGCGATGTCGAGATGCGCCCAGGGCGTGCCATCGACGAAGCGCTGCAGGAACTGCGCCGCGGTGATCGAGCCGCCGTGACGGCCGCCGGTGTTCTTCATGTCGGCGAACTGGGAATCGATCAGCTTGTCGTATTCGGGACCGAGCGGCAGGCGCCAGACCTTCTCGCCGCTCTCGATGCCGGCCGCGAGCAGGCGCTCGGCGAGTTCGTCATTGTTGGAGAACATGCCGGCGTGATCGGTGCCGAGCGCGACCACGATCGCGCCTGTCAGCGTCGCGAGATCCACCATGAACTTCGGCTTGGTCTTCTTGGCGACGTACCAGAGCACGTCGGCCAGCACGAGGCGGCCTTCCGCGTCGGTGTTGATGATCTCGATGGTCTGGCCCGACATCGAGGTGACGATGTCGCCCGGCCGCTGCGCGTTGCCGTCGGGCATGTTCTCGACAAGGCCGATGGCGCCGACCACGTTGACCTTGGCCTTGCGCGCCGCGAGCGCGTGCATCAGGCCGACGACGCAAGCAGCGCCACCCATGTCGCCCTTCATGTCCTCCATGCTGCCGGCCGGCTTGATCGAGATGCCGCCAGTGTCGAAGCAGACGCCCTTGCCGACGAAGGCGACCGGAGCATCGCCCTTCTTAGCCCCGTCCCAGCGCATGATCACGGTGCGGCTCGGCCGCGCCGAGCCCTGGCCGACGCCGAGCAGCGCGCCCATGCCGAGCTTCTGCATCGCCTTGACGTCTAAAATCTCGATCTTGACGCCGAGCTTGCGCAGCTGACTGGCGCGGCGCGCGAACTCCTCGGGATACAGCACGTTCGGCGGCTCGTTGACGAGATCGCGCGCGATGACCACGCCGTCGACCACCGCGCCGGCGGAGGCAAAGGCCTTCTTCGCAGCGGCAACGTCGTCGACCGCGAGCGAGATGTCGGCGCGCAGCGCGCCCTCCTCGCCGTCCTTCTTCTTGGTCTTGTAGCGGTCGAACTTGTAGGCGCGCAGGCGCAGGCCCGAGGCGATCGCCACCGCCTGCTCGGTGCTCATGGCGCCGCCGGCCATTTCGGCCATGATGGTCATGGCCGCGGAACCCGGCTTGAGCTTGCTGGCGGCCATGCCGCCGAATTTGAGGAAGTCGTTGCCTTTCAGGCTCGAGGCCTTGCCGGTCCCGATCACGATCAGGCGCTCGGCCTTCAGCCCCTCCGGGGCGAGGATGTCCAGGGCGGCGCCGCTTTTGCCCTTGAACGAGGCGGCGGCGGCCGCCCGCTTCACGAGTTCGCTCGCCCCGCCGAGCGCCTTGGCCGTCGCCGGGCCGACCTTCAGAGCGTCGTCACAGAACACGACCAGAATGCCACGGGCGGCGGGCGCCATCGGGACAAAGCCGACCTTGATGGCATCGGACATGGGTAACTCCTCGAAAACGTGGGGCTTTTTGCCGATCAACCGGTGCGGCCGAAGGCCGGAGCTGAACGGCGATTCACTCGTCTCGCCCCACTATGGGCCAGAGGCGCGGTCGATGCCAAGCGCGCCCGTGACCGCGACGCCACATCAAGGGAAATATTAACCATATGGAGAGGGTGCCATGGGTCAGCCATTTTGTTGACGGATCAAAGGGATGGTAGTGAGAAAGTGAGCCTCCGGAAGAGGTGATTGGCCGGCCTTGGGGATCCCTGTCAGGGATTGGTCGGACAGCGCGAATTCCGGAACGCGTTGGGGACTTGGTGGGATTCGTGCGGTAGCGCATGGGGTCGATCGACAGGTATATTTTCCGCACGACGCTGGCGTCGTTTGCGCTGGTCCTGGTCAGCCTCACCGGCGTGATCTGGATTACGCAGGCGTTGCGCGGCATCGACCTGATGACGAGCCAGGGTCAGACCATCATGACCTTTCTCGGCATCACCGGGCTCGTGATCCCGGCGCTGGTGCTGATCATCTCACCGATCGCGCTGATGATCGCGATCTCTCACACGCTGAACAAGCTCGCGACCGATTCCGAGATCATCGTGATGAATGCCGCCGGCTTCTCGCCGTTCCGGCTGTTCTATCCGTTCTTCTACGCCACCTGCGTGGTGGCGCTGCTGGTCGCCTTCATCGCCGCCTATCTGGCGCCCGACGGCATGCGCCGGATCAAGCAGTGGGACGCCGAGATCACCGCGGACGTGCTCACCAACATCCTGCAGCCCGGGCGCTTTGCCCAGCTCGACAAGAACCTCACGATCCGCATCCGCGAACGGCTGCCCGGCGGCATCCTCGCCGGAATCTTCATCGACGACCGCCGCGATCCCAATGAGCGTATCTCGATCGTCGCCGAGCAGGGCGAGGTCGTGAAGAACGAGAACGGCTCGTTCCTGGTGCTGAAGGACGGCAACCTCCAGCGCTTCGAGGCCGGCAAGCGCGATCCCGCGCTGGTGGCGTTCGGCCGCTACGGCTTCGACATGTCGAAGTTCGGCAACCAGGGCCACGACGTCACCCTCGGCATTCGCGAACGCTATCTGTGGGAGCTGTTCTCGCCGTCCGAGGACGACCCCGTCTACAAGCAGATCCCCGGGCAGTTCCGCTCGGCACTGCATGACAGCCTGCTGGCGCCGATCTACCCCTTCGCCTTTGCCGTGCTGACCTTCGCCTTCCTGGGCGCGCCGCGCACCACGCGCCAGAGCCGCAACTTCTCGATCGGCTCGTCGATCCTCGCCGTGTTCGGCCTGCGGATGGCGGGCTTCGCCTGTTCGGTCATGTCCGTGAAATCGTCGGGGCCGGTGCTGGTCCAATACGTGATGGTTCTAGGCGCCATCGGCGTCGGGTTGTGGATGGTCATCGGCGGCATCGTGGTCGAGCCGCCGCCCGGTCTGATGGAAACCGTCAACAGGTCGAATGCGCGCATCGCGCGGCTGTTCGGACGGCCGGCCGCCGCATGAGCATGCTCACCAACACGCTCGGGCGCTATTTTGCCGGCCGCTTCGTGGTTGCCGCACTCGGCGTGTTCGCGAGCATTTTCCTGCTGCTGGTGCTGGTCGATTACATCGAGATGGTGCGCAAGACGTCAGGGCTCGCCTCCGCCTCCGCGATCATGGTGGCCGAAACCTCGCTGTTCCGCGTGCCGCAGTTGCTGGAGAAGCTGACGCCGTTCTGCATGCTGATCGGCGCCATGACCTGCTATCTTGCGCTCTCCCGCCGGCTCGAACTCGTGGTGGCGCGCGCCGCCGGCATCTCGGCCTGGCAATTCATCTCGCCGGCGCTCGGCAGCGCGCTTCTGATCGGCGTGATCGCCACCGTCGCCTACAATCCGATGTCGGCCAATTTGCGCGAACTCTCCAAGCGCATGGAGGCGGAGCTGTTCGGCTCGGCGCCCGGCGGCGGCATCCAGGATGCCTCGGGCTTCTGGCTCAACCAGGTCACCAGCGACGGCCAGACCATCATCAACGCCGCACGCAGCGAACAGCAGGGCGTCCGGCTCACCGGGCTCACGCTGTTCCGGTTTGATACAGAGCAGCACTTCAAGGAACGGGTCGAGGCGCGCGAGGCGACCTTGGAGGCCGGTCACTGGCTATTCAAGGGCGTGCGCCGCTTCTCGCTCGACGCTCCCCCGATCGATCAGGCGAGCCTGGAAATTCCGACGACGCTGACCGAGGCGCAGGTTCGCAACAGCTTTTCCACACCCGAGACTGTGTCCTTTTGGCAACTACCGAGCTACATCCGCTCGTCCGAGAGCTCGGGGTTCGCGACAGCGGGATATCGACTCCAGTATCACAAGTTGCTGGCACAGCCGTTTTTGCTCGCCGCCATGGTGATGCTCGCGGCTTCCGTGTCGCTGCGCTTCTTCCGGATGGGCGGCGTACAGAAGATGGTTTTGAGTGGCGTGGGCGCAGGCTTTCTGCTCTACGTTCTGTCGAAAGTGACTGAAGACTTGAGCAAGGCTGAGTTGATGCATCCGATCGCTGCGGCGTGGTTGCCCGTGGTGGTGGGCGGCCTCACCGGCTTTTTGGCCTTGCTTTATCAGGAGGACGGATAGTGACGGCCGTCCGCCGAGGACAACTGGCTGGCTGGGCGCCGCGCACCCTCGTGCGCGCGAACGGATGTCGGCTGTCCATTCGCAGGCTCGTGCTGGCCGTCATCGCCGTCGCCTCGCTCGCCGGCATGATCGATCTTGCCGCGGTGGCGCCCGCTGCCGCCCAGGGCTTCACCTACAATCCGCTGCCGCCCCGTCCGAAGCCGCCGAAGGCCGCCAATGACGGGCAGATGCTCGTGCAGGCGACCGAGGTCGATTACGACTACAACAATTCGCGCGTCTCCGCGGTCGGCAACGTTCAGCTGTTCTACAACGGCACCAGCGTCGAAGCCGACCGCGTCGTCTACGACCAGAAGACGAAGCGGCTTCATGCCGAAGGCAACATCCGCATGACGGATGCCGACGGCAAGATCACCTATGCGGAGATCCTGGATCTCTCCGACGACTATCGCGACGGTTTCGTCGATTCACTGCGCGTGGACACCGCCGACCAGACCCGCATGGCCGCGACCCGCGCCGACCGCTCCAGCGGCAATTACACGGTGTTCGAGAACGGCGTCTACACGGCCTGCGCGCCGTGCAAGGACGATCCGAAGAAGCCGCCGCTCTGGCAGGTCAAGGGTGCCCGCATCATCCACGACCAGCAGGAGAAGATGCTGTATTTCGAGACGGCGCAGCTCGAATTCTTCGGCGTGCCGCTCGCCTACCTGCCCTACTTCTCGACGCCCGATCCGACTGTGAAGCGCAAGACCGGATTCCTGATGCCGGGCTTCACCTCCTACACGGCGTTCGGCTACGGCGTCGAAGTCCCGTTCTACTGGGCGATCGCGCCTGACATGGACGCGACCTTCAGCCCACGCATCACCTCCAAGCAGGGCGTGCTGTTCCAGGCCGAGTTCCGCCAGCGCCTGATGGACGGCGCCTACCAGGTCCGCGTCTACGGCATCGACCAGCTCAACCCCGACAAGTTCGCGGGCCTGCCGGGCGACCGTCAGTTCCGCGGCGGCGTCGAGACCAAGGGCCAGTTCGCGCTCAACGACAAATGGGTCTGGGGCTGGGACGGCGTCCTGCTCTCCGACTACTACTTCATGTCGGACTACCGCCTGTCGGCCTATCGCGATCCGCTCGGCTCGTTCCTGAACCTGCCGACGGATGCGCTGTCGCAGCTCTATCTGACCGGCGTCGGCAATCGCAGCTTCTTCGATGCGCGCACGATGTACTGGCTGAGCTTCTCGGGCAACCAGCAACAGGTCCCGGTCGTCTATCCCGTCATCGACTACTCGAACGTGCTCAACTATCCGATCTTCGGCGGCGAGGTCTCCTACAAGACGAACTTCGTCAATCTGACCCGCAACGACGCGGTGTTCGACCCGATCACGACGCTCGCCAACACCAACAGCCTGTGCACGACGACGTCGGCCGATCCGCTCGCGCGCACGCCGTCACAGTGCCTGCTGCGCGGCTTCCCCGGCACCTACACCCACCTGACGGCGGAGGCGCAGTGGCGCAAGTCCTACACCGATCCGTTCGGCGAGATCTGGACGCCGTTCGCGATCCTGCGCGCCGACGCGATCAACGCCGACGTCTCCAACCAGCCGGGCGTGTCGAACTACCTGCCCACCGGCAACACTCAGGCGCTCCGCCTGATGCCGACCGTTGGCCTCGAATATCGCTACCCCTTCATCAACGTGCAGCCCTGGGGCTCGACCACCATCGAGCCGATCGCGCAGGTCATCATCCGCCCGAACGAGACCTATGCCGGCAGGTTCCCGAACGAGGACGCCCAGAGCATGGTGTTCGACACCTCGAACCTGTTCAGCGTCGACAAGTTCTCCGGCTACGACCGCGTCGAGGGCGGCGGCCGCGCCAATGTCGGCGTGCAGGCCACCACGCAGTTCGACAAGGGCGGCGCGGTCAAGGTGCTGTTCGGACAGTCCTACCAGCTGTTCGGCATGAACTCCTACGCGGTCCAGGATTCGATCAACACGGGCCTGGATTCCGGCCTCGACAAGCCGCGCTCCGATTACGTCGCGAGCGTCGCCTACTCGCCGAACAGCACCTATACGTTCAGCGTTCGCTCCCGCATGGACGAGCAGACTTGGAACGTCCAGCGCTTCGAGGCGGAGGGCCGCGCCAACTTCAATCGCTGGTCGGTCAGCATGATGTACGGCAATTACGCGCCGCAGCCGGAACTCGGCTACCTGACCAGGCGCGAGGGCATCCTGACCTCGGGCTCGATCAAGGTCGCGACCAACTGGGTGGTGACGGGCTCGGCGCGCTGGGACCTCGAGGCCAACAAGATCAACCAATATGTGCTCGGCGCCGGCTATGTCGACGATTGCTTCGTGCTGGCGGCGAACTATGTAACTTCGTATAGCTATTCCGCGGGCACCACGCCGCCCGTGCTGAGCCACGCGTTCATGTTCCAGATCGGCTTGCGCACGCTGGCAACCTCGTCGGGGACCAGCAGTTCCGCCGGCATCCAGTGAACCCGTCTGAATTGCCGGCCGCCTGTTCCCCGTTGCGGGATCATCCCGGCTGACATGCGAGCGAAAACCATGACGACCCGATTGCCTGTCTTCCGCCTCCTCCCCCTCATCCTCGTCGTCGTGCTGACGTTTGTCGGCGCGCCGGCGCGGGCGCAGAACATCGTGGTCATGGTCAATGGCGATCCCATCACCGATTTCGACATCGAGCAGCGCACCAAGCTCGACACGCTGACGACGCAGAAGACTCCGAGCCGGCAGGACGTCATCAACACGCTGATCGACGACAAGCTCAAGATCAAGGAAGGCAAGAAATACGGCGTCGAACCCACCGCTTCCGACATCAACCAGTCCTACGAGGGGATGGCGCAGCGCATGCGCATCTCGCCGGAGATGCTGACCAAGTCGCTCGAGGTCAAGGGCGTGCGCCCCGACACGCTCAAGAGCCGCATGAGGTCCGAGATGGTCTGGACCAGCCTCGTGCGCGGCCGCTTCAAGGAGAAGCTGATCGTCGGCGAGAAGGACGTCGCCGACAAGGTGCGGGAAAGCGGTGATGCAAAGCTCCAGATCGAGGGCACCGAATACAAGATGCAGCCGATCGTCCTGATCGTGCCGCGCGGCTCGTCCGCCGCTTTCCAGGAGACGCGGATGAAGGAGGCCGAACAATATCGCGCGCGTGTCGGAAGCTGCGACGAAGCCAATTCGCTGTTCCGTTCGACCCCGAACGCCACCATCCGCGACAGCGTCACCAAGACCACCGCCGACCTGCCGGAAGCGCTCCGCAAGGTGCTCGACGACACCCCGATCGGCCACCTCACGGCGCCCGAAGTGACCAGGTCAGGCATCGAGATGGTCGTGCTTTGCTCGCGCAAGCCGACCACGATCGATACGCCGAAGAAGCGCGAGATTCGCGACAAGATGTACCAGGAGAAGTACGAGAAGACCCAGCGGGCCTATCTCGACGACCTCCGCAAGGCGGCGATGATCGAATATCACAACCGCTGATGGCCACCGCTCCCGCAAAACCTCTCGCGCTCACGCTCGGAGAACCCGCCGGCATCGGCCCCGACATCACCATCGCAGCCTGGCTCAGGCGCCGCGAGCTGGGACTGCCTGCCTTCTATCTGCTCGGCGACGAAGCGTTGATCGCGCAGCGCGCCAGGATGCTCGAAGCCGAGATCAGGATCGCTGCGGTGAGCCCGGGCGAGGCCGCAACTGCCTTCGCCGACGCCCTGCCCGTGGTTGCGACCGGGGAGCGTGCGACCGCCGTATCAGGCAAGCCGGACGCGTCGAGCGCGCCGGCAGCGCTCGCCTCGATCCGCCAGGCCGTCAGCGACGTGCGCGCTGGATTCGCCAGCGCCGTCGTCACCAACCCGATCGCCAAGAGCGTGCTCTACCGCGCGGGCTTCCGCCATCCCGGCCACACCGAATTCCTCGCCGAACTCGCAGCCACGCAGGCCGGCGTTCCGCAGCCGGTGATGATGCTGTGGTCGCCGCGTCTCGCCGTGGTGCCGGTGACGATCCACGTGTCCTTGCGGGATGCTCTCGCCGAACTCACCAGCGACCTCATCGTCTCGACCGTGCGCATCGTCGCAGCCGAGCTCACGTCCCGCTTCGGCATTGCCCGTCCCCGCATCGCGATATCGGGCCTCAATCCCCATGCCGGCGAGGACGGCTCGCTCGGCCATGAGGAGCAGACCGTGATCGCGCCGGCGCTCAAGGTTCTGCGCAACGACGGCATCGACGCCAGGGGGCCGCTGCCCGCCGACACCATGTTCCACGAAGCCGCACGGCAAACCTATGACTGCGCGGTTTGCATGTACCACGACCAGGCGCTGATTCCGATCAAGACGGTCGCGTTCGACGATGCCGTCAACGTCACGCTCGGCCTGCCCTTCATCCGCACCTCGCCCGATCACGGCACCGCCTTCGACATCGCCGGCACCGGCAAGGCCAATCCGGCGAGCCTTGTTGCTGCGCTCAAGCTGGCGAGCCGCATGGCGGCTGCAAACAGCTGATGGGCGCGATCGACGACCTCCCGCCGCTTCGCGAGGTCATTCGCCAGCACGCGCTGTCGGCCCGCAAATCGCTGGGCCAGAACTTTCTGCTCGATCTCAATCTCACCGCGCGCATCGCGCGTGCGGCAGCGCCGCTCGAAGACAGCGTCATCGTCGAGGTCGGCCCTGGGCCCGGTGGACTGACCCGCGCGCTGCTCGCGCTCGGCGCCAAACGCGTCATCGCGATCGAGCATGACGAGCGCGCGATCCCGGCGTTGAAAGACATCTCAGCGCGCTACCCCGACCGGCTCGAGATCGTGCATGGCGATGCCATGACCTTCGATCCGCGTCCGCTGCTCGCGGGCGAGCGCGCCAAGATCGTCGCCAACCTGCCCTACAACATCGCGACCCAGCTCCTGATCAACTGGCTCACCGTGGAGCCCTGGCCGCCCTGGTACGACATGATGGTGCTGATGTTTCAGCGCGAGGTCGGCGAGCGCATCGTCGCGCGCGAGGACGAGGAGGCCTATGGCCGTCTCGGCGTGCTCGCCAACTGGCGCGCTGAGACGAAAATCCTGTTCGACATTTCGCCGTCCGCCTTCGTGCCGCCGCCGAAAGTCACGTCGTCCGTCGTGCGCCTGGTGCCGCGCGCGGAGCCGCTGCCCTGCGATCGCAAGCTGCTCGAACAGGTCGCGGCCGCTGCCTTCGGCCAGCGCCGGAAAATGCTGCGCCAGAGCCTGAAATCGCTTCAAGCGGACCCCGTGCGACTTGCCGCCGCCGCAGGCGTCGATGCGACGCGGCGCGCCGAGACCATTCCCATCTCGGGCTTTGTTGCCATGGCGCGTGAATTGGCCGATATACGCAACGAAGCGTGACAATTCATATTCCGGAGGAAAGAAAATGGCGTTGATGCGTCGGCAGTCCCTGGTCAAGTTCGATGCGCCGCTGTGCGAGACCATCGTCGACACACCAAGACCGCAGGGCGCCGAGGTGCTGGTGCGCATCGAGCGCTGCGGGCTGTGCCATTCCGACCTGCACATCCAGGACGGCTATGCCGATCTCGGCGGCGGCAAGAAACTCGACACCACGCGCGGCATGACGCTGCCCTTCACGCTCGGCCACGAGATCGCCGGCGTCGTCGACGAAGTGGGCCCCGACGTGCCGGCGAGCCTGGTCGGATCCAAGAAGGCGGTGTTTCCCTGGATCGGTTGCGGCCAGTGCCGCGACTGCAAGAACGGCGACGAGAACCTTTGCGTCAAGCAGCGCTTCCTCGGCGTCTCCATCGACGGCGGCTTCGCCACCCACGTGCTGGTGCCCGACGCGAAATATCTGCTCGATTACGATCCGCTGCCCGTCAACCAGGCCGCGACGCTGATGTGCTCCGGCGTCACCGCCTATGGCGCTCTCAAGCGCCTGGTCGATCGTCCGCGCCAGCGCAACCTGCTGCTGGTCGGTCTCGGCGGCGTCGGCATGATGGGCCTGTCGTTCGCGCAGGCGATGTTCAAGCAGCCGATCACGGTCGCCGATCTCTCGCCGGCCGCGCGCGATACCGCGCTCAAGAACGGCGCAGCCGTCGCCTACGATCCGTCCGAGCCCGACGTGATCAAGCGCATCCTGAAGGAGACCGACGGCGGCTTCGACGAGGTGGTGGATTTCGCCGGCAACGAGAAGTCGATGGCGTTTGCCGTCGCCGTCGCCGCGCGCGGCGGCAAGGTCGTGGTCTCCGGCCTGATGGGCGGACAGTTCACGCTGCCGATGGTGCAGTGGGTCTACAAGCGCCTCACCGTCGAAGGCTTCATGGTCGGCACGCTGGCAGAAGCCCACGAGCTCATGGCGCTCGCCCGCGCCGGCAAGATCAAGCCGACGCCGATGCGCGAAGAGCCGATGGGCGATGTCCAGAAATGGATCGACGAGCTGCGCGCCGGCAAGGTGGTCGGCCGCATCGTGCTGAAGAACTGAGTTTTGATCGGCGGCGGGACAATGGTCTTGCCGCCGCTTACGGAACGGCTGCGGCCGCACTGCGTTGGCAGCGCATGTCCATTCGCTGCACGGTCGAGAGCGCATTCTTCATCGCCTGGAGCTTCCTCGAGAAGACCGGCGAGCTGGGCGCGCCCGACATCTCCGCAAACATCATTCTCGATGCGATCGAGGCACAGCTCAAAACCGGCGAGCGCCGGCCGCTGATGCTCGCCAACAGGGCGATCGACGCCTACCGGCATGCGAGCCGGCTGTCATCCGCGTGCGAGGCGCGCCGCGGCTAGAGGGCTCCCTCGCGTTCGGCGCTGATCTTTTTCGATTTTCCGTAAGCGCTTGTGTGCACTTTGGAACCGTCTGTTCCTGCGCGGAAACGTAGGGTCTCGTCGGTTGCCGATTCCCGGCAGGTAAGAGAAACACGCGTGACCCGCCGGCCCGATAACGAACTCCTCCAGAGGCTCAGCAACCAGGATTTCGAGCTGCTCGCCCCTCATTTGCAATCGATCGACCTCGCTGCGAACCACGTCCTGCATCATGCCGGTGACAGCATCGCCGTTGTTCATTTCCCCTGTGGCCCCGCCTTCGTATCGTTCGCGGTCCCGGTCGAAGATGATCGCGAGGTCGAAAGCCTGCTGGTCGGTCGCGAGGGAGCGGTTGGTCTTCCCTTCGGCCGCGGCCCGTCGCTGGCCTATGCACGCATCGTCGCGAAGGTGGGCGGCACGGTGCTACGCCTGCCGTTGCGCGCGCTCGAACAGGCGCTGCAGAGATCGGCGACCCTCCAGGATCTGTTCGCACGCTACGCCACCTGTCAGCTCACTCAGCTGCTCCAGACCGCAGCATGCAATGCCGCGCATTCGATCGAGCAGCGCGCAGCGAAATGGATCATCGCGGCGCAGGAGCACATCGGCGGCGACGAAATCCCCCTCACCCATGAGCAACTCGCCGGCATGCTCGGCGTCTCCCGCAGCTATGCCAGCCGCGTCATCCAGATGCTGAAGGCAAGGCGCATCCTTGCAACGCGTCGCGGTGCCATCCTGATCCTCGACGCACCAGCGCTTTCCGCCAGCGCCTGCGCCTGCAACCGCGCCGTCAAACGGTATTTCGGCAGAGTGTTGGGCGCGCGCTGACGGCGCTGCCGATCCGCGCGAATGCGGAACATATCGACCTCGCCCGCATTGTCCGACATGCGGCGGTACTTTTTCCATTTCGAGGGGCAGCAGCCTCACACCGACACGACAGGCGAATCGCTCCCCGACGATGAGGCTGCCTGGCGCGAAGCGCTCCGCCTCTCCCGCGACGTCGAGCATGCGCTGCGTCCCGGCGACAGCTGGACGCTCAGCGTGTTCGACGGTACCGAACCGGTCTTCGTACTGGCGATGGTGACGCGGCGGTTTCGGTAGCGGGCTGATCTCGGCACCGGGAGGCAGAATCGGTCCAAGCCGAACCCTCGTTTCGGTTCCTGGGATGGAGCCGGTGCACGCGTCCTTTGGCATCCATTCCTGCCGAATTCCGATAGCAGCTCGCGCTGAAACTCGGGTCTCGTCGAAAGCACGACTTGCATTGGCGCGCGAACGGCCGTTCAATATCCACTTGAATCACCAGCACATTTCTTAACCTTTGGTTTATCGATGCGGACTGTTCTCATCATCCTGGGCATCTGGCTCCTGATCAACGTGCTCTTCGTCGTGATCATGATTCCGCCGCGCAAGCCGCGGAAAGCGGATCAGACGCGATCCGGGAGCGGGCTCGCGCCTGTCCGGATCGGCCGGAATGTCTACGCCTACGATGAAGACGAGAAGGTCTCGCTGCGCCACACCATCATCGCCATTGCGATGGGGACGGTGCTCTCGCTGACGCCGCCCTTGCTGGAGGCCGTCGACGACATCAAGCGGATGATCCGGAAATACCGCAAGCCACCACCACCTGCCGGGGCTGCGGGCGGCGACGGACACCCCCTCGAGACGGCCTTGAGCGAGCTCCGCGCCCGGGAGAACGAGCCCGTCTCCGACCGCTCGTCATCCGGCGGCCACGACGGCGCGAAGCACTAGCGCGCTTCGCATCGCCGCAATTACGTCAGACCCGATCTTGGAACGCCCTGCGCGTCCACCGCGTTGACCCTTCGTCGAGGCAACGACGGAGTCTGAACGATATGACGAAGCCGCTGACAAAGATCGTGCAGCCTGTGCCGGATCAGAACCAAAGCCACAAAGGCGCCGGCAGCACGCCGACTGTTCCCGTCGATACGACCAAAGGCCATCGCGACGACGAGAAACAGAACATCCGTGAGCAGGCCGCCCACGGCAACCTCACCCAAAACACCAGCAACCGGCGCACGGGATAGGCGCAGAACCAGGGGGATGAAGAGGAGATACGAACTTGGTGACGCCCAGCAAATGGTACGATCCGATCTCGGAACGCTGGATCGCACCGCGCGAACTCCACGCCGCAGCTCCCTGCCCCCATGCCAGCGAGAACCACGTGCTCGAGATGCAGAGGTCCATCGAGATCCAGCGCATCTGGCGCTTGCTGGTCGATTGCTGCGCAGGCAAGTGATGCTCCTGCGCGTGCGTGACGGCGGTGACGCGCGCCGTCCGGCGCATTCTTGTTCTCCTGCATGACCGATCCGTCATCCCCAGCAAGGCCCGCCACCATCGCGATCCGCCACCTCGCGATCATCGTCGGCTGCGCCTGCCCGCTCCCACCGCGATCTGCCTTGCCAGCGCATGTCAGGTCTTCATCCAGACCGGCGAGCAGAGATAAGGGCAGCCGGGCAAAACACCAAAACACCGTCAACCCCTTTGCGCAAAAATATTCTCCTTTCCAGAATTTCGGATTTATGGCATAAGCACCCCCATCCCGGCCCTTGCCAAAGGGGCGCTTCGCGATCGTCACGAGATGCGGGCCGGGTTGCGGTGGACGCGGTAGCGCCGGCGCGATTGCGCGATGACAGGGCGGGCAACCGTGAGACGTCACGCAACGCGGCACGACACGGCGCGGTCACAGCGGGTTCGTCGGCGGTCCGGGTGAGCACACGCAAGCCCCGAACGATCAGGCGAAACCGTCCGCGGACGGAGAAGTCGTGTGGTCCTGGCGCCCGGAGCCTGTGCGTCAAGCCTTGCGGTGATGTGGCGGCCCGACCGGGTGCGCGCGTCAGCCATCTGCAAAGCGACGGGGGCAATAGTGCATCGCTCCCCGAGGAGAGCGCGAAGGACACCGTTAAAACCATCCGCGCAGGGAAGGCCGGGCGTTCGGCCAACCTGTGGTCCACCCCGTGTGCATTTCCTGGAGCGCACGGACTTGCGGGTGCCGCCGGCGCCCGGCCTTCCCTGCGCCCTCTGGCTTTCATAGGGCGATGAACGGCAGCAAGGCCCGGACAAACCTGTCGCGGGAACGCGAACCTGTGCGCCTCTCCGATCGCGAGACGTGGCGGGCTCGTTCCGGCCATCCGGCCAAAGTGCCGCACCGCTTTTCGGCCGTGCATCTAGCTGGTAGATTGGCGCCATTATTTGGGGAATTTTGATGCGCGCGAGGATTTTCAATCGCGTCCTGATGCTGGCGGCGTTCGTCGTCGCCACGCTCAACGTCGCGCAGCCGGCGGCGGCCGAGAAGCGCATTGCGCTGGTGGTTGGCAACTCCGCTTACAAGAACATCACGCCGCTCGACAATCCCGCCAAGGACGCCAGCCTGATGGCGCAGACGCTCGGCTCGCTCGGCTTCGTACTGGTCGGCGGCGGCGCACAGCTCGATCTCGACAAGGCCGCGATGGACATTGCGGTACAAAGCTTCGGCCGGCAGGTGCAGGGCGCCGACGTCGCACTGTTCTATTATGCCGGTCACGGTGTGCAGGTGGCGGGCTCGAACTATCTGGTACCTGTCGGCGCCAATCCAACGCGCGAAGCCGACGTCGATTTCCAGATGACCGACGTCAATCTCGTGCTGCGCCAAATGCAGGGTTCGGGCACGCGGCTCAACCTCGTCATCCTCGATGCCTGCCGCAACAACCCATTCGGTTCGCGCGGCTTGCGCTCCTCCGACGGCGGCCTCGCGCAGATGCGTGCGCCCGAGGGCACGCTGATTTCCTACGCGACGCAACCGGGCAACGTCGCGCAGGATGGCAGCGACGGCCACAGCCCCTACACCAAGGCGCTCGCGGCGACGATCCGCACCGCGGGCCTCGACGTCTTCCAGACCTTCAACCAGGTCGGCCTCGCCGTGAAGCGCGCCACCTCGGGCGCACAGCAACCATGGGTGTCGTCCTCGCCGATCGACGGCACATTCTACTTCGTACCCCCGACGCAAGCCGCGCCGCCGCAGGTCGCGGCGATGCAGCCCGATCCGCTGCCGGCGGATCGCCTGCGTGCCGATCCTGACCGAGTGCCGCTGCGCGATGCCGCGCTGCTCAGCGAATTGAGCGAGCGGCTCTACGAGCTCAATTTCGATCCTGATACGCCCGACGGGCTCACGCGCGCGATCACGAAGCTTCAGCAACGGATTTCCATGGCGCCAACGGGTGAAGCGACCGAGGGCCTGCTGCTGCGGATGCGCAAGATGGAGGACCTCAAGCCCTGGGGCTCGATCGTCTACGGCCCCGACAGCAGCAAATGGGGCATCTCGTGGAACCATGCCTCACGGCGCGCGGCGGTCGCGGATGCGCGCGGCAATTGCGGGGGCGCCAAATGCCCGATCGAACTCTCCTTCTACGGCAGAAGCTGCGGCGCGTTCGCAATCTCGGACAAATCCTGGTCGCTGGTCCAGCGCGACAGCGTGGAGCGCGCGAAGGATGCCGCGCTTGACGATTGCGGCAAGGCCGGCAAAGCTTGCCGCATTATTGGAGCCGTCTGTGCCGACGGCTCTGGTCGTTGATTCTGCCGCTGATTTTTCATGATGGATTTCTGGCTCATGTCGAACACCTCAAGCCGCCATTTTGCCCTCGCCTCGCTTCTCCTCACACTCGTCTCGCCATCGGCCTTCGCGCAATCCGGCAGCGCCGGCGGCTCGATCGGCAATGACGAAAAATCGCTGTCCGGCTCGCGCCAGGATGGTTCTTCAGGCCGTTCCGCAGAACCCGCGCCATCGGCGCGCCGGAGCAAGCCGGCCACGGACGAACAACGCTCGTCGGCACGGCGCGGCGGCGGAAGTGGTGGCGGCGGCAGTTTCGACGGTGCCTGGGCCGTCACCAGCGTCGGCTGCGGCGGCACGTCCAGTGGCGCGACCGTCGTGACCTCCGGCCGCGTGATCGGCCAAGGCGTCAGTGGGACGGTCAGCGCAAACGGCTCGGTGCACACGTTCGGACAGGGTGATGGCGGCATCACCTATACCGGCGCCGGCCGCCTGTCCGCGCGCAGCGGGTCCGGCACGTTCCGCCGCTCCGACGGCTGCTCGGGAACCTGGACCGCGAGCAAGCAGTAACGCGCTCGAAATTGCCTCATTCGCGGCGGAACGAACGCCCCGCAGGCCCGATTCAAGCCACATCCTCTCCGGATTTGCGGCTCATTGCCACCCAACTCTTTGCTGAGAAGGGGAAGGTAACGAGTTGCGTCATGCGTAATCGGGAGACCAGGATGGGCAACCGCACCGCAAAGTTCACATCTGCATTGATCGGCAGCATCATCGCCGGCGTACCCCTGGCTGCCGTCTCGCAGAACGCGCCGGTTGCCCCCGGCGCTGCCAGCACGGTGAATCCCGCGAGCGACTGTCTCACCTCGCCGAAGGGCGGCGCACCGCAGGGACAACACTGGCACTATCGCGTGGAGCGCGGGACGAAGCGGCAATGCTGGTATCTGCGCGCTGAAGGCGTCAAGGAACCCGCCAAGGCTGCCACGACCGCGCAGATGGCGAGCAGCACGGCGCAGCCGGATTCACCGCCGCCGCAATCGGTGCAGAATGCGCACGCCGAATACGTCGCGCCGCAGAGCGCCGCCCCGCAGGCAGCGCCCACGGCCGCGACCGCAGTTCCGGTCACTCAGCCTGCGCCCGCTGCGAACGGCGATCCGCAACAGCCGGCCGTCGCCACACGTTGGCCCGACGCTGCACCGGCAGCCGCCTCACCCGCACCGCAGCCGTCGCCTGCAACGACCGACGCACCTGCAGCACCGTCAACCGAGACGAGCGCAACGCCGGCCGCATCCCCCGCCCCGGTGGCGCTCGCCGCAGCCGACGCGCCTGCCGAGAAGCCGACCGGTTCGCTCCAGATGCTTCTGCTCGTCGTCGGCGGCGCGCTGGCGCTCGCTGGCGTCCTCGCCAGCCTGATCTACCGCTTCGCGGGCGGACGCGCGCGCATGCAGACAGCCGATCGCCGCGTCAACTGGGACACCAGGCAAGATTGCGATGACAGCCGCGCACCGTGGCACGGCGAGCCCGTTCCGGCGCCGCGCGTCGAGCGGCCGCTTCCGATCGACTTCGACGCCGTGCGTCCGCAAGCCCGTCAGATCGCCGCTTTCAGCGACGCGATCGGCCGGATCGCAGCGCAAGGCCGTCCCGCCGCCGAGGTTACGGTGGAAGAACCTGACGAGACCGAGATCGACTGTTTCGAGGGCGAATTCGAGATCGAGGCGCCAGCGCCTCAACTCGCGGCCGAGGCTCATCACGAAGAGACGGCCGATCACGATGAGGACGCGCATCAAGAGCACGTCCGCGACGCAGATTCGCATGAGGGGCCCGCGCGCAACGACAATGCGATCGACATCGACATCATCACGGCGATGCTGGAACGGCTCGCGGCCGAAGGGCCGCGGCTGACGCAGCCGAGCTTCGACGCTACCCTTGAAGCTGACCTTGCAGCCCTCGCACGAAGCTCACGAGGCCGGTCCGCCGCTCGCGCTTGAGGCGCTCGGCCTTCAGGATCGACTGGACCTCCGCGAAGGCATCATCGACATTGTGGTTGATGACGATGTAGTCGTACTCGGCCCAATGGCTCATCTCGTGGCTGGCGCGGCTCATGCGCTTGCGGATGACCTCGTCGGAATCCTGCGCGCGTGAATGCAGTCGCTTCTCGAGATCGCCTGCCGAAGGCGGCAGGATGAAGACGCTGACGACGTCGGCGCGGGCCTTCTCGCGGAGCTGCTGCGTGCCCTGCCAGTCGATGTCGAACAGCACGTCCTGCCCGGCCGACAGCGCGGCCTCGACCGGCGCGCGCGGCGTACCGTAGCTGTTGTCGAATACGGTCGCCCATTCCAGCAGCTCGTCACCCTTCACCATCGCGTCGAACCTGGCCTTGTCGACGAACAGATAGTCGCGGCCATCGACCTCGCCGGGCCGCATCGCGCGCGTGGTCGCCGACACCGACATGCGAAGGCCCGGCATGCGGTCGATCAACATCCGCGACAGCGTCGTCTTGCCCGCGCCCGATGGCGAGGACAGTACGAACATCAGTCCGCGCCGCTCGACACCGTCAGTTCCGTGACCGCTCGTCGTCATCGATCACTCCAGATTCTGGACCTGCTCGCGGAATTGCTCGACCACGTTCTTCATGGCGAGCCCGGTATTGGTCAGCTCGATGTCGTTCGACTTCGAGCAGCAGGTGTTGACCTCACGGTGAAACTCCTGCGCCAGGAAATCTAGCTTTCGGCCGATCGGGCCGCCCTTGCCGATCAGTTCGCGCGCCTGTGCGACGTGCGAGGCGATGCGGTCGAGCTCCTCGCGGATGTCGGCCTTGGTGGCGATCAGGATCGCCTCCTGCATCAGACGGTCGGAATCGAAACGGTCCGACGTGTCCAGCAACGCTGCGATCTGCTCGGCGAGCTTCGCCTTGATCGCCTCCGGCCTGCGGCCCGGCGAGCCTTCCGCCTTCTTGGCGAGCTGCTCGATCTCGTCGACCCGCTGGGTCAGTATCTGGCCGAGCGAGGAGCCCTCGCGCTTGCGCATCGCCACGAGTTCGTCGAGCGCCTTGTCGAAAGCCTCCGCTGCGGCAGCGCGCGCGGCCTTGTCCTCCTCTTCGTCGCCCTCGGGCTCGGCAACCTCGACGACGCCCTTGATGGCGAGCAGGCCGTCGATGCTCGGCGCGACGGCGTCGATCTTGCCGGAGATGACGGCGGCCGCCTTCAGCACCGCGTTGAGCACGTCCTCATTGACGCGGACGGTGGCGGCCGCGTTGGCGCGCTTGACGTTGAGATTGGCGTAGACGGTGCCGCGCGACAAAAGCTCGCCCGCGCGCTTCTTGGCGTAGGCCTCGAGCTCGTCGAACCCTTGCGGCAGCCGCACCCTGAGGTCAAAGCCCTTGGCGTTGACCGACTTCAATTCCCATTCGAACGTATACGGCCCGCTTGCGCCGTGGCTTCGGGCAAAGCCGGTCATGGACGACAGCGCCATCAGGTCAAGTTCTCCGACATCATGGGATTCGCAAGGCCATCAGGCCACGCGAAACTTAAGACTATTTTGCAGGAAAGTGGAATCCGCAAAGTCCGCAGGCAGGTCTGCGTGGGCCTGACGCCGGACCGGGCCTAGCGCTGGATTACCGGCGGCGAGGGCTGCACTGCGCCCTGGCGAGCTGGAGCTGCGGGCCGCGCCGGCGGCTTCTTCTGCTGGGTCGGGCGCGCCGGCGGCGTGGTCGCGGTCGGCGCTGTATCTGCGCCAGCGGGCGCGGCGGCGGCCGGCGCCGGCGCATCGTCGGCCGGCTCGACCGTGTCGTTCTGGATCTGCTTCTCCATCGCGCGGAGTTTCGCGACGTTCTTCTGGTGCGCGTCGTAGGTCTCGGTGAACGCATGCCCGCCCGAGCCGTCGGCGACGAAATAGAGGTCGCGGGTGCGGGCCGGGTTGGCGGCGGCCTCCAGCGAGGCGCGGCCGGGATTGGAGATCGGGCCCGGCGGCAGGCCCTCGATCACATAGGTATTGTAGGGCGAAGGCTGGGTGATCTCGCTGCGCTTGATCGGGCGGCCCAGCGTGCCCTTGCCGCCGACGAGGCCGTAAATGATGGTCGGGTCGGACTGGAGCTTGATCTTCTGCTTGAGGCGATTGACGAACACCGCGGCGACGCGGCTGCGCTCGTCCGGCTTGCCGGTCTCCTTCTCGACGATCGAGGCCAGCGTCACCAGTTGCTCCGGCGTCTTGACCGGCAGATCCTGGCTGCGGCGCTCCCAGATCTCCGCGAGCACGCGCTTGTGCGCCTGCTGCATGCGCTGGATCACCTGGTCGCGCGGGGTCCCGCGCGGGAACTTGTAGGTCTCGGGCAGCAGCGTCCCTTCACGCGGCACTTCGCGCACGCTGCCGGTGAAGATGTCGTTGTCGCTCAATCGCGCCACGATCTGCTCGGAGGTCAGCCCTTCCGGAATCGTGACGGCATGCTGCACCACCTTGCCCTCGACGATGGTGGCGATGACGTCGCGCAAGCTCGCGTTCTTCTGGAACGAATATTCACCCGGCTTGAGATCCGAGCTCGCCTTCAGCGCAGCCACGGCGCCGATGAAGATCCATGGATTGACGTCGGTCACGCCTTCCCGGTTCAGGGTCTCGGCGATGTCGCGCTTCCCGGCGCGCTGGGGAATGTTGACGACCTTGTCTTCCTTCAGCGGCCCGGGCGACTCCAGCACCTGCCGGCCGTAATAATAGGCAACACCCGCGCCGATCATGCCGATCAGGAGCAAGGTGATGATGGCGTTGCCGACTACGACGAAGGGATTGCGCGCCCGCTCCGAACGCTTCGGCGGCGGCGGGACCTGCTCCGGCTCGAGCGCTGCCCGCGGACTCCTGGGCGAAATGGGCGGCCTTTCACTCATCGAAGCAACCTGAATCCTGCCGGTTCAATCGCGGCCTGACAATCGCTTGCCGAGCCAAATGCACGCGCCCACAGACATGACTATCGCCGAATACGGCAAAACGGTGGATTCGTCTCAAACGCAAACTATTGGGCCAGGCGCCGGACGATCACCGACGCATTGGTACCGCCGAAACCAAAAGAATTCGACAACGCGACATTGACCTCGCGCTGCTTCGCCTTGTGCGGCACGAGATCGATCGCGGTCTCCACCGACGGGTTGTCCAGGTTGATGGTCGGCGGCACGATATTATCGCGAATCGCGAGGACGGCGAAGATCGCCTCGATCGCGCCGGCCGCACCGAGCAGATGGCCGGTCGACGATTTGGTCGAGGACATCGCAACCTTGGAGGCGGCATTGCCGAGCAGGCGTTCCACGGCCCCGAGCTCGATCTCGTCACCGAGCGGCGTCGAGGTGCCGTGCGCGTTGATGTAGTCGAGATCGGACGCGGTCAGGCCGGCACGCTTGAGCGCAGCCGACATGCTGCGGAAACCGCCATCGCCATCGGGCGACGGCGACGTAATGTGATAGGCATCACCGGACAGACCGTAGCCGATCACCTCGGCATAGATCTTCGCGCCGCGGCGCTGGGCGTGCTCCAGTTCCTCCAGAACGAGGACGCCGGCGCCCTCGCCCATGACAAACCCGTCGCGATCCTTGTCATAGGGACGCGATGCCTTCTCGGGCGTCTCGTTGAAGCCGGTCGAAAGCGCACGCGCGGCGTTGAAGCCGGCGATACCGATGCGGCTGATCGGCGACTCCGCGCCGCCGGCGACCATCACGTCTGCATCGCCGAGCGCGATCAGGCGTGCGGCATCGCCGACCGCGTGAGCGCCGGTCGAGCAGGCCGTGACCACCGAATGGTTCGGCCCCTTCAGCCCATGTGCGATCGAGACGTAGCCGGACGCAAGATTGATCAGGCGGCCGGGAATGAAGAACGGCGACACCCGGCGCGGGCCACGTTCCTTGAGCAGGATCGCGGTGTCGGCGATACCGTTGAGGCCACCGATGCCGGAACCGATCATGGTGCCGGTCGCGCATTTGTCCTCTTCGGTCTCGGGATGCCAATTGGCGTCGTCGAGCGCCTGGCCGGCTGCGGCCATGCCGAAGATGATGAAGTCGTCGACCTTGCGCTGGTCCTTCGGCTCCATCCACTTGTCGGGATTGAAGCTGTCGTTGCTGCCGTCGCCGCGCACGACGGTGCAGGCGATCTTGGTCTGCAGATCGGAGACATCGAAGCTCTCGATCCTGCGCGCACCGCTTTCGCCGTTGAGGATGCGTTTCCAGGTTGGCTCGACGCCGCAGCCGAGTGGCGACACCATGCCGAGACCAGTGACGACAACCCGCCTCATGTCCGAAAACTCCGCATCGAAAGATTCACGGCCAATAACAAGAAACCGGCTGACCGCTGGGAAGCGGCCCGTCCGGTTTCAATGTTGTCCCCGCGAAAATGAAGAGCCTTAGCTCTTCGCGTTCTTCTCGAGAAACTTCGTGGCGTCGCCGACGGTGAGAATCGTCTCGGCGGCGTCATCAGGAATCTCGCACCCGAATTCTTCTTCGAACGCCATCACCAATTCGACGGTGTCCAGACTGTCGGCGCCGAGGTCGTCGATGAAGCTCGCTGCGTCGACAACCTTCTCGGGTTCAACACCAAGGTGTTCGACCACGATCTTCTTAACCCGCTCGCCAATGTCACTCATTGCATAACCTCGTGTTGTTCCCTGTAGACCCGACCCCCCGGGACGATACGAGCCGTCGTGGTCGTGTTACTTGCCTTAATACTTACGAACTTGATTTGGCCCCATCCAAACCGATCCAGGGCCCGGCGAACGACGGCCAAGGCTCCGCATCGCCAATATACAGGGTTTCAAAAACCTGCAATGGCGTTCTTTGCCCATCCGTTGAAGGTCCGGTTATCATACTTCAACTGCCTTGACTACAAGCCTCATTTCGCTCTGGAAACGGCCGTTTGCCGCATCCCGCCCCGCCCATGTGGGCAATGCGGAACGCCGCGTCAGATCATGGCCATGCCGCCGTTGACGTGGATGGTTTGGCCGGTCACGTAGGCCGCTTCGTTCGAACTGAGGTAGACGGCGGCGGCCGCGATGTCCTCGGGCGTGCCCAGGCGGTTGGCCGGAACCTTGCTCAAAATCGTCTCGCGCTGCTTGTCGTTGAGCGCATCGGTCATCGGCGTCTTGATGAAGCCGGGCGCAATGCAATTCGCGGTGACGCCGCGCTTGGCGTATTCGGCGCCCAGCGTCTTGATCATGCCGATCAGCCCGGCCTTCGACGCGGTGTAATTGCCCTGCCCGGGATTCCCTGTCACGCCGACCACCGAGGTAATGGCGATGATGCGGCCGAAGCGCTTGCGCATCATTAATTTGGTGGCGGCGCGCGCCAGGCGGAAGGTCGCCGTCAGGTTGACGTTGATGACCTCGTCCCAGTCCTCGTCGCGCAGCTGAACGAACAGGTTGTCCCGCGTAATGCCGGCGTTCGCGACGAGAATGTCGACCTGGCCCATCGCAGCTTCCGCGGCGGGAACAAGCGCCTCGACTTCATCGGCCTTGGAGAGGTTGCAGGGCAGCACATGGGTACGCTCGCCGAGCTTGCCGGCGAGCTCATCCAGCACTTCCTTGCGCGTTCCGGAGATCGCGACGGTGGCGCCTTGCGCATGCAGCGCCTGCGCGATCGCGCCGCCGATGCCGCCGGTCGCGCCGGTGACGAGCGCCTTTTTGCCAGTCAGATCGAACATCGATAGCTCCTCAACCCTGCTTCGCCGCAGCCAAGGCGTCTTTGGCAGCGGCAATATCGTTCGGTCCGCCGACGGCAACGCCGACGGCGCCGTCGGCGATGCGCTTGACGAGGCCCGTCAACACCTTGCCCGCCCCGATCTCGAAGAAACGGGTGACGCCCTGGCCCGCCATGTAGGCAACCGACTCGCGCCAGCGCACCGTCCCGGTGACCTGCTCAACAAGGCGGCGGCGGATTTCGTCGGGATCGGTGATGGCGCTTGCCAGCACGTTGGAGACCAGCGGCGCTGCCGGCGCCTTGATCGTGACCTTGGACAGCGCTTCCGCCATCGCGTCGGCCGCCGGCTGCATCAGCTGGCAATGGAACGGGGCGGATACCGGCAGCAGCATCGCGCGCTTGGCGCCCTTGGTCTTGGCGATCTCGACGGCGCGATCCACCGCCGCCTTGTCGCCGGAGACGACCACCTGCCCGCCGCCGTTATCATTGGCAGCCTGGCAGACCTGGCCCTGCGCGGCCTCCTTGGCGACCTCCATGGCCGCCTCGTAATCGAGGCCGAGCAGCGCAGCCATGGCGCCGGCTCCAACCGGCACGGCCTTTTGCATTGCGAGACCGCGGGTACGAAGCAGCCGCGCGGTGTCCGAAATCGTCAGACTGCCGGCCGCTGCCAGCGCCGAATATTCGCCGAGCGAGTGACCGGCGACGAAGGCGGCATCCCGCCCCACGGAAAATCCGGCTTCAGCCTCAAGCACCCGCAGAGTGGCCACGGACACTGCCATCAGGGCCGGCTGGGCGTTTTCAGTGAGCTGAAGGGTTTCGGCCGGACCGTCCCAGATCGTGGCCGTCAGCTTCTCTCCAAGTGCGGCATCGACCTCGTCGAACACTGCGCGAGCCGCCGGAAAAGCGTCGGCGAGGGCCTTGCCCATACCGACTGCCTGGGAACCTTGTCCTGGAAATGTGAATGCTGCCGTCATCGGCGCTCCCTGGATCGCTCGAGTCGTGTGCTTCGAGAACCCGGCAGCCGATGACGTCCGGCCCGAGCCTTGGTTCTCGACCATGCTCCGAAAGGGGCCGTAGACACTGTCCGGGGCCGGAATGTCAAGCCAAGATAGGAACTTCGGCCTGCATTCACCTGGGGATGCGGCCCCCTAAAATCCACCATTGGTCTGGTTGGCATCGACCGCCGCCCCCGCATGCGCGCGGCGCGCGCTGTTCACGAGTTGGCCCGGGCGGTCGTCACGATCGGGCTTTGTGGTCGCAAGCCGCAGCACCGCCGCGTAGCCCGGCTGCACCTCCATCCGGCCGGCATGCCGGCTCGCGCTGAGCAGACGATGCACCTTCGGCAGATTGTAGCAAGGCACGTAGAACAGCAGATGATGTTCGAGGTGATAGTTCACGTAGTACGGCGCGATGAACAGACGCTCGAGGACATTGGCGTGCGTGGTGCGCGTGTTGCGCAAGGGATCGCTGCTGTCAGGCACGACAGCATGCTCGGCTATGTTGCGGATGCGAGTAATGACCATCATCCAGGTGAGCAGCGGCACCAGCCAGAGCAACGGGTACGCCCACCACACGCCGGCCGCCGCGAGACCGGCAAACATCGCGGCGTTGAGGAGGCATTGCGGACCGAGCTTCTCCCAGAAATGGGCGGCGCGCTGACGCCACGGCCGGTCCTTCGGTCCGAGCGCGTTGAGGAGTTGCGCCCTGCGCTGCTGGTAGCCGGTCTGCCCGGTAATGTCGCGGATGAACTTGCGGCGGTAGCTCAGCTTCGTGATTGGAAATGGTGCCGACAGCACCAGATCAGGATCATCCTCCTGCTGCGTGCGCGCATGGTGCTGCAGATGATAGCGCCGATAGCTGCGCGTCTCGGCAAACAAAGGATAGGCGCAGAGCCACTGGCTCAGGGCCAGATTGGTCTTCTCGTCAGCGGACAGACACCCATGCGCGCCGTCATGCATGAGAATTGCGAGCCCAAGCTGGCGCGAGCCAATGATGGCAACCGCAAGAACATAGGTAATCGGATTGGGCCACCACGCGACCAGCACGATCGCACCAATGATGAGCGCCCAGGCGTGCGCGATCATCGCGACGCCCTTCCAGGTCACGCGTTGGCGCACATCGGCGAGTTGATCGTCGGTCAGGAAATCGCGGGCACGCATGCGAAGCGCGGTCATGGCCTACCCCTCTCCGTCCGAATGGCTTAATCCATCATTTTCATCGACGAGACGCAGCCGCGCGGTGTCGCCAGTAGACTTCGCCTGCTCGCCGAGCACGCGCAGCATCTCGGCACACAGCGCCTCTGGCGAGCGACCCATGGCGTAGCCTTCGAGAATGACGCCGATAGCGACGGCCCAGAACCGCCGCGAGCTTTCGTCGGGCGCGCGCAGCGAGCGCCAGCCATGGCGCGCCACCTGGCCCGCATAGGCGCGCGCGCCTTCAGCGTGCAGGCGCTCAATCGTGCGCTCGACCAGCGGCGCCAGATCCTGGCGACGCCGCGTCAGCGTCAATGCCTCGGCGAAGAATGCGATCGAATCGCCGGCGGTCACGGTCTCGGCCAGCGCGCGGGTGTACTCCCGTGGCGTGCGCGCCTTCAGCGCCGCCTGCTCGGTCGCACGGCCCAGATAGAGGAGATCGCGGCAGGCACATTCGACGAACAGCGCCTCCTTGGTGCGGAAGTAATAGGTGATCTGGCTCGGGAACGCGTTCGCGGCGGCCGCGATCTCGGTGATCGCAGTGCCCGGCAGCCCCCGCTCCCGAAACAGCGGGCTCGCTGCGTCCAGCAGCAGGGAGCGCATCTTGCGCCCGGCCGAACGCGTCGCCCGCGCGGCATGTTTGGGGTCGCCTGCCGCCTCAAACGGCTCCTGGGCCGGCTTTTCCGCCACTGGGTCCTCTCCTTCATTTATTTGTATGACATACAAACAAATAGATCAAGCCGGATTGTGGTATGGGAGGATCGGTCCCCGCCCCCGGCGCCGCAACGATCCGGGCCGAAACCACGGCCCCAAACCTTGCAAACCCGTCCAAAATCCGTATAACGCGCGCATCCGCAGACCCCGGCCGGGAGCTGAACGGACGGTCTCAGCAAATCCTCAGTGATTTTGGTGTGGCAGGGCCAGTCGGCCCGTCGTCCCGTGTTTCCGCCTTCTGAGCTTGATCCCAGAGTCCTTTCCGAAGGTCTCTTAAGGGCTTGACGCCGGGCAATGCGCCAACACGAGGAAAGGACGACAATGGCTCTCTATGAGCATGTTTTTCTCGCGCGCCAGGACGCGAGCACGCAGCAGGTCGAAGAGCTGACTGCGCAGATGACCGGCATCGTCGAGAGTCTCGGCGGCAAGGTCACCAAGACCGAGAATTGGGGCGTTCGCTCCCTCACCTACCGCATGAACAAGAACCGCAAGGCGCACTTCGTGCTGCTCAACATCGACGCGCCGTCCGCGGCGATCGCCGAGATCGAGCGCCAGGAGCGCATCAGCGAAGACGTGATCCGCTATCTCAGCGTCCGCGTCGAGGAGCTCGAGGAAGGTCCGTCCGCGATGATGCGCAAGGCTGACCGCGATCGCGAGCGTGACGACCGCGGTGGCGGTTTCCGCGGTGAGCGCGAAGGCGGTTTCCGCGGCGACCGTGAAGGCGGTTTCCGTGGTGGCGATCGTGACGGTGGTGGCTTCCGCGGCGATCGCGGCCCGCGCCGTCCGCGCGACGAAGCTGAAACGACGGATGGGGAGTAAGAACAATGGCTGAAGCTGGTGCACGCCGCCCGTTTTTCCGTCGCCGCAAGAGCTGCCCGTTCACGGGAGCCAATGCGCCGAAGATCGACTACAAGGACTCCAAGCTGCTGATGCGTTACGTCTCCGAGCGCGGCAAGATCGTGCCGAGCCGCATCACCGCGGTGTCCGCGAAGAAGCAGCGTGAACTCGCCCGCGCCATCAAGCGCGCGCGGTTCCTGGGCCTGCTGCCCTACGTCATTCGCTAAGACGAATCCGGCCGGCGGCATTCAGGCCGCCGGTCGCGACTTTCTGAACTCATAAGGCTTCCGGGTCGTCCGGTCGCCGATGGTTGGGGCGAAGCGCCTCTAACCGCTCGAAGGGAGCGGGACAGCTGATGATGGTATTTGGACTGATAGCCCTGATCGCCGGCGCTGCGTCGGCCCTGATGTTCGCCTCGATCGTGTCGGGCGCGCTGATCTCGCTCGTCCTGTTCTATCTCGCGCCGCTGCCGCTGATGGTCGCCGCGATCGGCTGGGGGCCGCTCTACGCTAGCCTGGGCGGTATCGCCGCCGCGATCGGCCTCGGCGCCATCTTTGGCCTGCCCTATTGCCTCGCCTTTGCCGTCACCGTCGCACTGCCGGCCTGGTGGCTGGGCCATCTTGTCTTGCTCGGTCGGCACGTCGAGAACACGACGTCTGCCACGGCGGTCGCTGCGCCGGCCGAACCCGACATCGAATGGTATCCCGTCGGCCGCATCCTGTTGTGGATCGCCGGCTTTGCCGCGCTGACCACGATCGCCGCCCTCCTCACGCTCGGTAGCGACGCCGAGACCATCACGGGAACGCTGCGGCGTGGCCTGATGCGTATCCTGCGTGCCGCCGATCCGCAGGCGTCCGGCGAAGCCGACCAGTTTATCGACGCATTGATCCACATCGCTCCGGCTGCTGCCGCCATCGTCTCGATGATGACGCTCACGCTCAATCTTTGGCTCAGCGCCAAAGTGACGGCGACATCGGGCCGGCTGCGGCGCCCATGGCCGGATCTGAAGACGGCCCAACTGCCGGCGATGACGCTAGCGGTGCTCTGCATCGCACTCGCCTTCTGCTTCACCAGTGGCTTGCTCGCGATCGTCGCGCAGATCGCCACGGCGGCGTTGATGATGGCTTACGCGCTGACCGGATTCGCCGTGCTGCATACGCTGACGCTCGCGCTGAAGAGCCGCGCCTTCTGGCTTAGCTCGACCTATGCTGTCGTCCTGGTCTTCGGCTGGCCTGTCATCGCGATGGTGATCCTTGGGCTCGCTGACGCCGTGTTCGGCGTCCGCGAGCGCTTCTTGCGCAATCGGCAACCGCCGCCATTGCCGACATCTTGAGTTCAACCCGAAACCTGAAAACCCAAAGCACTTCAAAGGAGAACGAATATGGAAGTCATTTTGCTGGAACGCGTGAGCAAGCTCGGCCAGATGGGCGAAGTCGTGAAGGTTCGCGACGGCTACGCCCGCAATTTCCTGCTCAAGCGCGGCAAGGCGCTGCGCGCCACCGCGGACAACCGCGCCAAGTACGACGGCATGAAGGCCGACCTCGAAGCTCGCAACCTTGCCTCGAAGGGCGAGGCGTCCAAGGTCGCCGAGAAGATCGAGGGCAAGAACATCATCGTGATCCGTCAGGCTTCTGAAGCCGGCCAGCTGTTCGGTTCGGTCACGGTGCGCGACGTGGTTGCCGCCTTCGAGGCCGACGGCGTTTCGCTGGCTCGTCCGCAGGTTCAGCTCGACGCGCCGATCAAGACCATTGGCAAGCACTCGATCACCGTCGCCGTCCACCCCGAGGTCGAGGTCGAGGTCACCGTCACCGTTGCGCGCAGCCAGGACGAGGCCGAGCGCATCAACCGCGGCGAGGACATCTCGACCCGCAACGAGGACCGCGACGCGGCCGCCGAGGCGATCGCCGCCGCCGGCGAGTTCTTCGATCCGGAAGCCCAGCACGACGACGTCGAGCCGGCTCCGGCTGTGGAAGAGAAGTAAGCCTCGCGCTCAGGCGCAACGCGAAGCCCGGCTGCCTCAGGCAGCCGGGTTTTTCGTTTTCGCACCCACATCCTCGCTCAGCATCGCGATCGAGGCGAGCGCCGTCGCCGTATGTTTCTCGACGCCGT
Organism: Bradyrhizobium sp. CCBAU 53338; assembly: GCF_015291665.1. Classification (NCBI taxonomy): domain Bacteria; kingdom Pseudomonadati; phylum Pseudomonadota; class Alphaproteobacteria; order Hyphomicrobiales; family Nitrobacteraceae; genus Bradyrhizobium; species Bradyrhizobium sp. CCBAU 53338. The sequence goes on from NZ_CP030048.1 coordinate 4,500,836, forward strand.
CGTTGACGCAGAACACGTCGGCCGCGACCACGGAAACCTGGCGGCCCGGCTTGATCACCCTCGCCCGGCAAATCAGTTTGTCGCCGACCGCGGGCGACAGCAGATTGAGCTTGTACTCTGCCGTCAGCGCCGGCTGGCCGCGCGAGGTCGCCGCCGCGATGGTCGTGGCGTTGTCGACCAGGAAAGCGGTGACCCCGCCATGGAAGAAGCCGTGCTGCTGCAGCAACTCCGGCCGGCGCTCGACCGCAATCGTGCAGCTGCCCCGCGATATCTCCGACAGCTCCGCGCCGACCAGGTTCATGAAACCCTGGCGGCCGACATTGGCGTGGATTCGTTCGGCGATCTGGGCGAAATCGGGATCGTTGCTCATGACGCACCTCTTTCCTGCTTGTCGACGCGTCCGGGCGGAACCAGCGCGCGGGTGGCGCAAGCGATCAGCGTATCCGCCTCGCCGCGTGGATCGGCGCGGTCGCGTCCGGAGAGAAAGGCGCGGCAGTAGATCTGCGCTGGGCCGATCAGCTGGCTGACGAACATCACCGGTGTCATCGGCCAAAGCTCGCCGCGCGCAACGAGCGGCGCGCGCCAGCGTTCGACGCCTTCGGCGAGCCGCGCATTCTGCGCGCGCTGAGCATCGCGAACATCGTCACCCCACTCATTGCGCGAGATCTCGAAGAGATAACGCGCCTCGCGGCGGCTCAGCACGACCCAGTCGAGATGGGCGCGGATCAGGCCGCCGATCCCCTGCTCCGCATCCAGCGCCGGATCGAGCGCGGCCAGCATTGCGGCGTGATAGTGCCGCAGCACCTCCAGGAATAGCGCGCCCGCAAGCTCCCTCTTCGAGCCGAACACATGGAAGAAGCTGCCATTGG